>JBBRPA010000006.1:0-81483 GCA_038228695.1 Chthoniobacterales bacterium
ATTGCCAGTTACAACGCGACGTTACTAACCTTCGATCCGAACGATGGCGCGATCACTGCGACCTTCACTTACTCGGCGGTGGATGCGGCGGGTAAAACATCCAGCACCGCGACTGTCACCATGCCGTTCACGACGGTTGGGGTGAGCGGTAATGTTTTCAACGACGCGAACGGATTACTCGGCACACCAGTCAACACAGTCGATGGAACCGCTTACGCTGGCCCGACCCTTTATGCGAACTTGGTCACGGGTGGAAACGTCTCGCAGGTGGCGACCGTCACCGCTGGCGCCTACAACTTCGTGTCCGTGGCCGCTAACACAACTTACACGGTGGTTCTGAGCACGACCCAAGGCGTGATTGGCAGCGCAGCACCTGCCGCCGCTCTCGCTGTTGGCTGGGTCAACACGGGTGAAAACATTGGTGCAGGAGCTGGCAACGACGGCCCACCGAACGGCAGTCTGACTGTTGCGGTCGTCACCACGACCATCGCGAATGCGAACTTCGGCGTCGAACGCACCCCAACGGCCAACAACGTCAGTTCCGCCTCGCAAATCAATCCAGCGGGAACAGCTACAGTTGTTGTTCCAACTCTCACGGCGACCGATCCGGAAGACGCGTCGATCACTAGCTTCACGATTAACACGCTCCCCGCGAACGGACTGCTCTACTACAACGGCAGCTTGGTTACTGTGAACCAAAACATTCCGAGCTATAATGCAAGTTTGCTTCGGCTTGATCCGAACGATGGCGCGATCACTGCGACCTTCACTTACTCGGCGGTGGATGCGGCGGGTAAAACATCCAGCGCCGCGACCGTCACCATGCCGTTCACTAACATTGGGATCAGCGGAAGTGTCTTCAACGACACTAATGCTCTCGATAATAATTTGGTCGATGGCACGGGAACAAATCTGAGTAATGCACTTTATGCTCACCTGATCAGTGGCGGAAATGTGGCCCAGGTCGTGGCCGTCCCGGTCGGTGGCGCCTACACCTTCAATACGGTGGCACCGGGCACCAGCTACACCGTTCTCATTAGCACCACACAAGGAGTCGTGGGCAGCGCCGCCCCGGCAGTGACCCTGCCAACTGGCTACGTGAACACCGGGGAAAAACTCGGCGTTGGCACCGGCAGCGATGGCACTCCAGACGGTAGCCTCGCAGTTGCCACCACGACGGTTTCCGTCGCGAATGCTAACTTTGGCGTCCGCGCACAGGGCACGGCCACCGGTCACCTCTACGTGGACACGAACGGCAACGGCACACAAGACAGTGGCGAGCCGAATCTCCCCAACGTTAATGTGCTCATCACCGACGCAGGTGGCTACTCTCAAACCGTTGCCACGAACGCTGCGGGTGATTGGACGGCCGTCGTTCGGACTGGATCTACCACCGCAAATGTGGATGAGGTCGATCCCGATTTCACCGCGCTTGTTCTCACGGGCTATGTCCAGACTCAGGGCAATGATCCAACGACGTTCACTGTGCTGGCGGGTCAGTCGGTCAACGGCGGCACCGACGGCTATTTCGTTCCCGGCACGATCAAAGGCTTCGTATTGATTGATGTCAATAATGACAATGTCGGCGACAACCCGATCCAGGGTGTCACGCTCACGCTCCAAACCTCTGGCGGCTTGACCGTTACCACCACGACCACTGCGGCCGACGGAAGCTACACCTTCGCCAATCTTGCACCCGGGTCGTATAAAGTCGTGGAAACCCAACCGTCTGGTTACGGTAGCCGCGCCGACAAAGATGGCGGCAACAAGAACATCATCGGCGACGTCACCCTCATCGTGGTCGCTGCCGGTCAGGCTAACAACGGGAACACCTTTGTAGAATTTCTCCAAGAGTGCCCCGACACCTGGTCGGCTTGGCAAACTCAATGGCCGCTCGGTGGTCTGAATGGCTTCAACGACAACCCGGACGGCGATGGCAACAGCAATCTGCTCGAATACGCCCTTTGCCTGCCTCCTAACAGCGGCGTCGGCGAGACGTTCTGCCTCACCGTCAACGGCACGGGTGGCATCAACGGCATGTTCATGCGCACCCGGGGTGGCGCGACGGATGTTCGTTACGTTCTCGAATATGCCGCGACGCTGGGTAACCCGACCACTTGGTCCTCTGTAACCCTGCCAACCGGTAGCACCACGATCACCGACAACGGCGACGGATCGGAAACCGTGGTCATTGCCAACCTGCAGACCCTTACCGGTCTCAGTATCACCAAGGGTTTCGTCCGTCTCCGGGTGGATCTCGACGCCAACTTCGACACGGTGATCGAGGCCACCGCTGCGACCGCCGTTCACGGTTGGCGCCAGAGCGACCTCACGATCAACTGCCGCACCTATAACAATCCGTTCCTCGATTGCACTGAGTTCGTTGGTACGGTGGACAGTGTTTCCGGCCAGAACGTGATCCTGACCAACAGCGCGGGCGGGTTTAACCTTGGCACCTTACTCCAGTCGGGCGTCTCCTATTACCTCGAAGTGCTCGCCGGCGATAACATCGGCCAACGGTTCGACGTCGTCTCCGCCGCTGCTGGAACCGTCGTAGTGGCGAATGATGCGTCCCTCACCGCAGCCACCGCTCCTTACAACACCCTGCTCGGACCGCCTCCCGCCAATCTCGCTGCCGACCGGGTCGTCCTGCGTTCCTATCGCACGCTTGCTGGCATCTTCCCGATCAGTAAATTCACTGCGTCGAATCTGCAATCGACCGCCGATATGGTGCAGACCTACCTCGGAGGCACGTGGCAAAATTACTGGCTCTTCTTGAACAGCGGTTCACCAAAGTGGGTCTTGGTCGGCGATGCCACCTTGGCCGACAAGGGGGCGACGGTCATCCCACCCGGACAGGGCACGTTCATCAATTGCCGCCAAACCGTTGGCACCCTGCTCGCACTCGGTGAGGTGCGCTCGGTGCGGATGGCATTTCCGCTGCGGGCGGCTGCCAATCTCTTCGGCGGTGGCTATCCCGTTGACGAATCGGCCGCCAGCCGCTCCCTAACCACCACGACCGGCTTCGTGGGGAACCGTGGCTTCAACCTCGCGGATCAATTCCTTCTTTGGAAAAATGACACCGTCGCCAACACAGGCGGTTACACCACTTACTATCTGCTTTCGCCCTTCCCAGTCGCGCCAACTCAACGATGGGTCCGCGTGGGGGACGCGTCGCTCACCCCTCAGGATGCCGCTACGCTTCTGTTGGACGACCGCAGTATTTTCCTCAATCCGAAGTTGGCTCTGCCCGCCTATATTCAGCCTTGTCCATGGACTCCTTAGCGTGCAAATTACAGGGACTATGGTTTTTGGAGCGGCTCATGAAATTGAAATTTAGCAAACGCGGACTTGCTCGCATCAGCAGTCTTTGTCTGGGGCTACTTCTTCTACCTAGTCCCGCAGAAACCATCAACTGGGGCGATAACGTTCTCGATACTCTAGTAACTAGCACTGGCACGGCCTTGGTGGGTACTTACATCATCCAACTAGGCGTATTCACTGACCAATTCGGCACCGAGGTCGATCCCGCTTCCATTCCTACCGACACTTGGGCTGCGCGCTTCAAGGTGTTTGACCAAGCCAGCTTCAATCCAGATTTCGGCTATTTCACCGGCAGCGCAGTCATTTCTCGGAGTCTGGTTCCCAGCGAATACGGTCGGAGCAGTTACGCTGGAGCCGACAACATCGATTTCTCCAATCTCAAAGCTTACATCTGGGTGCGCAACGAAGTTACCAATGCGCCTCCCGGATTGGGCACCGAATGGTTCCTCGCCAGCGCGGGGAGCTGGGTTTTTCCGCAATCTGCTGCAACCTGCTGCGATAACAGCCAGCCGATTGATTGGGCGCTGAGTGACCTCGGGTCCACTACGCCAAAATATGGCGGTCAATCTGGCGTGCGCGGACCGGGTCTTTATACGAATCCGAACGATTCCGCCAATCTTCAGACTTACACATTCGTTCCGGAGCCGGGCACTAACTTCCTCGTGGGCTTCGGCGGTCTTGTTAGCTTTTTCGTCTGGCGCAAACGTCGAAGCGCAGTCTGATGACTGCACTCGTCCGCTGTGTTTCCTTTGGCTTGGGACGCCGTTGGATCGCACTGTGGCTTCTGCTCCCGCTGCTGCTTACTGGAAACCTCCGGGCGGAGAATGTGAGTTGGTCTTCGACTGCGGGCGGCGCCACCAATCTCACCAGCGCCGGACAGCCAATGAGCCAGAGCTTCCGCTTCGAAGTGGGCGTCTTCGCGAACGGGTTTATCCCGACTTCGAACAACACCGACTCGTGGACCGCAAACTGGGTGCCCGCCGATCGGACGACCTACAATTCCACGACCCACCTATTTTCTAGCGCCTTCGTCATCGAAAATAATTATGCGCCTTTTACCGTCGGTGCAAAAGCCTACATCTGGGGCTTCTCGGGAAGCAGCGCGGCGGGCGAGTGGATCCTTTTCCGAAATACCGATTGGAAATGGGTCGCGCCAAACCCATTTGATCCTCTCGGGCTCACTTGGGAGGTCGCATCGGTTAACGAGGTCATTCTCGGGACCGTGAATCCGGCCGGTTCTCCGTTTTTAATGCGGTCGGCGGCAGTGAATACCGTGACTGCGCCGTCTGTTAGCTGGGCGGAATGGCAGGCCGAATTTCTGGTCGGCAATCCGCTTAACGGGCCGACCGACGATCCAGACGGTGACCTCATTCCTAACCTGTTGGAATTTGTTTACGGAACCTCACCAGTGAACGCGAACGCGCCTGCTACTAACGCGGTTTCGATCGTCGAATCTGGCGGGAAAAATTATTTGGAAATGTCGGTGCCACGGCTGAAGGATCGTTCTGCTACGTTGGTCGTGGAGGTTTCGGGAGATTTACAAACATGGTTTTCCGGCACCAGTGCGAGCGAGGTCATCCTGAGTGACCCTGCAGTTTGGATCGTGCGAGACCGGACACCAATCGACCCTGCGAATCCGCGCCGTTTCATGCGCGTTCGGGCTTCGCTTCCGTGATGGCGGACGGGCAATTCAATCCGGGCCCGAACAGGTGGTTTTTGGTCTGCGTGGCGCTCGGGCTGGCAGCAAATCTTCTCTTGCTGGTAATGGCCTTGCGTCACTCTGGGGACGGGTTGGCGGGTTGCGGGGACAGTTGCGAGATGGTGCTGCAATCGCGCTGGTCGCGAGTGGGCGGCGTTCCGATAGCCGTGTTGGGATCGCTGGTTTATCTCCTCCTGCTCGGCGGAATGTTTCGCCGGGCGCAAGCTGTCCTGGTGTCCGGTCTTGGGCTTTTGGGCTGGGGAACCGCTTGGTTTGTATTTTTGCAACTCAGCGTGCTTCGACAAATTTGTCCGTGGTGCATGGCGGCGCACGCGCTGGGGCTGCTAACCATTGCCTTTGGGGTGACGGCGTTGCTGCCTGCCGCGCTCGAGCCAGCAGTCTGGAGGAGGGGATTTCTCCAAGGCCTAGTGGCCACGGTTGCCTTAGCGGCAATCCAGATTTTCGAGCCAGCCCCGTTGGGCTACCGGCTCGAGTCGGCCAACACTTCAAACAATGACCGCCCGAAGCAAACACCCACGTCACATTCCGGCCGTTTGGTGGAAATGGCGGGCGGCCGGAAGATTTTTGATGTGAACGCGCTTCCGCTCCTGGGCGATCCGACCGCACCGCATATCCTCGTGGAGTATCTCGACTATCAATGTCCCGCCTGCCGGACTTTATCCCGCTATCTCGACGCGTTGATCGCGCGGCATCCACACGAGATCGCGATGTTAGTAATGCCGGTCCCGCTCGACCGCGAGTGTAATTCGCACCTCGAGCCCTCAGCGGACACGCATCCGGGGAGTTGCGCCATGGCGCGGATCGCCTTGGCGGTCTGGAAAAAGAAGCCGGACTCGTTTCCGGCGTTTCATCACGCCTTGTTAACCTTGCCCCCGGCGGGTGAGGCGGGCGCGCGAGAGCTGAGCAAAAAATTCATTTCTCCCGAAGAATTGGCCGCCGCTCTGGCGGACCCGTGGATCCGGGACTTGTTGCAAGCTAACATAGCCGATTGGGTGAGTTTTTCTAAGGACACTCCGAAGCTTCCGAAATTGCTCGTCGGCGACCGACATATTCTGCACGGACTGCCCTCAGGCGAGGCAGATTTTATCCGGGTGATGGAGCGCGAGTTGGGGCTCTCCTCAAAGCAAGGCGATCGCGAGAACTAACAAAGCGGCGCCGATCAACCGTCGCGTGAGGATGCCACGTCCGAGATGCCGCTCCTCGGTTCTGAACCAATGACCGACGATCCAGACGAGGACAATCGTCCAGACTCCGCGGCTGCTATACACGATATTGATCGCGGTGGCGTGCCCGTAAATACTGATCGCGCAGGCCATTAAAAGCGCCTGGCCGCTGAGCATAACGGCCCCAGCGAGAAGCCATTTCCAACCGGCCCAAGGGATTTGCCGGAGCGGCTGGCTAAAGACGGGGATGAGCGAAAACGAGAGCAACGCAACCGTGCCAAACATCATCGGGATAAAATAACCTGGGCCCCACAGCGGCGCCCAGTGTTGCACCATCACGTCGGTCAGCGAGAAGGCGATGGCACTGAGAAAAGCGAGGAGGGCCGTCTCGCTGACGTTCCTGACCCGCGATGGCGTTCGATCGGCTAGCAGCGCAACGGCGACTACGCAAAGGGCGGAGGCGAGCCACCAACCGGTAGGAATTTTCTCCCGCAAAAAAATCGCGCAGATGAAAGCGATGAGCATCGATTTAAGACCTAGCACGGGCGTGACAATTGAGACATCGCCTCGTGCGATTGCTCGGAAGGTGAAAATTTGTCCGATGAAAAATCCGAAGCCGGTAAGGAGTGGTTGATAAATTTCTCTCCATCCAACCCAGTGTCCGCCCCAAGCGAGGAGCGGAAGAAAGAGCAGACCAGCCATGAGATTAACCACAAAAGTGGTGCGCCAACTTCCAATGCCGAACCAGAGACTGCGTTTGAGCGCGAGGCTGGCGAGGGCGTAGCCGAGCGCGGCGAGGAGTGGGAGAAGAATTTGCGGCATGGGTGGATTCGTTACGCTGGAAAGCGGGCGCGGGTGGCGATTTTTTTGCGGGGCTGATCGTAAGACAAAAAAACCCGTCATCGGGTGATGACGGGTTTTCTGTTAATCAGCTGATCTTAGGCGAAAGGGCGGTCGTTGGGCTTAGCCCCGCTGACGATGAGTTTCCGGTTCATGAACTCCTTATCGTGGAGTTCGGTGACGGCGCGTTTGGCTTCGTCCACGGTTTCCATGGTGACGAAGGCAAAGCCCTTTGATTTCTGCGTGTAGTTATTGCTCACGACCTCGGCGTTGCGAACTTTTCCGACTCCGTTAAAGAGATCGGCGAGATCGCTTTCAGTGGCGTCGAACGAGAGGTTCCCGACGTAAAGCCGCGGGGTGGTGACTTCGAGGATCTCGGCTTTGCGTGGTTCCCGGACTCGCTCTTCGCGGGGTGCGGGATCTTCGGCGCGCGACTCGTTGCCGGTCGGTGGATTTTCCAAACGGCGATAGCTGTCGGAGGGCCGACCCGAGTTGGTTGCTCCGCGGTGGGCCGGATGGACCGAGCGCGGTTGGTCGGCGGTGTTTTCGATGGCGGCCGGAGCCTTGGCTTTGCCGGTGAAGAAACCGACAATTTTCTGCCAGAGGGTTAGCGGTTTCTGGCGTTGATCGCGGCCTCCGTAAGGGGACCGATCTTTGCCTTGGCGCGATTCACCGGAGTTATTGCGAGGTCCGCGGGAGTCGTTGCGACGGCGTCCACCGCGTTGTCCACGGCGCTGAGGGCCGCGATTTTGATGCGAACTATTTTCATTCATGACTTGATTCATCTATTGGTGAGAAATGACAAGGCGCATATGGGATGCTGAATCCGCCGCATTTCCTCGGGAGCCGAGTGCTCGCGTGCGAAAGGGCAGAGTCTTTGTCAAGGAACCAGCACCCAAACCGTGGCCATCTGTCGCGCCGGAAAATTTCCTGCCCAGTGAGAATGGCACGCTTCGGTGCCGGAGGACGGGAGTATTAACACAGATTGGGGCAGTGAGCAAGCGGGCCGGAGGAGGCGGGAAACTTTAATGGGAAAATGGAACGATGTTTTTGTTGTCGCTGGCCCGACGGCAGGCGGTAAATCGGACTTTGCGATCGAGCTAGCTGAGAACTGGGACGCGGAGATCGTGAGCGCGGATGCCTATCAAATTTATCGTGGATTGGCAGTGCTGACAGCGCAGCCGTCTGCTGATCAACAGACGCGAGTGCCGCATCATTTGGTGAACCTGCTAGATCCGACGGAGGATTTCAGTGCGGCCGATTTTGCCCGGCTCGCATCCGTCTCCATCGCGGAGATCCGCCTTCGGAAAAAACGAATCGTGGTGGTGGGCGGGGCGGGATTTTATTTGGAGGCGCTTTTCGATGGATTGGCCGAATCGCCCGCGCCGCCTCCGGAGTTGCGAAGCCGGTTGAGGGAGATGGCTTTACCCGATCTGGTCGCCGAGTTGCGGGAGCGCGATCCTGCCGCCGCCGCGACGGTCGATTTACGAAATCCGCGCCGCGTCCAGCGGGCGATTGAGGTGATCGTTGGAACGGGACGTCCGTTCGCCGACTCGGCGCGGCAACCGGATTTTTCGGTTCGTGGTCTCGTGTTAAATCCGGCCAGAGAGACCTTGCTCGAGCGGATCGCGAGCCGCGCCTTGAGGATGCTAGAGGAGGGAGCGATCGAGGAGGTGCAGCGTCTCGGACTGCGCGGGCAGACCTGTGGTCAAGCGATCGGGCTAGCCGAGATTGAGGCATTTTTGGCAGGCAAAATCACTCGTGCGGAAGGCTTGGAGCGAATCATTATCGCCACCCGGCAGTATGCGAAACGGCAGCTCACCTGGTTTCGCAACCGCGCTCGCTGGGAACTCGTAACGCCGGAGCGCGCACAGGAGCACGCGGCGGGGATGCTCGCGGAATGATCGGGCGAATTGCGTGCGGCTGGGTTCGTGCGACACTGCTCCCCAATTCATGAGTTGGTTTTCATTCAACGCGCACGACTTCAGTATTTCGTTTCTTAGCGTGCTTTTTGAGGCCGTTCCCTATCTGTTCCTCGGGACGCTCATTTCTGGATTCATCGATGCCTTTCTGCCGTCCCAGGCCTTGGAACGCTGGTTGCCGAAAAATCCCGCGTTGGCCATCGCCGCAGCCGGCGTTCTTGGATTCTTTCTGCCGATGTGCGAGTGCGGCGTCATCCCGGTCATCCGCCGAATGCTAAAAAAAGGACTGCCGATTGCCCCGGCGGTGACCTATTTGCTCGCCTCGCCGATCATTAATCCGGTGGTGGCTCTTAGTACCTATGCGGCTTTTCGCGGGCAGGACCCGGCCACCGTGCTGGCCTTTCGGATGCTTCTCGGATTTGGAGTGGCCTGCTTCGCGGGCGGGATGGTGCTGCGGCTTCGCAAGGAGGCCATCTTGCTTCCAGGCCTGCTCGAGACAGGATCGACGCGCACGACCGGCTTTCTTGCTGCCGAGCCGGATGACGCAGCGACGTTGGATGATCTGACTGAACCGAAAGTCACTTTTGGCAGTCGCTGCCTCGCTGCCTTGCGCACGGCTTCCTTCGATTTTCTCGACGTCGCATTTTACCTCGTCGCAGGCGCGATGCTCGCTGCAGTCTTCAACACGGCGGTTAATCGCGAGCAGGTCATCCTGCCGCTCGCGGGCAATCTCTGGCTGGCCACCTACTCGCTCGCGGGACTGGCCTCAATCATTTCTCTCTGTAGCACGAGCGACGCGTTTATTGCTGCCAATTTTGTGGCGTTTCCGCTCGCGGCGAAGCTCGCTTTTATGGTGCTCGGCCCGATGATGGACGTGAAACTTTTCCTGATGTATGGATTGGTTTTCCGGAAACAATTCACCGTCGTGATGGCTGCAAGTCTGTTTGTGGGCATCGGGTTGCTGTGTATTTTTCTCGCTCAGACGCTGCCATGAAAAACAAATTCGCCAGCCTACTAGCTCCGGTCATTCTGCTCGAATGGGGCGGCATCCTGCTCTACTTCTATGCGAGCGGTCGGCTGAATTCTTTTCTCCATCCGTCCTTTCGTTTGCAGGTTTTAGTGGCCGGGGCGTTACTGGTAGCTTGCGCGCTTGTGCTCTTCTTTACCCGGAAATTGCCCGCCGTCTGCGAGTGCGGAGTGGTGGGAAATTGTCCCGAGCAAAGTCGTTCGCCCCTAGTGGGAACGTGGTTTTTTCCGGTCATGCTCCTGCTCCCGCTGGCGATTGCCACGATCTTCACCCGGGACGCATATGGGGCCAATTTTCTCGCCACTCGGGGAATTGTCGAAACGGCCGCCGCTCTGCCGGGTCTGGCGGATAAGTTTTCGAAAATAGCTCCAGGCTCGATTCCTCCGACTCCGGCAGCGCAGCCCGGCTCTTCCGATTCGGCGAACGTTTCCAACCGGCCGCCGACAGAGGATGCGTCGGCGGCGGATTTTTTTAAGCCGGATGCCAATGGAAACATCCAGGTCAACGTGGCAGACCTGCTTTATGCGGCGGAGGAGCCAACCTTGCGGAAGCCGTTTGCGGGGAAGTCCGCCGAAATCATCGGCCAGTTTATGCCCGCGAAAACTAACAATCCGCTGGGAAACCGTTTCAAGCTGGTGCGCCTTTTCATGACGTGCTGCGCCGCCGACGCTCAGCCGGTTTCGCTGCTCGTGGAGCGCGATGTTTCCCAGGCGCTTCCGTCCCAGGTCGGCGAGATGACGTGGACCAAAGTGATTGGCGAGATCACTTTCCCGGTGGAGAACGGTCGGACCGTGGCCGTGCTGAAAGCCCGGGCGATCGAAGCTGTTGATCCGCCTGAGGAAAGTATGCTCTATTAGCTAGTTTGTCGCCCCCCTAGCCACGGCGGCGATATATGCTAGGAGAGCCGCTTGGCGTTGCTCGTCGAGTTTGGCGCGGGGCGCCATCGAGTCCACGATCTCGCTCCATTCCGCTAGAGAGTAGGCGGAGACTGGATCGGCAGAATGGCAGGCGGTGCAGGCCCGATAGTAGATCTCCCGGCCTTGCTCCACAGAGCGATTCGGCTGGAGAGAACCTGAGCGATCCGTTTCGACCGTGCGCAAACTGGCGCACCCTGCGAGAAACGTCACTGCCAGAGCGGCAACGATTCGGAGGCTCATTTTTAGAAATCGCAACCCAAGATCATCCGGCTTTGCACGTCCGGTTCATCTGCAATATGGGTCAACTGGCCCAGCACCGCGGCGGTCGCGAAAAACTTCCCAAAGCGAACGGATACGTTTGGGCCGGCGAAGACGATGGAATCCTCTGCGCTGGACCAATCCGGCAGCGGCACCTCGTGGAAAGCTTCGATGCCTGCGGAAAAATTCCGGGTTATTTCGTAGCTGACACCGAGGGTCTGGGCGAATTCACCTGCGCGTTCGTCGAAGTCGTCGCCCTCCCATTTCGCTTCCAAAACGAGATTGTAGGCGAAAACCAGTTTCCCGATGTTTTTCTGGAGAAGCAATTTGCCTTCTAACTCAATCTCCTCGTCGCCCACGAGCACTTCAGCGTAAAGAGCCGAGCCCAGTAGATCGGTGGTCGGATTGGTCAGGTTGTAGATCACCTCCACGGCTGAATGTTTGTAAACGGCCCCTTCCTCATTGCTGTAACTCCAATCCGCGAGGTAAAAACCGAGTTGGAGCCGGTCGGTGATTCCGAATTCAATCTCGTGGCGGAAATCAAACGCATCGGCGGCGTTGTCATGTTTCCAAGTCACCCAGTTTTCGAACTCGACAGCGCCTTGGGGTGAGGTGGTGGCTTCATAGGTGAAGGCGAATTTTCGCTGGCCGGCGTGGGCCGGGGTTAAGGTTCCGGCAAGGGTTAGCAAGCTGGTGGCAAGGAGAACGACAGGAAACAAACGGGTCATGGATTGAGTTATTTTAGGTGGATGAGTGGCACAACGCGGACTACCGCATTTAATGCGACTGAGTCTTAATATCGTATAAATATCCCGTCAACCGATTTTTTTCGTTCCGATGGCCCCGGCTTTTTTTTGGTTGCCTTCCCCTCCCGCTCATCCACTATTTTTCCGACTTCGCACCGCACGATGATTCCTAAAGCGATTTTTTTTCAACCACGGCGCGAAGCATCACCGACATGACCGGTTGGCCTCTTCTTCGGGCGTTCCTCACTTTGCTTGCGCTGGTGCTTGCGGGACTCCCGCTTCGTTCCCTGACCGGGCCAAAAACTTCTGTCGCCCAGCCAGCGGCCGTTGCTGAAACGACTGAAACCGTCGGCATAGCCCTCGTTTTCACCCAACCGCCCGAGCAATTTGCCCTCAAATTCCTCGGCAAAGACATCCTCACTGGTGGTAACGGTGCCTCTTTCGAGTCTGAAACCACTTTCGAAGCGCGCATTCCGAAGGAAGGGATCGACCTCGTCTTCGAAGGGCGGTGGCCGGAGTATTTTCGCAAAGTTGGCGTGAGTGTCAGACTCACCCGCGCCAACGGCGTCCAGGAAACCAAAACCATCTGGGGCAAGCGCGATCTTTTCGAATTGCTCACCTTTGGGGGGGATCACTGACATGGCGCACCACCATTTGATCGCTTCGGATTTGACCGTTTCCTACAACCGGGTTCCTGCGCTGCACCACGTCGATTTCGACTTCGCCTGCGGACGAGTCGTCGCGTTGCTGGGCCCGAATGGCGCCGGTAAGACCACGCTCTTGAAAACCCTCGCGGGCTTGCTTCGACCCGAGACTGGCAGCATTGTTTTCCATGGCCAGCAGGTCACCCGACCGAACACGGATTTCGCCTATCTCCCGCAGCGGGAGAACGTCGATTGGGACTTCCCGCTGACGGTGCGCGGATTGGTCGAAATGGGACGTTACCTCCGGGTGGGCTGGGCACGCCGGTTTCGCGCCGAAGACACCGACGCCGTGCAAATGGCCCTCGCTCAAATGCAGCTCGGCGGCTTGGAAACTCGCCAAATCTCCGCCCTCTCCGGCGGTCAGCAGCAACGGGCCTTTCTCGCCCGCTCGCTTGCCCAAGAAGCGCACGTCTTTCTTCTCGACGAACCGTTTTCCGGTCTGGACGAGCCGTCCCGGGTCGCCCTCTCAGGCGCCCTCCGAGCCTTGGCTTCGAGTGGAAAGCTCATCATCGCTTCCCACCACGATTTGGGCACCGTGAAAGATCTCTTCTCCGACGTGCTCCTGCTCAACGGGGAGTTGATTGCCTGCGGTCCCACCGCGACCACGTTTACGGGCGATCACATCGAGCGCACCTACAGCACCCCGGCCTTCTCAGGAAAAAAACACCCATGAACTGGCTCGAACCTTTCCGCCACGATTTCATGCTGCGCGCCCTTTACGGTTGCGCCTTGATCGGTTTTCTAAATGGCTTTCTCGGCGCGTTCATCGTCCTGCGCCGGCTGGCTCTGATGGCCGACGCGCTTTCCCATTCCTTGCTGCCTGGACTTGCTCTGGGAGTCTTGTTTTTCGGACTGGCCCCAATGGGACTCTTCGTGGGCGCGCTCGCCGCAGCCCTCTTCGTCGCGGTTGGTTCGCAAGTCATTTCGCGAAATTCCCGGATCAAGGAGGACACCTCGCTCGGCATTCTTTACACCGTCGCCTTTTCCATCGGCGTCATTCTGCTCAACAAAGTCCGCTCACCCATTTCGCTGCACCACTATCTCTTCGGCAATATCCTTGGCCTCTCTGATAGCGATTTATGGATGAATTACGGCATCGCCCTGTTCGTCATTCCGACCGTCGTCGCCCTGCAGCGCCCGCTTTTGATCTGCCTTTTCGATCCAACGGTCGGCAAGTCCCAGGGTATTCGGGTTGAGCTGATGAATTACCTGCTCATGGCCATGCTCGTGTTGACCATGATTTCGACCCTCCAAGCAGTCGGGGTGGTTCTCGCGCTTGGCTTGCTCATTGCGCCAGCCGCAACCATCTATTTGTTGAGCAATTCAGTGGGCAAAATGTTCTGGTGTGGGGGCATCCTCGGCGCAGTGGGATCGTGCGCCGGGTTGTTGATCTCCTACTGGCTCGACGCCGAGACCGGCCCGTGCATCGTGCTCTTGCTGGGCAGTATTTTCCTGCTCGCCTACTTCTTCAGCCCTCGTTACGGGGTTTTGTCCAAGTTGTTTAATCGGAGACACTTCCACAGCGAGTCACTCGAACGCTGGGAACATCCACCCGCGATCGAATCTGCGCCAAGCGAGACCGATGGCGCACCCAAAACCGAGTAAAAACAACCTGCACTAAATTTGACCGCTTGGTTAATTCTAGACAAAATTGCCTCCGTTCGAGCGCTGGTGCCGCCTTGGAAATCTCCGCGAAACCGTCGGGTTACGTGGGAGGAAGTCTTCCGCTCGGTAAATTTTCCCTGAAAAAGACTATTGGCACGTTGTTTGCTTATCGGCGAGCATCGGCAAAACATCAAAGTTTCGCCTAAATTCGTAACCTAGGGTGCCAGCAATCAGGGGCATCCAACCAATCACAACCAAAACATGAAAAAAATTGAAGCCATCATTAAACCCTTCAAACTTGAAGAAGTAAAAGACGCCCTCGCAGACCTCGGTATCGAAGGCATGACCGTCAGCGAAGTCAAAGGATTCGGTCGCCAAAAAGGCCACACCGAAATCTATCGCGGCAGTGAATACACCGTGGATTTTCTCCCCAAAATCAAAATTGAAGTCGTCCTCACCGACGCACTCGTGGAGAACGCCACTGCCGCCATCGTCAAAGCCGCGAAGACCGGCAAAATCGGCGACGGGAAGGTTTTCGTTTCCGTGGTCGAAGAAGCGATTCGTATCCGGACCGACGAGACCGGCGACAAAGCTGTCTAAACTCTCCGGCATTCACTTGCCGGATTGCTCAGAAAAACCAGCGAAGGATTTTCCAATCCTTTGCTGGTTTTTTGTTTCCTGACCCGACGCCCAAGTGCGCGATTGACCCCACCCAGCACTGGCCTACAGTGTCCGTCCGCACCATGAAAATCCTGCGCCATACCGACCCGGACTTCGTCGTGGAAACCTCCCGGTTGAACCGCTTCGCCGGTCCATCACCCGCCGTGCGCGAAACGGTCGCGGAGATCCTTGCCCAAGTGGCGGAAAGTGGCGACGAGGCCTTGCTCCGATACACTGCGAAATTCGGCGGACCGACCCTCTCGCCGTCGAAGATCGCCGTTTCGGCCGCCGAGTGGGCAGCCGCCACGGTCGAGCCAGCCACATTGGAAACGCTCCGGGCGTGCCACGCCAACATCGCCACCTTTGCCCGTCAGTCACTCCGGCAAAACTGGACGATGCACAACGACCAAGGAGCACTCGTGGGCGAGCGTTTCGATCCTTTTCAGCGCGTCGGAATTTACGTTCCAGGAGGCACCGCCCCGCTCGTTTCCACCGCGCTGATGACCGTAACCCTCGCTGCAGTTGCTGGCGTGCCGGAAATCGTGGTTACAACTCCCGCTGGCCCAGATGGAACAATTCACCCCGCCTTGCTCACCGCCCTTCGCATGGCCGGGGCGACCGAAGTCTATCGCGTCGGTGGCGCTCAAGCGATCGGCGCGCTCGGGTTTGGCACGGCCAGCATCCGGCCAGTCCTGAAAATCGTCGGCCCAGGCAATGCCTACGTCACCGAGGCCAAACGACAGATGGTCGGGAAGGTCTCGATCGACCAACTTCCTGGGCCGAGCGAAATTCTCGTGCTCGCAGATGACTCGGCCAATCCAGCCTGGATCGCTGCCGACCTTCTCGCCCAAGCCGAGCACGGGCACGACAGTGTGATCGGCTTTTTCACCGATTCCGAAACGTTGCTGGGAGCTGTTCAGACCGAACTGGAAGCCCAAGCACGCACCCTTTCGCGCCAGCAGTATCTTCTCGATGTGTTGCAAAAAAACGCCTTCTTAGTGCTCTGCGCCGATCTGGATCATGCCGTCAGTTTGGCCAACGATTTCGCGAGCGAACACCTCTCGCTCGTCACGAAACGCAACGATGAGCTCGCAAAAAAAATCCACACCGCAGGCGCAATTTTCCTCGGGCCGTGGTCGCCCGTGGCTGGCGGGGATTATCTGGCCGGACCCAGCCACACCCTTCCAACGGGCGGAGCGGGAAAATCATTCGCTGGACTCACCGTGGACCAATTCCAGCGCCGCACCAGCGTGATCGAGTTTCATCAGCGCTCACTGGAAATTTCCGCTCCCATCATTGCCGCCGCTGCTGCTCTCGAGGGGCTCGACGCCCACGCTCGCAGTGCGACGATTCGCATTCATAATTCATAAATCAGAATTCCTAAATTATAATCCATGTCCACTCGCGTCCGCTTCGCCCCATCACCCACCGGTTACCTCCACGTCGGAGGAGCCCGCACCGCTCTTTTCAACTGGCTTTTCGCCCGCCACACCGGCGGCAAACTAATTCTGCGCATCGAGGATACCGACAAGGCTCGCAACACTCCGGAGGCTGTCCAAGCGATTTATGACGGCCTAAACTGGCTGGGCATTGACTGGGATGAAGGCCCACTCAAAGGCGGGGATCACGGTCCGTATTTTCAAAGCGAGCGCGATGCCATTTACCAAAAATATTTCGATATCCTCGTCGCCTCGGGACGCATTTACGAGGACCACGGAACAATGCGTTTCAAGACCTACCGCGGCAACACCACCGTCGAGGATGTCATCTGCGGAAACGTCACCTTCGACATGTCTAACCCGGTGACCAATCCGGACATGACCATCCGTCGCCCGGACGGCGGTTGGATTTTTCACTTCGTCAACGTGGTGGACGACATCGAGATGAAAATGACCCACGTCATTCGCGGTGAGGATCACCTTTCTAACAGTCCGAAACACGTCCAACTCTACGAGGCCCTCGGTGCCAAGCCGCCTCTCTTCGGCCACATCCCGCTCATCCTCAACAAGGACGGTTCGAAAATGAGCAAGCGCGATCAGGGCGCGAGTGTGCAGAGTTACATCGAAGGCGGTTATGCTCCGGAAGCGGTTATTAACTATCTCTGCTTGTTAGGCTGGTCGCCGAAGGACAACCGCGAGAAACTCGATCTCAGCGAGATCACTCCTCTCTTCGAACTGGAAAACGTCAACCGCCGCAACGCGCACTTCGACCTCGATAAATGCTTCTGGTTAAACGGCCAGTATCTCGCGCAAATGAGCCTCGCACGCTTCCGCGATCTCAGCCTGCCGTTCATCCAAAAGGCCGGCATCGTGATCGACGACGAGGAAAAACTTCTGGAGGCGCTTGCCATCGTCAAAGAGAAGATCAAACACCTCGGCGATGTGCCCGACTGGATTTCCTACTTCTTCACCGACGCCTATCCTTACGACGAGGCGAGCGTTGAAAAAACGCTGAAAAAGCCCGGCGCACTCGACAACCTGCAAGCCCTACGCGAGGCCTACGCGAATGTTAGCACGTGGGACGCGGCGACGCTCGAGAACTCTCTCAAGGAGACCGCCGCTGCGCGCGGAGTCAAAACCGGTGAACTCATTCACCCGGCACGGGTCGCGGCCAGTGGTCGCTCGGTTGGCCCCAGCCTCTATCATTTACTTGAGGTGCTCGGAAAAACGAAGGTGCTCGACCGGTTTGCCACCACCGTGACCCGGTTTTCCTAGGCCGCAACGCGCGGTTCCCGATGAAAGACGTTTATACGCTCGATGACCTGCGGGACTGGCGGGAAAGCAATTTGCGCTACGCGGTTCTCGGTGATCCCGTGGCCCATTCCGCCTCGCCGGCGATGCACAATGCCGTGCTGGAACATCTCGCCTTGCCGGAACGCTACTGCCGCCTGCACATTTCGCCGGGGCAACTCGCAGAGGCGATTGGTTTGCTTCCTCGCGCGGGTTTTCTCGGCGTCAATCTAACCATCCCGCACAAGACGCAAATTCTGCCGCTGCTTGACCAAGTGGACGCTCACTCGCGCCGACTCGGGGCGATTAACACGGTGGCGTTCTGCGATGGAAAAATCACGGGAACTAACACCGATGGGCCGGGAATCGTTCGCGCCATTCACGAGGAGTTTGGGGTTGCGCTCGGAGGCCTGCGGATTCTCGTTCTCGGTGCTGGTGGAGGCGCTGGCCGAGCCATTGCCACGCAGTGCCAGATCGAAGGTTGTGCGGCATTGCTTCTGGTCAATCGAACCGAGCAAAAAATCCTCGAACTCGCTCGAAATCTGGATGCCACGGTGATTCCTTGGACTGACAAAGCACTGGCCGACCAGCTTGCTAACATTGACCTAATCATCAATGCGTCTTCGGTCGGAATGAAGTCCGGCGATCCGTCTCCGCTCCGGGCGGAATGGCTCGGGAAAAGCCATCTCGTTTACGACACTATTTATGTCGGGCGACAAACACCGCTGCAAACCGCCGCGACAAACGCAGGCGCATCCTCCGCCAACGGGCTTTCCTTGCTTCTCCACCAAGGAGTGCTTGCGCTAGAGTATTGGCTCGGGCGTCCGGTTCCGGTCGAGGTGATGCGCCTTGGCCTTGAGCAATTCATAAACCGCAAATCCTAACGGAGGCAGCGCAATCAGCAGGCTGAGGAGAATGGACGGCTTCCATGCGTTCCAGAGCGGAGTCGTTTCCCAAGAAAGAAACGCCACAAAAATTGTGCCCGACAGGACGAACCACGCGCGGCACCGCGACATCGCGGCGAAGGGCAAAATCCACGTGACATACCAAGGATGAACCACAGTGGAGCAAATCAACGCAGCGCCTGTCACCCAGAGCAGGGCACGCCGCCAGTCACGCCATGCGATCAAACTAACTAGTGCCGACACCGCGATCGCGACAAATGTATAGATTCCGTTTTTCTGCTCTGGGTTTGACCAAATTAGTCGCTCAGAAATCCACCAGATGAAATCATTGGAACGCGTCACGTAACTGAAGGCGCGAAACGAATCGAAGATCCGGTGCTCCGGAAAACCATAACTCTCCGCCGTGAGCCACGGTACTAGCGCGGCCAGCGGTAAGACGATCATTCGCGATCGCAACGCTAGCGCAAACACCGGTAGAAAAATTAACGGAACGAGCTTGATTGAAATGGCTAGACCGAGTGTGAAAGCGGCAAACGCCGCCCAGCCCCAGTGCGCCGGCTTCAGCCCCATGGGATTCGCCCGGAACAACGCATAGACGGCCAGGAGCAGCGGGGCTAGCATCAAACTGTCGTAGTGCGCGCCCCCGGCAAATGAATAAATGATCAGCGGATTCCACGCATACCAGACCGTGTCGCGATGCCGCGCCTGCCCAGTGTTCAATCGCAAAAGCAACACGATCACGAGCAAATCCGCCAAAACGAAGATTACCTTCATCACCAGCACGGAGGGTCCGGCAATACAGAGCAATTTGAAAATTAACTCCGCTCCCGGTGGATAAATCGCTGCCCAATCGCGGTGATTCATCAACGCCCAAGTCGCGTCGCGCAGATGAACCAATGCGGGGGCGTCCGGTGTTAGTAGATAGGGATTGAAGCCATGCCACTGAATTCCGCCTTCCCAAAGGTAACGGTGAATGTCGTCACCTGGCGGAATGAATAGCGCGATCAACCGCAAGCCAACCGCGACTGGCCAGAAAATCCGCAGGCGCGGAACCGGTGGCAGGTTTTGGTAGCTGCCTGCCGCAGCGAAATAAAAGCCTGTGGCTGCCAGTAGTAACGGAACAAAATAGAGTGCGTTCCCGTCGTGGGTGAAATCGCCAAACGGAATGGCAGCGGCGAGAGTGAGCGCGAGCCCGGCTAGGTAAAGCGGATGCGCCCCCCGATTCACGGGCGGTCGTCGGTCCGTTTCAAACCGACCTTGTTCGAGGCCACCTCGATCAATTCCGCGACCCGCCTTTTCAAACGCCACGCTCGCATTAATAGATAGATCACAAACACCGCGTAAACGGCCTTCAGCGGGTAATCGTTGTTAGAAGTCGCTAGCGTCCGGTAGAGCAGCACCGAAAGAATGATGAAGTTAATCAGAAACGTCGTTACCGTAGGTTTCGCACTCAGGTTCACTCGGGTGAGACATTTCGGGCCGCCGTGATATTCCGTGACGCTAGCAAATTTCACGATCCACCAGAAGTTTCCATAGATCTGCAGATCCCACGTTTTCCATCCAGTGTCGGTGCTGTAGCTCCAATTTTCGTTTTCTAGCGATGCACAAACTTCGGTGAGGAGCGCCTCGCGGCCCTGGCCCGTTTCATTCCAGAAAATCAAATTGCCGAACCCGTTGTAAGGCTTGAGTTTTTTATAATCTGTCTCGTGGGTGGAGATAACCCCCCGCGGAGTGCGTTTGTAAGCCATCCAGGTGAAGTAGCGGGCCCAACCGCGCATGAGTGGTTGAGTTAGCGCGAGGAATGCGACTAACAATCGGGCGGGAATCGTGTCAAAATTCGGTTCGATCCGTGCGCTCAGCATGTAGGAAAGTGCGACGAGGAAGGTCCCCCCAAACATCAGGAACGGGACGATCCGCAACGCGGGCACCGGTAGCGAAAGGGCGAAAATGAAAATCGTCAGCGCAACCCATTCCACGCTGCTAACATAAGCAGCGATCTCGGATTGCGGAGCAGGGTAGATCGACTGGAAAAGTCCTTGGCCAAAAACGCCGTGATAAATGATCGGTTTCTTGAGCAGCCAATTAAAGCGAGGAGTGCCGTAAATCATTCCCTTCCATTTCGCGGTGCCGGTCGGTCCAAAGAAAACGAGATGCTGGAAACGCAACATCGACTCTGCCTCGCCGTAGCCCTCCTGCTGTTTGCGGAAGGCTTGCAAGGTGAAACGTCGGTAGTGCCAAACGATAGCCGCCGGTGAAAACGCAATCACGCCGCCTCCGGTTTGCAGTCGCCAGCAAAAATCCACATCGTCGCCGGCCTTGCGATACTCGGGGTCGAAGCCGCCCACGCTGTAGAAAGCCCAGCGATGGAAAGCCATGTTGCAACCGGGAATGTGCTCCGCGACGACGTCGGTCAGCAACACGTGACTCGGTCCGCCCGGGGCCGCCGCGACGGCGGCTTGGATCCAATCGACCGCTGGCGGCGAAATGTTAGGACCTCCCACGCCTGCGTAATCGCCGCTGATCAGCGTGCCGACGAGATAGTAGAGCCAGTCTGGATCGGCCATGCAGTCGGAGTCGGTGTAGGCAAAAATCTCGCCCGTGGCGGAGTGTGCGCCTGCGTTGCGTGCATAGCTTAACCCCATGTTTTTTTGCACGATATTCTGGAAATCGGCCAGCTTGCGGCCGCTCCGTTTGCGCGAACTTTCAAAAGCCGAGACGAGGTTCTGCGTGTTGTCCTTCGACCCGTCATCAACGAGGACGATTTCGTAGTCCGGGTAATTCAGCAGATCGAGCGATTCGAGGCATTCCTTGAGCGTTTTCCCACCGTTGTAAGAGCAGACAATCACGGAAACGCGCGGATATTTCTCGAGCTGCACCCGACTCGTTACAGGTTCATCACCAGCCAGTCGCTCTTTGAGCAAATGAAATGCTTTTTTCGGCTGGCGCTCGCGAGTGACGAGTCCGAAAGCCCAGTCGGTGATTTCCATTCCCCCAGTGAACCATTCATCGGTCCACGCGTAGAAAATTGTTCCCGCAGCACCGCCCTTGACCACGCAATCGAGGTGCCAGTCGAGCACCTCGGCTTGTTTCTCCTCGCTGTTGCGAATCGTATCCATGCCGAACTCGCCAAAGATGAGCGGTTTGTCGCCCGCAAGATTCTGCAACCGCGCGAGGTAACGTTCGAAATCGGCCCGGCGCTCGAGGTAAACGTTGAAACTGTAAAAATCCACGTTTTGTGGCAGGAGATACTCAGTCGGCGGATAGCTCGCGTAGGAAAAAAGTGCATCCGGATCCTGTGCACGCGCCCGCTGGATCAGATGTTCGACAAACTCGACTACGCGCCCAGCTCCGAGCCAACGCACCATCGAGCAGGGGATCTCGTTGCCAACCAGATAACCGAAGATCGCAGGATGGCCGGCGTTCTTTTTCACCGCCTCCTCGATCGTGGTCACGATGCCCTCGCGAATTTTTGGCTGATCCAGAAACGCCACATGCTGTGTCCATGGAATGGAAATCAGCACTCGGATGCCTGCCTCGGCCGCGAGGTCGAGAAACCAGCGCGGTGGCGCGTAATAAATCCGGAGCAGATTCGCTCCCATCTCGGCCATCAGCCGCAAATCCTCCCGGCTCCGTTCGGGGGAGGCGAAATACTCGCCGTCCTCATTCGGATGAAACGGACCATAAGTCACTCCTTTCAGGAAAAACTTCTGATCACCGGCAAAGAAAAATTTGGCGCGAACTCGAACGCGCGGAAGGTTGCTCACAGGCGCGAGAGTGGTGGCAGGCGGGCAGGAAATCAAGAGCCAACTCAGCCCCCTGTGGTCGCCCGCTTCCGATTCGCTTCGTCCCCTTCATTGCGAACTTGCGCGGCGGGGTGACGCGGCGTTTCATGACAGGGTTGCCGTTATGAATGTTGTCCTCGTCTCGCCTGAAATCCCGCCCAACACTGGGAACATCGCCCGGCTCTGTCTGGCAGCGGGCGCGAGATTGCATCTAATCCGGCCGCTCGGCTTTTCCCTCGACGACCGGTATTTGAAACGGGCGGGAATGGATTATTGGCAGCACGTCGATCTGCACATCTGGGATTCGCTCGCGGAGTGTCGTTCCGCTGCGGCTGAAGGTGCGTCTTGGTATTATCTCACCACCAAGACCCGCCGGGTTTACCATCAGGCAACTTTCAAAAAAGGCGACTACCTCGTCTTCGGACGCGAAACCAAAGGACTCCCCGAAACTCTCCTCGCAGAAAACACCGAGCATTGTCTAACCATCCCGATGCAACCCATCGCCCGCAGTCTCAACCTCGCGACATCCGTCGGCATCGTGCTTTACGAAGCGATCCGTCAGACCAGTAACATGCAATCGCCGTAACTGTAAAAGCGGTAACGCTCCTCCACCGCCTTCGCATAGGCTTCCAGCACCAACTCGCGGCCCGCAAAAGCCGAGACTAACATGATCAAAGTGGACTGCGGCAGATGAAAATTCGTCAGCAACTTATCCACCACTTGAAACTCATAAGGCGGATGGATGAAAATCTGCGTCTCGCCTTCCCCTGCCTGCAACCCACCCTCTCTCGCACAACTCTCTAGCACCCGCACCGTCGTCGTGCCCACCGCGAAAACGGATTTCGCCGCACTAATCCGCTCCGCCACCTCCTCGGTTAGCAAATATCTCTCCGAATGCATAATGTGCCCCGTCAGATCATCCGTATGCACCCCGCGAAACGTTCCCGCCCCTACTTGTAGCGTCACGAAACAATGCGGCAAACGTGCTAACAACTCCGGCGTAAAATGCAGCCCTGCCGTCGGTGCCGCCACCGCGCCCAAAGCCGTCGCATAGACTGTCTGGTAGCGCTCGTTATCCGACTCCTCCGCCTCGCGTCCGAAATACGGCGGCAGCGGCAGCTTGCCCACCTTCTCCAGATCGGGCAGCTCCGCAAAATGAATCATCCGCGTGCCATCTTCCGTGATCCCCCGCACCTCGCCCACACAGCCGCCAATACTAACCGTGTGGCCCACCCGCATCTTCCTCCCCGGCTTCACCATACACTGCCAATCCCCATCGGGCCGCGGATCGAGCACGAGCAATTCGATGCGACCATCGTCCGAAAAAACCCGGGCCGGAATCACACGAGCGTTATTCAAGACCATCAGATCATCCGCCGACAGATACTCCGGCAAATCGCGAAACCACCCGTGCTCGATTTCCCCCGTCGCCCGCCGCACCACTAACATTCGCGAACCATCGCGCTGCTCCGTCGGATACCGCGCAATCAACTCGTCCGGCAAAGTGAAATCGTAATCGGAAGTCCGCAAACTCATGGGCCTTATCTTTTCACTTCCAGCACCCGCTCCGCAAGAGAGCAATGAAAATGCAAATGGACTAGGCGACTTACCCCTCTGTGGTCTTGTCAAACCGCCCGCGATCGATCCCTCCTGACCAGCATGAGCCTCTTGGAATTCGAGACTGCCATTAGAGAATGCCCAAGGCAGACTTGGAGCAGTTTGACCAATAGTGTGAAAACTGTCTGGACGAAAAGGGGGACGAGCTAATTCGTCAGGACATTCGGTCCGGCAAGCTCGATGCCCGGCGATCGGAAGGGAGTCGAGTCCAAGCCATGGGCAGCCTTCGGGCTTTCCCGTGACACCTGCAACCCCCGGCGCTCGCAAATCAGTGGCCACATTATTATTTAAAACGCTCTAGAAACTTGGGAACGAGGGAGGGACTGCCTCAGGTAGGGGAGTTAAGCAGGTCGGCTTCGAGTCTTAGGCGGAGGGTTTCGAAGGCTTCGGGGGTGGGAGTCGGTGGAATGAGTTCGGCCGGATCGACGCGGACGGTGAGTTTGGAAAAAGGGAGGGGAAACTGGAAGCGATCCCAGGTGTTGAGGCGGAGGCTGCGGGAAAAGGTGACGTGGGTTTTCAGGACCGGGGACCCGGTTTTTTGAGCGAGGAGCAGGACGCCCGGGCTGAGCTGGTGGCGGGGACCGCGCGGTCCATCAGGGGTGATGATGAGCGTGCGTCCGCCGCGAACGTGTTCGCGGAGTTCGAGGAGGGCGGCGGCACCGCGTTTCTTGCTGGAGCCACGGACGGATTGGAGCCCGATCTGGTGCATGACTTCGGCGAGCAGTTCGCCGTCGCGACTTGGGCTGGTGAGAACGGTCATGGGGATGATTTTGGCCCGGGGCAATCCGACGATGACGAGGCCGAGAATGCTGTCGTGCCAGACGGCACAAATGCCCGGCGCCCCGGGTGGACCGGAGAGAAAACCGTTCGGGTCGTGGACTTCGATCCGCATGGTGCGGGCGAGAAGGCGGACAAATCCGGCGATGAATCCGGCGACGCGTTTTTCCGGGAGGCGGATTTTCATTCCGGCTCGATTTTCCACCGGTAAGCACCGGGAACAGGAAGGCCGAGTTGGTCAAGAATGCGATGGACCACGGTGTCGGCGAGGGCGTTGAAATCGGCGGGCTTGCTATAATAAGACGGCATCGCGGGCAAGACGATCGCGCCCGCTTCCATGACGCGGACGACGTTGCGGGCGTGGATGAGGTTCCACGGGGTCTCGCGCGGGACGAGGACGAGCGGGCGGCGTTCCTTCAAAAAAACATCGGCGGAGCGGAGGATGAGATTTTCGCTGGTGCCTTGGGCGATGCGGGCGAGCGTGCCCATGGAGCACGGGACGACGACCATGGCGTCGAACAACGAGGAGCCGCTCGCGAAGGGGACGTTCATGGTTCTATCCGAGTGCTGTTGGACGCCTTCTGGCAAACGGAGCGGGCCGATTTCCTCGGCGATGACCTGCTTGGCATAGGGGCTGCAAACGAGATGCACCTCGTTGGCAACGCAGTCGATCTGGTCAAGGAGGCGCTGGAGATAAATCGAGCCGGAAGCTCCGGTGGCAGCGAGGACAAGTTTCACAGTTCGAGGGGTTTCGGGTGGGTGGAGAGGAGGCGGACGCCGGTGGCGGTAATAGTGACGACATCTTCGTGCCGGACGCCGCCGAGTCCATAGTAATAAAGGCCGGGTTCGACGGTGAGGACTTGGCCGGGCTGGAAAGTGGTGCGGGAAAAGCGCGGGATCTCGTGGAGGTCAAGACCGAGGCCGTGGCCGGTGCCGTGGAAAAAGCCGCTCCAGCGCCCGTCTCGGAGTTCGGTTGGGTAGCCACGCTGGGTAAAGAGATCTTTAATTTCGTCGTGGAGCGGTGCGCCGGGCACGCCGGGTTTCATTTTTTGCAGGGCGAGTTTCTGGCCGTCGAGAACGGTCTGCCAGAGTTGGCGCTGGGCGTCGCTGGCGCGGCCACGAACGACGGTGCGGGTGAGGTCGCCGAAGTAGCCGGATTTGGCGTCACGGGGAAAGATATCGAGGATAATGAGGGAGTGCGCTTTGAGGGGACCGGACCCGCGCTCGTGGGGATCGCAGGCTTGGTTGCCGCCAGCGACGATGGTGTTGGCAGGGAGTCCTCCAGCGCGAAGGATAGCGCTGTCGATCTCAGCGCGGAGGATTTCGGAGGTGAGCGTCTTACCGGCCCAGAGAAGGCGCGCGGCAGGTCCGATAATACTGGAGCGGAGGACTTCGAGGCCGCGGGTCATGCCGGCGTCGGTGATTTGCTGGGCGCGTTTGACGAGCTTGAGTTCGGCGGCGGATTTGGTTTCGCGTTCGGGATAGAAAAGGCCCTCGCAGGGCGTGAGCGCGATACCGGAGGCGGCGAGATTTTGGGCGAGGCCGAGCGGAAAATCTTCCGGGACGAGCGCTTTCTTTACCCGACGCAGCGCGAGAAATCCGAAGACCGATTCCGCGAACGACGGCTCGGGGCCGGACGGGCGGAGTTTGCGATTGAGATCGGAAAGCGGCACGATCTCGTCCACGCGGGCTTCGCGTTTTCCTCGGTCGATCTCGAGATCACTGAGGACGAGACTGCGGCGGCCGTTTTGCTCGAGAAAAATCACCGGGTCACTCACGGAAAACTGGGTCGCATAGCGCAAATCGGCGGAGGTCTCGCTGGAAGCGACAATCAAACGGGCGGCATTTCGGCTCATCGTGGTGAATTTACCGACAACGCAACCGAGTTCCAAGGGTTAAACGCACGGTTTAAGAACGACCTAGAGCGGAACTGCGACGCTTTAGAGCGGTTTAAACAATACTATTGCCGCCACTTTGCGGCGGCGAGGGTCGTAGGACTGGGTCAGCAGCTCGGGCAGGGTGTTTTCACACAGCCGCTTCACTGCCGCCGCACCCCTGCAACCCCCGGCGCTCGCAAATCAGTGGCCACATTATTATTTAAAACGCTCTAACCTCCGGCCAGCCACGGGATCAGATCGCTGATTCTTTCAATCTGATAAAATTTCTTCCCGACCAGATCGGCCTCCGCCACTTGCTCGTGCGACCAAGTCACCGCATACGGCACATGAATCGCGACCGCGCCCATCTCGACCAGTGGCAGGATGTCCGAGCGGAGCGAATTGCCAACCATCAGAAACCGCTCCGGGGCGACGCCGTGCCGCTTGAGCAGACTTCGGTAGGTGGGGACGCTTTTCTCGGCGACCACCTCCAGCGCTTGGAAATAATCCCCCAGCCCGGAGCCGGCTAACTTGCGTTCCTGGTCGAGCAGATCGCCCTTGGTTAGGAGCATCAACCGCCAGTCGCGGGCGAGGGCGCGAATCGTTTCCTCGACACCCTCAAGCAATTCCACTGGCGTCCGCAACATCTCCTGGCCCCAGTCAACGATGCGGCCGATTTCCGAGGCAGCAATGCGGCCCTCGGTCAGCTCGATCGCGGTCTCGATCATGGACAGGGTGAAGGCTTTGATGCCGTAGCCGAAGTGTTGCAAGTTGCGCATTTCCGTCGCGAGGAGCCGTTCATCGATCCACTCCGCACTGTGAAACGGGAGGAGCATTTTGCGAAAGTTTTCCTGCGTCGCTTGGTAAAGCGGCTCGTTATGCCAGAGCGTGTCGTCCGCGTCGAAGGCAATCCAGTCGTAGGCAGCAGAGTCCGGCATGAATAGCTAGGAGATCAGCGCGGCGAACGACTTGCGACCAGCGGCGGATCGAGCAGACCCGCGCCTTTGGTTAGGAAAATATGGAAAGCGAGGATGTTAATAATAACCGGACCGAGGAAAAGGAGGCCGAGGTTGCGCGTCTTCGGAATGGCCACGAGCAGGCCGCCCAGCAACTCGCAGGTTTTGACAAACGCCATGTAACCGGTCGGCCCAAAAGCGCCCATGAACATCGCGACGGGCGAATCTTTTGGCGGAGCGGGTTGTGCGGGCATTTTATCGAGGAAGAACATCACCGAAAAGGCGACGAAGAGCAGGCCAAGCACGGCACCGACGAGATTGGTGAAGGTTTTCATGGGCGAAATTCTGGGGGCACCCCGGTTAGGTAGCAAGTTGGAACCACGAGGACCGCTGGAAAAAGAACTTGCAGAGGGGGCCGGACTGGAGTTTTCTACCAGTCCTTTGGCAGCTCTGCGCGGCCTAAAGCGGCTGGATAGCTCAGTTGGTAGAGCAGAGGACTGAAAATCCTCGTGTCGGGGGTTCAAATCCCTCTCCAGCCACCTTTCCGTTTCGGGGAAAATTCCGGGCTGTTTCCCGCGAATCCTTCCGCTGATGGAGGGCCACCCAACTGACCCGGAGCGCCCGTTTTATTCCGTTAGCCGACGAGTGATAGGCAGACCGTATTGCTGGGCCAGCGTCTCGGTGTCCTTCTCGACCGTCTTGGCGTCGATGTAGAGAGTCTTCGGATCTTCCGCGACTTCGATTTTGTGGAAGCCGTCCACAGGGGTTTTTAAAGCGGTGGCAAGGTCGGCGATGCTTTTTATCGTCTGGTTGTTCACTTTTTCAACCATGAGGTAACTCAACTGATCGTAGCCGATCGTGCTCGCGGCGGAAAAGATGTGGCTGATGAAGACGATTTGCCCGCGATCAGCAGGGAAAAGCTCGGATTGATAGCGGTCGAGATAGACGAATTTAACTGGCCCGTCCTTCTGCCAATTGGTGCCCCATTCGCGGAGATATTGGCGGCTGAGTTCTTGGAAGAGCAATCCGCCAAGGAGGATGAATTTAGGAGCGCGATCGTAAACGTAGGGCTGAATGGTGAAGGATTGTGGCAGGCGCTCCGCAGCCGTGGCGGTGGTCTCGCGGGTCTCCCCGGCACGAGAGTATTTGATCTTTAAGGTGTCGCCCACGTAATGTTCGGTGCTGATGAGGTGGTTGACGGAAATTTTTCCAAAAACCGGGTGCTCATAGTTGCCGTCGGGATCAATCGAATGACCGTCCACGGAAAGTATAACATCGCCCGCCTGGAGCCCGGCCGTGGCCGCCGCGGTGCCAGCGTCGACGTGGCTAAGATAGATGCCGCCGTTGTCGATGGGGAGTTTGAGGTAGCGGCGGAGTTGCGGATCGCGGGTGACCTCGAAGGAGATGCCAGCACGTGGAAATCCTCGGTAGGTGGGCTCAGCGGCCGCTTTCAAAAAGTGCTGAATGACTGGCAGGGAAATGGACTCGATGGTCTGCGAGCGGGGGTCGAAGCGCAGGAGCAGCCCGGCCAGTTTGCCGTCCTTCACGATCGGAACGGAGTAGCTGTTCTCCCGGTATTGCAGGGCGGCAGTAATTTTGAAAACTAGATAGCTGTAATCCTCCAACGCGTAACGGCCAACCTCGCAAGAGGTGACCAGTCCGCTAGTGGCGACGAGAGTGCCGCTGTTTTCGAGTTGCCAGATGTCGAGGCGGTCGCCGGTCTTCACGCTGTTGGCGGTGGTCAGGCTGCTAAGAGATTCGAGAAATTTCGGTTCCTCCGCGGCAAGCAGGGCGAGGTTGGCCTCGTAATCGACGGCGAGCAGACGGGCCGCAACTTTTTCACCAGAGGCGCCTTTTTCGAGTTCGATGTAGCTTTTGTTGGCCACCAATTCGGCGGTGACGAGGACTTTGTTGCCAGGCAGAACCACGCCGAGGGCACGCCGAGTGACAGCAGGTTTTTTCGACCAAGGGCGCGCAAAGTCGAATGCCTGGGTGGTGCCGTTGACGCGGACCACGGCGAGCGGTTTGCCTACGGCGACGGGCTTTTCCTCCGCCTGCGTGGATCGCAGCGGCGCAATCAACGAAAGGACGACGACAGCGACGAGACGGCAGAGAGGGATGGGCGGAAGGGTCATGTTAGCGAGCCGGTGCATTAGCGAGGTTTTGTTCCCGGGTGACGTTGTAGCGGCTGAGGATGCGATTGCGCGCAGCCTCGACGAGACTACTTTCGAGCACGGCAGGACGGCCACTGCCGACAAATTGGATGACGTAGGTTTCCTGCTTCTCGGCGAAGGCGGCGGCGAGATCGTCGAGGACTTTTATCGGCTTGCCGTTGATGCTTTGGATCACTTCGCCTTGGAATTGGCTTAGGTAGGTATTAACCGGGTCCGGCAGGATGCTACTGAGGACGATCAAATCCGGATGCTCGCTGTAACGCTCGTCGGTAATATAGGAGGAATAAAAATAGCGGGTGCGCAGTTCGTCGATGGTGACTGCCGCCATGAAGTCGCGGTTGACGGGCTCGAAGAGAAGGCCCGCGAAAAGAACGAAGCGCGGCGGCGTGTCGTAGGTGTTTGCCTGCATAAGATAGGGCCAGGCGGATTTGAGGGTGACTTTCGCAGTGAGCGGTTGGCCGTTGCGCAGGAGTTTGAAGGTGACGGTGTCGCCTTTGAATTTCCGTTCGACGATCTCGGTCATCTCGATCCGATCCTTCCCGAGCTCGACAAATCCGTCGCTCGCGATCGGGATGTCATCAAGGCTAAGCAAGATGTCTCCGGGCTGCAAAACGCCGGCACACGATCCGGCTTGGGAAACACTGGAAACGAGGATGCCGTCGTCGTCGTCGGGAATCTTCAGCGCGGCGCGCATGGCCGGATTAACGAGCCTGAAATACTCGATCGAGAGATCGACGTAGCGGTCATAACGCCCATCCTCGATGTCCTTCAGGAAACGCTTCACCACTGGCGTAGGAATCATGTAGGCAACATTCTGCGCCTGGTCGCCGGTGTAACCTTGGAACGCCACCCCGACCACCTTGCCATCTTGCATGACGGGACCGCCCGAATTACCGGGGTTGATCGGCGCGTCGATTTGGATGGCCAGATGCGAGTCGATCCCGGAATGGGAGTAGGACTGGAAATCGATTCGCGAAACAATTCCGCGCGTGACGGACATCAAGTCCCCGCCAATCGGAAATCCATATGCGGAAACAATCGTCTCAATCTCCGGGATTCCACCAAGCGCGAGTGGCGAAGAGCCTTTGAAAAAATCCGGGTTCTCCACATCGAGGACCGCCAGGTCGCAGTCGTGCGCAATAAATTTCACATACGCGACGTATTTCTTCGGGTCGCCTTGGCGTTCCACGGTAAGGAACCGGGTATTGCTGACGACGTGCGCATTAGTCAGGATGCGGTTGCCAGTGATGACAAAGCCAGCGCCGACTCCGCCGCTGACCGGACCCGAATTCCACGGGGCTTTGTAGTCAACGTCCTGCTCGGTGCAGGTGATGCGGATAAGGCTTTTGCGGATTTCCCGGGCTTCCAGACTGGGGGCAGCGACCAGGGCGGTCCGAAAAAGGAACGTGAGAAGAACAAGCGGAAGCAGGCGCGAAATCATGCAGGGTGCGCCAGACTATGGAGGCACTCTGCGCGGCTGTAAACCGGCCTTCTGTAAAAAAATACGCGTTCCGCGTTCCTCAAGATTTACACCGGAGGTCGGCGTCCGAAAATGAACGAGACGATGAACATAACGAGAAACACTAGGAAGAGGATTTTGGCAAATCCAGCGGCGGTTCCGGCAATGCCCCCAAATCCGAGGACGGCGGCAATGAGTGCGATGATGAGAAATGTGATGGCCCAAGAAATCATAGGAGTCTCCTTTTTGTTGTTAGCTTTCACCCCAGAGATCGCTCCTCGGACACCGTCCGCGTGTAAAAACTGTGACTCGTGTGAAAAAAATCGGGCTGACGTGATTCGAACACGCGACCTCTTGAACCCCATTCAAGCGCACTACCAAGCTGTGCTACAGCCCGTTTTTTGGCAGAGCTCTAAGATTCCTGCAGAAAATCAAAACTGCAAGCGCGGAATACCCGGGCGTTGCCGGATTTAGGAAATGCTCGTCAACGCTGGCAAAAAATCGCATTTTTTTCCGAGTCCCAATTGCCATGAGTCGAACGCCCACCCAAATGTCGGAAGATCTGCGCACCGGCGCGCTGATTTACCATCGGTTGCCAAGGCCGGGAAAACTCGAAATTCAGCCCACCAAACCCCTCGGCAACCAGCGCGATCTTGCCCTCGCCTATTCGCCCGGCGTTGCTGCGGCTTGTGAGGCGATCGTCGAGGATCCGGCTCAGGTTGGCGAACTGACCGCACGACAAAATCTCGTTGGCGTAATCACGAATGGCACGGCGGTCCTCGGTCTGGGCGACATCGGACCGCTCGCGGCGAAACCGGTGATGGAAGGCAAGGCGGTGCTCTTCAAAAAATTCGCCGGAATCGACGTATTCGACATCGAGGTGAACGAAAAGAACGTGGAGAAATTCGTCGATGTTGTTGCCGCGCTCGAACCTACTTTTGGCGGCATCAATCTCGAGGACATCAAAGGCCCGGAATGTTTCGAAATCGAGGAACGGTTGCGGGAGCGGATGGGCATACCGGTATTTCACGATGACCAGCACGGGACCGCGATCATTGTTAACGCAGCCATTCGTAACGGAATGGAACTCGCCGGGAAAAAACTTTCCGAGATTAAAATCGTCTGCTCCGGCGCGGGTGCGGCCGCACTGGCTTGCCTTAACCTGCTCGTTTCGCAGGGGGCCACGCGCAAAAATATCTGGGTGAGTGATCTCGAGGGCGTCGTTTACCGAGGGCGGGAAAAACTTATGGACCGCTGGAAATCGATCTACGCGCAGGACACCGCCGCGCGCACGCTCGACGAGATCATCGGCGATGCAGACGTTTTTTTAGGTCTCTCCGCCGGTGGCGTTTTGCAGCCAGCGATGGTCGCAAAAATGGCACCACGCCCACTCATCATGGCGCTCGCGAATCCGACGCCGGAGATTCTGCCAGCGGAGGCGTTTGCCGTTCGCTCCGATGCAATGATCTGCACTGGACGCTCGGATTATCCTAACCAAGTGAACAACGTCCTCTGCTTTCCCTACATTTTTCGCGGGGCGCTAGATGTTGGCGCCCGGACGATTAACGAGGAAATGAAAATCGCCGCAGTGGAGGCGATCTCGCAATTAGCGCGCGAGGCCCCATCGGACGTTGTGGCGCTAGCCTACGGCGGTTCGGCACCGCCTTTCGGTCCGAACTCACTCATCCCGTCGCCTTTCGATCCACGGCTGATTTTGCGGATCGCTCCGGCCGTGGCCCGGGCGGCGATCGCGAGCGGAGTAGCCGCGCGTCCGATCACCGATTTCGAAGCTTACAACGATCAGCTCGACCGCCTCGTGTCCCGGTCTGGGTTCATCATGAAACCCATTTTCGCGCAGGCCAAGAGCGACCCCCGTCGGGTAATTTACACAGATGGCGAGGATGAGCGCGTCCTGCGCACCGTCCAAGTGGTGCTTGAAGAAAAAATCGCCCAACCCATTTTAATCGGTCGCCCCGATGTGGTTAGCAGTCGCATCAAACGCTTCGGGCTTTCCATCCGTCCGGGAATCGATTTCGAGTTAATCAATCCGGCGGACGATCCACGTTACCGGGATTATGTTAGCACCCTAATCTCGGTCGCCGGCCGCAAAGGAATGACTCCCGATGCCGCGCGCGCTTTGGTCCGAACTAACACTACCGTGATCGGCGCAATCGCCGTCCAACGCGGAGACGCGGATGCGATGCTCTGCGGCTTAGAGGGTCGCTTCCACACCCGCCTCCGTTTCATTCGGGATATCATCGGACTGGCTCCCGGCGTGAGCGAACTTTCCGCCATGTCGCTCCTCGTCACCCAGCGCGGAAATTTTTTCCTGGCCGATACTCAAGTCCGCCTCGATCCGTCCGCCGCCGAGATCGCAGACATGGCCATTCAGATTGGCGATCACGTCCAGCGCATGGGCATCACGCCAAAGATTGCACTGCTTTCCGACAGCGACTTCGGTGAGTTTGATTCTCCGTCCGCGCTGAAAATGCGGGAAGCGCTCCGGCTCATTCGCCAGCTCAAACCCACGCTGGAAGTGGACGGGGAAATGCAGGCCGACAGCGCGCTTTCGCAAGTCATTCGCGACCGCGTGTTGCAGGACTCCACTTTAAAAGGCGAAGCTAACGTGCTAATTATGCCGAACCTCGACTCGGCGAACATCGCCTATCAGTTGGTCAAGGTTCTTTCCGACGCGCTACCAGTCGGCCCGATTCTCCTCGGCGTCGCCAAACCAGCGCACATTCTCACTCCATCGGTCACTGCCCGCGGCATTGTTAACATGACCGCAATCGCCGTGGCCGAGGCGCAGGCGCAGTTGCGAGGTTAGAAAAGTGCGGCGACGTTTTCCAGAGTTAGTTCTGCCAGGGAATGAATCGCCCGGTCTGCTTTGGTTAGTTCGCCGATTGGATTCGTCGTGGCCACAGCGATCACCTTCATCCCGGCGCGCTGAGCGGCCTCGATGCCCACGTGCGCGTCCTCGAAAACGACACAGCTTTCAGGAGCGACTCCGATCTTTCCCGCCGCTTGCAAAAACACCGCCGGATCAGGCTTCCCCGCTGACACATCCTCCGCGCTGACGATCGCATCGAACGCATCGCGCAAGCCCAACCGGTCGAGCGTCGTTGCGATATTCAAGCGATGCGTGGACGACCCAATCACTCGTGGAATGCCTGCCTCCTTCAACGCCGTCAGCCAGTCAATCACTCCCGTCAGCGCGTCGATTCCCCAGTCCTGCACGACCTCGCGATAAAGCGCTTCCTTGCGCAACGAAAGGCGCCGCACCTCCGTCTCGTCCGTGGTCCATTGCAGCAGATTGGGAATAATCCATTCGTTCTTCATTCCAAAGCCTGTTTTGAAATGCCCCTTCGGCAACGGTTGGCCAACTTCCCGCGCGAGCCGTTCCCAGCTTTCTTCGTGGTGACGCGACGAATCAATAATCACCCCGTCCCAATCGAATATGGCGCCAAATTTTTTCATGGCGGGCACTGTTATCGAAAGAACGCGAGGAAGGGGAGATATTTTTCTCTGTGCCCTTTGCTCCGATGAAATAGGAAAATAGAAAAAAGGAGCTATCTCGTCTGACTCGGTTGTGGTTAGATTCCCTCACATGGAAGTCCCTCTGCTCGACCTGAAACTACAATACGCCCCGCTCCGCACGAACATTCAGAGGCGGATCGCCGAGGTTTGCGAAACGCAGGGTTTTTGTCTCGGCCCCAAAGTCGTCGAGCTTGAGCAGGAACTAGCCGATTACTGCGATGCGAAATTTGCCTTCGGCGTTTCCTCCGGCACCGACGCGGAACTCCTCATTCTGATGGGACTTGGTATCGGCCCAGGCGATGCGGTGATCACTTCGCCTTACACTTTTTTCGCCACCGCGGGCTGCATCGCCCGGCTCGGAGCGACCCCGGTTTTTGCTGACATCGATCTGGCCACTTACAATCTCGATCCGGTCAAGGTCCGCGAATATCTTGAGGAGAAATGCCACCACGCGGCAGACGGCACAGTTGTCAACGAGGCGGGCCTGACGATTAAAATGGTCATCCCAGTTCACCTCTTCGGCTGCTGCGCGGAGATGAATGCCTTCCGCGCGATCGGCGAGGAATACGGACTGCACATCATGGAAGATTCTGCGCAATCGATCGGCGCAGAATATCCACTTTCCGACGGAACCGCCGGACGCTCGGGCTCGATGAGCGAGAGCAGTTATTTCAGCTTTTATCCGACGAAAAATCTGGGCGCATTTGGCGACGCCGGAATGATCACCTGCCGCGATGAGGGACTGGCCGTGCGGATCGAGGCGCTCCGCAACCACGGCATGGCCCCTCGCTACTATCATAGCTTGATCGGTGGAAATTTTCGGATGGACGCGATCCAAGCCACCGTGCTTTCCGCGAAGCTCCCCTTCCTCGACGACTGGTCCGCCGCCCGCAACGAAAACGCCGGACGCTACCGCCGCCTCTTCACCGACGCTGGATTAATCGAACACCTCACGCTACCGGTCGAACCTCATGCCGGCCACGACCATCTGAAGCATCACCACATCTACAACCAGTATGTTGTCCGCACGCAGAAACGCGACGCTCTGAAGGCGCATCTTCAGGCTAACAAAATCGGCTGCGAAATTTACTATCCCCTCTCGCTCCACCAACAGGAATGCTTCGGCTATCTGGGTTATCGCGCGGGTGATTTTGCAAACTCCGAACGCGCCGCTGCCGAGACGCTGGCGCTTCCCATCTTCCCCGAGCTGCGCCACGACCAGCAGGATTACGTGGTGGAAAATATCGCGAATTTTTTCCAGTCGTAAGCACTGTCGGTGTTAGGACTAGGCTTGGCATTCAATCAAGAAATGCCTCCTTACTTTTTTCCTCGGGTAGGTTTTTAACCTAATGTCGTATTGCAGGAATACTGTAATCCTGCTAAAAACAATTCATGACCAAAGTCATCACTGTCAATGGACGCGGCGCGCTCACCCTGCCGAAAGAAGCCCGTGAAAGACTCGGCGTGACACACGGAGGCCAACTTGTCCTGGACGTGGCCGAAAATGGGGAAGTCATTCTTCGAGCTGGCGTCGTCATGCCCGTCGAGATCTATTCCGCCGCGAGGGTGGAGGAGTTTCATCAAACGAATGAATTGCCGCTCGCAGGCAAAAATCTCCGCTGGCGCAAAGCCCGATGAGGGTTTTTCTCGACGCCAACATCCTTTTCTCCGCGTCCTTCCCCAATAGTCATCTCGCAGATTTTCTTGGGGCATTGGCGCATCGCTCCGACCTGCTCACCAACGCTTACGCCAAGGCCGAAGCGGTGCGGAACATTGCGGCGAAACAGCCCAAACGTCTGACCGCGCATGAGAAATTCGCCGGGTCCTTGGAGTTGGATCCCGTTCAACTCTTTGACCTCGAGGTAAAGCTCCCAGAGAAGGACCAACCCATCCATTGCGGTGCCATCGCCGGCAAAGCGGATTTTCTGCTCACGGGCGACAAAAAAGATTTTGGCCGCCTGTTTGGCAGAACTATTGGCGGCGTGAAAATCTTCACCGTGCAGATGCTCTTGGACGAACTTATTGGGCGAGGAATCATCGGCAAATCCTGACTCGCCGTCAGCAAACCATGTGGCGCGCTCAGTCCGACGACACGGAGACGGCGGTTACCCCTTTTGGCCGTGCACTTATGGCTACATAATCTGCGGACAAATGTTTCAGGATAACTTTAGGAATAGTGCGGGACGGGCGTTAGATACATTTTTCTCTTGTTAGCTTGCCCGGTTCCATCTCTGGAGCGTAGAGAAAGGAGTGCGTTCTTTCCTTTTTCTATTGCTCGGAGTCGTTGTTGGCTTTTCTGACTTATCTGCCGCGCCGCTCACTCCGACCGAGGCCGGGAAACACATTGGAGAGGAAGTGGAGTTTCAGGGACTCGTCTATGGCGTGTCTTTTATGGGCACGGACCCGAACTACAAAGTCTATCTGAATTTCGATGACTACTATCCGCGCCAGTCGTTTACGGTGGAGTATAAGACAACCGATGTGCCGGGTTGTGAGAAGTATCCGCAGCTCACGCAACGCAACGTGCTGGTGAAGGGGCTGATCGAGTCCGGGGTGCATGGTCCGCGCCTGATCCTGCGCGAGGTATCGCAGCTACAGGTGTTACCGGTGGATGAGGAGGCGGTGCTGAAAGGGTCGGTTGATACGTCTATGGATCGCAAATTGTATGCGGTGGCGTGGGGACAGATTTTGGCGCGTGGCGACTATCAACGTATCGAACAGGAGGCGACGCGGATGCGTCAGCAACAGCCGCGTTTCATCGATGGTCTCTGGGCAGTGACGGATTTTTTCGAGGGACTTTCGCATCCGCTCGAAGACTCGAAAGCAGGTTGGGAGGCGGTCATTTCCTCACTTACAAAATGGCGTGCGGATTTCCCGGATTCCACCACTGCCCGCACGGCACTGGCTTTGGCTTACGATGATTTTGGAGATGGCATGGAAGATTCAAAGGAAAAAATCGAGCCGATGGTGCTCTGGAAATGCAAACAGGAGGTGCAGCCCTTGCTCGACTCCATCCCGAAAGGAGATCGAATGCCGTCGGTCTATGCGTGTCTCGTTGGGCAGGTGAAAGGTGAGGGCGCAAAGGAGAAGGTGGATGCGCTTGTTTCCGAATGCCGCAGCCGTTGGCCGGAGTATTGGGGAGTGTATTTTGCCGCGGCCGCGAAGATTCAGGAAGTGGGCGAGGAAGGCGATTGGGAAGCGTGGCTGGATGGCATTACGAAAAACGACACGCCGCTCAACCGCGAATTATACGCCCGAGTCGTCTGGTCGCATTGCGGACGTCACAATATCTATGCCAAAGTTTTTCAGGAGAACAAAGTGAGCTGGCCGCGTACTAAAGCAGGCTTCGAGGAGATGCGTCGGCGCTATCCGAAAAGCTGGTGGAACTTGAATAACTACGCGCAGTTGGCCGCCTTTGCTGACGACAAGGAAACCGCCTACGAGATATTTCAGGACTTTGGCAGTCATGTTACCTTGGACCTCTGGCTAAGCTGGACGAACTATCAACACTACATGGACTGGGTGAATTCCCCTGACAAAACAACCACGCCCACCCTAGGCAAGTAATCTACTTAGTTAGGATTCTATCCCGGGAAAGGCGAGATCGGCGGCGGCGTGGGGACTTAGTCTGCGGCCCTCCTCCCAAATTGCGGCGTAAGTTTCAGCGTCCAGATTCTCCTGAAAATCTGCGAGACTGGCTTGGTAATTGCGCGCGTCGAGTGGGGCGAAGGAAAGCCCGAGGCGTTCCCGCATGAGCGACGCACCGGCGAAAAGAATTAGACCGTGCTGGTGCTTATTTCGCAGTCGCGCGATGTTTCCCATTCCTTCCAAGAGATGCGGCACGATCCAGCGATTGGCCAAGTCGAGAGCGATCTCGGCGCATTCGCGGAAGAGCGCGGCTGCCTCCTCGACGCGTCCGCTTTGCAAGGCATTGCCAGCAATGCTCCAGCTATTCAACCCCACAATGTAGCGGTCGCCGATCTGACGGAAAATTTCCAGCGCCTGGCGTTTAAGCTGGTCGGCTTTTTCGAAATCACCCCGGTCGCCGGCGATACTCCCAAGTCCGGAAAGAGCGAGTGCGACGTAACGCCGGTCGCCGAATTTTTCAGCGATAGCCAAGCAATTCCGAAAACATTGCTCGGCCAAATCAGTCTGGCCCTCCAATCGTTCAACAAAACCGCGCAGGCCGATATATTCGGCCGAGGCCCGTTCCTCGCCAAGTTCTTGCAACATTTCAATGCATTCCATCGCTGCCTTCCGCGCCGCCAAATTGTCATCCTGACACCAAGCGAGCCGTCCGGCGTTACCCATACTGAGGGCGCGAAGGAGCGAAGGTGCAGGATCGGCCACGGCGAGAAGACTGCCGAAATGTTCTCGAGCCTCACGCAAGTTGCTCCGCACTTCCCAGAACCGGGTCAGCGCAACAGCCAGCCGTAAGCCTTCCGCAGTCCGACCTGCGTCGGAGATCGCCCACTCGATGGCAAATCGGAAGTTCAATTGGTCAGGCGCGAGTCTCTCAAACCAGCGAGACTGCTCCGGCCCGACTAAGTGCGGAGCGGCGGTTTCTGCCATCGTTCGGTAATAAGCGAGATGACGGTCCTTGATTAACGCTGACTCCGTCGAGTCGGCTAACTTCTCGCGGGCATATTGAAAAATCGATTCCGTGAAAACATAGCGGGGCTCCCCTCCGGGTCCGTCCTCGGTGGAGACGAGCGATTTATCGAGCAGTTGCGTAAGTAGATCGAGCATCTCCCAGTTTTCCACCTCGCTATCGGCGCAGACCGATTCAATCGCCGCCAAGGTGCGCCCTCCTGCAAAAACCGCGAGGCGACGGAAAACAATCCGCTCTTTTTCGGAAAGAAGATCGTAGCTCCAGTCGATTAAAGCGCGCAGTGTTTGCTGGCGCGGCAGCGCGGTGCGGCTTCCTCCGGTGAGGAGTGAGAAGCGGTTTTGCAAACGTTCGGCAATTTGCTCTGGAGGGAGGACTTTGACCCGGGCAGCGGCAAGTTCGATAGCCAGCGCGATACCGTCAAGCCGATAACAAATCCGACTGACGGCTGGGGCATTTTCTCCGGTGAGCCGGAAGGACGGCACGGCCGCCGAGGCACGCTCAACAAAGAGCCGGACTGACTCGAGCGCGCCTAGTTCCTCGACGGAATAATTTTTGAGCGATCCCCACCGCGACAACTGCGGGCCGCTCAACGCCGGGACGGGCCAAGTGGTCTCCCCGGCGATGGCGAGAGGGGTGCGGCTGGAGGCGAGGATGCGAAGCTGGGAGGCTTGGCGTAAAAGTTTGTCCACTAGTCGGGCGATCGGCGCGACGAGATGCTCGCAGTTGTCGAGGATGAGAAGTAGGTTCTTCCGCCGAAGAAAAGTGATGAGTGCGGTCTCTGGGGAAGCCTCGCCGTCGGGTCGCAAACCGAGGATGCCCGCGATGTTAGCAGAAACATTTTCCAAGTCGGTCTCGGTAGCGAATTCGACGAGCCAGATTCCATCGGGAAACTGATCGGCCAGCTCGGCGGCGACTTGGAGCGAAATGCGCGTTTTCCCGGTGCCGCCGGGGCCCGTGAGGGTAAGCAAATGGGTGGATTGGAGCTGAGTGCGAACCTCGGCGATCTCCCGCTCGCGTCCGATGAAGGAGGTGAGTTGCACAGGGAGATTGTTCGGAAAACTTTCGAGTGAGCGCAGTGGCGGAAACTTGTTTTCCAATCCATCGATGATGAGCTCGTAAATGCGCTCGGGCCGGGCCAAATCTTTGAGTCGGTTTTCGCCGAGATCGCGGAGCGTCACGAGCTTGGGCAACCGATCGTGCGCAAGTTCCTCAGTCGCGAGGGAGAGCAGGGTTTGGCCTCCGTGACCAGCCGCCAGCAGCCGCGCGACCCGGTTGAGCACGGGGCCGAAATAATCGGATTCGCGCAGTTCCGCAACGCCGGTATGAATGGCCATCCGGACCTTGAGCGGATCGGAGTCACCCCAGTCCGTGCTGGCAAGGCGATGCTGGGCAGCAGCGGCAGCGGCAACCGCATCGGGAGCTTCGTTAAAGACGACACAGAAAGCGTCGCCAACGGTTTTGAAAACGACTCCGTGATGCGTCGTGACCGCTTCGCGCAGGATGCGGTCATGCAACGCCAGCGCTGGTCCCATTGCGGCAAGGTTCGCCTCCCAAAGGCGTGTGCTGCCTTCGATGTCGGTAAAAAGAAAAGTGACGTTGCCAGTCGGGAGTGTCATTGCGAGCGGTAATTTAGCCACAACCCCATCGAAAGAGCGTTTCTTTTTTGAAAAAATTTGCTAGGCCACGTCATCCGCTCCGCGTGGAACGGTGATCTGCCGGGCGGCCAGGAAGATGACCATGGCGAGACCGTAGCCGAGCGCCGCTCCGCCCGCTGGGAAGAGCGGTTGACCGATTTTCCAAGTTCCGTTCAGCCACGCCAACAGAGGCAGGCTGATCACCGTGTCGCGTCCGGTGAGCGCGTAGGAATGCATCAAGCCGGAGAGGGAGAGCACGGTCCCGACACCGCACCAAACCGCCGCCCGGTTCCACTCCCGATCGACAATATGGACAACGATCGCCGCCCAGATCATCGCGGAATAAAGGAAGCCCTGTTCGAGCGCGAAACCACCGCCGATGAAAGCTCCCGCACCGTGGGCAGCGCGGACGAGTGGTTCGGCCAAAACCGCGCCACCCGCGCCGATGGAGATCTTAACGACTAACATCGCCCAGGCCGCAATGCCCGGAAACAAACCGACGACGACCGCGACGTGATGCCGGGGCGGCGTAACCTCGAAAGCCTGCGCGGCAATGATCACGCCGATCCACATAATGATGGCGATCCCCGCCTCGGCCGGAATCAACCAGGTGAGCGCTGCCATAGTGCCGGTCATACAAACAGCCGTGATCGCGAGGCCATTGAGCACGGAGTAACCGGCGCGGGCGCCGAGCTTTTTCCAAGCGGGATGCCCAATGTAAATCGAGGTCGGAAACGGCGAACCGAAACAGGCGGCGGCGATCGTTCCTAGTCCATTCACGATCAGGCTTGGACGCACTGGATAATCATCACCAGCCGCCGAAGCCGACTCGATGTTTTGCAAGGACGCAAGCACCCCTAATAATCCGATCGGAATGACAACCGAAAGGTAAGCGATTATGTGTCCGCCAGTAAGCGCAGTCCAAAGTTCGCCTAGCAGTGGCAAAGGAAAATAGAAATGGAAATGAGCGAGCGGGTGCGCATCCGGTCCGCCCACCGGAGCGAGTCCGGTCAGCCACGCGAGCGCTGTGCCGACCGTGAGGATCACGACGGTTGCTGGCAGTCCGCCCCGGAAACGGACGCGGCCAAAAAACACGACAAAGACCATCACGAGGGTGACGAGACCAACCACGGGCGCGGCAAAAATCTGAAAGAAAAATGCGAGTCCGAGAAAGCCAAGTCCCACCCCGCCGAGTGCAGCGAGCATGGCGGCGGGCGGGGTGTGCTGGCGAATTTTCGCAGCGAAGAACGAGCAGGAAAACTCGAGCACGCCACCGAGAAAACAGGCTACCAAACCGGCATGCCAAGCGAAGCGTTCCGGGTCGGGAATACCTTGGGAGATCGCGAGCAGTTTGGCCGGGAGCATGACCAGAAAAATGTGGGCGAACAGTCCCGGCGTACTAATTCCGTAAGGTAGCGCACAGACATCGGAGCGGTTTTCGCGTTTTGCCAAAGCGAGCGCCTGCCAGGCGTAGAAAAGATTGCCGACGAGAAACGAGACAGCGACACCGGGGAGGATTTTTCCGTAGATGAGATCCGGCGAAAAACCGAGCACCGTCGTGCAAAGCGGCGCGAGGATCAGGAGTTGGACGAGATTGTTAACAAACGCCGCGACAAAGCCTTCACCATCTCCCGCGGTAAAAAGTTTCATTGTCCGCCTTTCTTGCGTGCGGCGAGGCAACCGACAAAATACATCGTCCAGCGAGCCGCGGCAGCGGCAGCGGTCTGGCCAAGTTTGCGGTAGTCGTTGCCGGGGTTGGATTGGGTGCGATTGCTGCCAGCCCGAAAAACAATGTGCGGCGTCCCGAGTTGCGTGCAGACCTGCGCGATGGCGGCGCTTTCCATTTCCATGATGTCGGGGTTCAGCTTGGCGCGCATGTCGGCGATCTTTTCGTCGGAAACGCCAAACATGTCGCTCGCGGTAACGACTCCGGTAAGGACTTTGGGAACATAGCTAGTACCATCGACAGTGACCTCTTCCGCCTGATAGCTAGGAATCGCGGCCTTGGCGATTTTGAGCAACTCTTGATCGGGCGGAAAAGCCCAATGCGTCATTTGTCCATCGAGCGGGCCGCGCACTTTACGATAGACCATTCCGTCGGAGGTCAGGCTACCCGCTGCGTGGTGGATGGTCTTTGTCGAGATAACCGTATCGCCAGTGCGGACGCGCGGGTTGAAGCGGGACCCGGTCCCTGAGACAACGAGTTCGGACGGTTGAAAATGATGAATGAAAAGCGCGGCGACCATCGCGCCATTGGTCACACCGACCCCAGTGACGGCGGTGACAACCGCGCGGCCGTTCAGTGTTCCGGATGCGTAGGGAAAACATTCCAGTCCGCCGTTTTTTCTATTTTTGAGGTGCGCCTGAATGAGCCGGATTTCCGACGGCATCGCGCTGAGGATTAAGGTTAGGTTTTGCTTGGGCATAGGTCGGTGAGTTGCTGGAGATAGTTGTTCTTCGTTTCGGAAGACAGGTCGGCCACGGCGAAACCGTTTTTTGCAAGTTGGATGAGTTCCGCCCGGCTGAGGCCTGTGTCCATGGCGAGGGCGGCGTATTCTTCATTGAGTGAATTGCCAAAAAGCATCGGATCGTCGGTGCTGATCGTGCAGGGGATACCGGCGTCGATGAATTGCCGGATGGGATGTTCGCGCATTGAGGGCACAGCCTGCAACTTCACGTTGCTGATTGGGGTGAGATCGAGTGTCACACCGTGTTCGCGCAGCAAATCCATCGTCGCCGGATCGTGCGCGGCAGACAGCCCGTGTTGCACGCGGCGAACCCCGAGATCGAGCACTGCCTTTCTCACATCGTGCGCCGGGGAAAACTCACCGGCGTGTGCTTTGGTAATTTTGCCATTCGCGCGGGCCCGGGCCCAGAGATCGACGGACCACGGCTGAAAGTCTGGATTCTCGAAACCATGCAAATCCAATCCGGCGATTTCGTCCCAAGTGATCGCTTGCTCAACAACGGGTGCGAACGGTTCGACGTAGTGGTCGCGAAACATCCCGAGAAAGAGGCGCAGCTCCAGCTCTGGCGGACGCGCCGCGTGAATCGCCCGCGCAATTTCGCGGAAAGGTGCGGTGCTACGTTCGACCGTGCCGAGGTGGAAGCTGCACTCGAGATACTTGCAGTTTTGCGCAACGACATTTTGGAAAATCGTTCGGCAACTTTCGTAATAGGTCTCGGGCGAGACATACCAGCGGAAGAAAACATTATCGAAGAGATCCTGAAATTCTCCGAAGCCATCGAAACGATAATCGTCGCTCCAATAAGGAGGCGTCACGGCGAAGCGCACCGGGTCGATTTTTTGCGCCAACTCGATCGGCAGCGATCCCTCGATGTGAATGTGGGTCTCGGTTTTTGGCAGCGACTGGATGAAGTCGCGTAAGTCGGAATCAGGTTGGTAGGCCATAAGAAAAACGCAGAAGCAAACTGGCGTCTGATCATCAAATCAAAGACCGATTGTGAAGATGAACAAGAGCAAAGTGCCGGCTGGGTGGGAAATGGATGTCTGTGGGCAAATTGTTCGGCATGGGCGTCGTCTTCAATCACAACAAGTTTTCGTGCATTCGATTTGCGCCTAGCTCGGTCGGGCGGAGAAATTCCACAAAGGCTTGCTTGCGTAGTAAGTTAAAACTAACCATTGGCAGTGTCACCACTCTAAAAATATTTTATCTTCCCTTGCCAAGGTTTTGCAGGTAGAACGCTGAAATATCTACAAAATCTGCCATGAAAATACTACGACACCTTGCTCTTATGGTTACGCTCTCCGTCACCGCTCTAGCTAATCCAAATATTGCCTTCGAACCCACCGACACTATCGCAAGCGTACTCAAGCGGCAGATCGGCGAGCGCGTCGAACTCCGCCTTAAGTCTGGCGAAAAACTGGACGGCAAGGTAACCGCTGTCGGAGAAAAGGCCGCTCAAATTTCCGCGCTGACCGGGCAGGAATTCTTCGATGCCGTGGTCGTGCTTGATGACATCAGCGCAGTAGTCATCCGCAGGGGTGAAAAATAAGGATCGTTCACGGCGAAGGTCCGTCTTCGTCACGGTCCTTGCGTGGGTGATCATCGTCACCAGCGCGGTCCTGATCCCGGTGAGTTTCATCTCACTGTTGATGATCCTGGCCAGAAGCTACGGCACCGCATCGACGACGCTAGCGGGATTTTTTGGCATTATCGTCGCACCGCCCCTGACTTTCCTAGCGGGCATCGGTTTCTTGCGACGCTGGCGCTGGTCTTGGCTTTACGTGGTAGCGCTGCTTTTATGCATCATGGCTTTCAATGCATGGGGCCTCCTGTTCGCTCCTCCCGAAACGACGACGACCACTTCTGCCAGCGGAGTCAAAACGACCATGTTGACAAATTTCGGATCCGACCCTCACCACCTGCCTATCCTAGCTATTTGTTCGGTGCTGCTGGCTGCAACCTTCTCCCGCTCCGTTCGCTCCGAATTTTGGTATCCAGCAAAGCCCACCACCCTCCCAAATTATCCTACAACCGTAGGCACTTCCCCCGCAGTTTTCCCGCCCATTATTACACCTGAACTCCCGGCTCACGCGACGCGCGGCTGGAGAGTCGGACATCGAGGCCGCGACTGCATGTATTATGAGGAAAAAATCCAAGGAAACTGGGAGCGCCTTGAGATCGACGGCGAGATGCTCACAGGCCGCGCTCATCATGTAATCTACTTCGCTTCACCCGAGCGATGGCAGACTTATCCGGAATGGGCGCGCCATCGCCGCGAGGAAATCATTTGCCGCATCAAGGCCGACTGCAACCCGCCCGACTACGAATACCAGGAAGATAGCAGGCAAGCGGCTCCAGCACAGGTAGGCAATGTCCCCATCCAAACCGCGCACGCCCCAGCGGCTCTGCCGACCAAATCTCTACGAGGTCTCTTCATCGTCATTACTCTCTTGCTGATTCTTACGGGCTGGATGGGCTGGCTGGTTAAAACGGGTCTGGAAACCGGCGTCACCAAACTGCCGATGAAGCGCGCCTCCCTGCAGCGTCCCACCAACCGCGCAGAGGAACCGGCAATGTTTTTTGTTAGCATCGGGATTTACTCCGTGATAGGCCTTGGCAGCCTCGGTCTCGCCGTCTGGGTTCTTCGGGAAACCTTTCGCCCCGCTCGATAGGAATGTCGCGTGTGCCGCAAGCTCAAATTCTCGACGACGGAATCAGCTCCATGAAAGTGCCGCAAATTACCATGGCCATCGCCTCGATGATCTTCACCCTTGGGTCCATGGCCACGATGTGGGTTTTTAGCGCGGCGTCCCTCGCTAACAATACCAGCGCAGAGGCGCTCCGGCAGGTCAAGACTTTGGCGTTAATCTTCTCCCTCCTCTCCGTCTCCGGCATCGCGCTCGGCATCTGGCTACTCTGTCGGCGTCGCCCGGGTTGGGCGTCCGTGGTTGCCGTGTTTCCATCGTTGGTGATGGGCGGATTGCTGGTCTATTTCCTCCTACGCCCATGAGCGCTCTTCTTGCCCAATTCTCTTCCGTTCTTCAGGCAAACAACGGCCTCATCGTTGCCCTCGCATTGAGCGCGGGAGGTTTGTTCGTTCTAACACTGCTCGGCCTCATCCTGCGCGCCGCCGGTGCTTCTCTGCGTCCAATCGTTTTCATCGCGAGCTTGTTCGTGCCTATCGCGCTGGTCTTTCTCGTCGGCCAGCTCGTTCTCGCTCGTGCGCCATCGACTACCGTCGTCACCCCAGCTGCGCTGGCGATTGAAAACGGGCAATTCAAAGACCGGGCCACCCTCTTCGGCGCTGACCTACCGGCGACATTCATCCGCGATGCAAAAAGCGGCCTGCCCGGCATCCTCGACGAAGCCGAAATCGCCGAGGCGGGAGTAACCTTGACCGGGGAAACCGTGCTCATTGCCCAGTTTTCCAGTGCAGAGGAGGCCAGTCGTGCGGCCGCTTCCTATCATCGCGGATTCCAACTGCACGATACCAGCGGCGACGAGACCAATGGATGGCGGGCCACGCGAGGGTTGCAGGGAGACTATATCGAAATGCTGCTGAGTGGTCGGAATTTATTTGTCTGGAGCGGACTTACCCGAGAAGCCGCCGCGACCCGTCGGGCGGCTAGTCATCTTGAAGCGCTTCTCCCGACGCTCCCATTGGCCACCGCCACCGCAGCGCTTTTTCCCGCCTTGCAACCGCTGAGCGAATTCTTCCAACCGCTCTCTCGAAAAATCTTTGGACTGTTACTCCTCGTCGCAATCTATATTGGCTGGTTCTTCCGAGGGGCTTCGTGGGTCAGTGGCGTGCCACCAGTCGCCGGCACCCCTCCGGCTAGCTCCGACGAACTGCGGTCACGGCTGATGGCCATCAACGACCTCACTGTTCCATTCGTTATTATCGTGGGAGAGAGGCCTGAGAAACTGCACGCCGACTGGCGCTATGCGGATGCCACGTGGCTGGACCACGCCCGTGCGCACGGTCTGAAGCGCAGTTTCCGCATCCGGCTGACTCTCGATGAGGCCAGTCACACCGTCCGCGCCACCGATTATGTCGCCAGCTTCGACTGGTCGGCAGGCGGCGACGGCGCGAATATCGCGTGGAAGGCTGCCAGCGGCATCATTTTCTTCCAGAAGGAACAAAAGCGGGTTTTCGGGCTTCAAATTGACAATCAGGGATGCTTCAAGCCTGAGTTGTCCTATGCCTACCGGTTCGATTTGCAGGAGATGAAAGCGCCCCTCATGGCTGTTATCACTCATGCAGGATGGACATGGCGCCCCACCTTATGGCACACTTAGAGCTTCTGGCAGAAGCGATTCAAGAGGCCAGCGGAGTGCAGAGGACGCCGCTTACGGGGGGGTGAGTGTGGCAAAAGTCGCAAAAAGGTCGGGAGTGACTTAATGCGATGTAAAAACTTTAAACCGTGAGAGCTGGAAAATTGGAAGAGGAGAGTTAGTTGAATTCTAACTTTAGAGGGGACTAGGTTTTTTTGGCTGGTCTTCGAGCCTTGTAGGGTTAGGAATAAATTATGACGCATTACCACTCCTTTCGCCGCTGGTCGCTGGCATTACTATTTGCTGCTTTCTGCCTTCCTCGTATCGCTGCTGCAGAAGACACCGTCGCAACTTCCGTGCAACTCGATCCTCCTGTGAAGTCGGAGGTCAGCGGCAAATTCCTCGGTGATGGCAAGCCCGCCGCGGTCAAGTATATCCTCGTTGAGGAACGCGAAGAGTTTAGTGATAAGCCGGCCATCAGGTTGATTTTTTCTGAGAAAAATCCTGCGACAGTCAAAAAGCCCTCTACCGAAGCCGTCTTCGGAAAACTAGGATCCAGTCTCATTCTGAGCGTCTTTTACGATGGTGACATTTTTGGTTGTGAAGTCGCCCACAGCGCTCACAGCAAATCGGGATTCTCTGAACTTGGGCAGATCAAGATGCTCGATTTTAAAATGGAAGGTGGAAATATTTCCGGGCATGTAAGCACTGGTGGAACGCTCGATGCCTTTGGACAGAAATGGGAAGTTGATCTGACTTTTGCTGCGCCACTGCCGGAGAAAATGCGGGCAGCAAAGCTCCTAACTCCCAAGACCGCCACCCAGCAATCGGCAAGTGCGCCAAGCGAGAAAGCTGACGAACCAGCTGAGGCAGTTATTCCCAGTCCAACCATCTCCGCCCGGAGCCTTCCTCTTCCGAAAGATGCTAGCAACTTGCAGTACAAGACTGTGGTGCAGCAGATCCAACTCACCAGTGGACAGCCAGTCGCGGCGGTGACGAGTGAGCTATCGGCCTCGCTCAAAGGGCAAGGCTGGAAAGAGACCCCCGGCAGTTTGCAGGGGCCGAGAAATGCCATCCTCAAACGGGAACAGGGCACGGCGAAACTAACGATTATGATTCAACCAGCGTCAGGTGGCAGCACAGTTAAAATTTTTACCGAAGGTCTTGATTGGGACGATATAGAAACGACGCATTCAACTCCTGCTAACAACGCTGCAGATCCAGTTAACGACGCCCAGAAGGAAGCACAGGATGCGATCAAAGATGCCCTCAAGGGCTTGCCGACAGGTTTTTGAAGTGGTCAAAGTCTAGAAGAACGCCGGGTAATTTCAGCGCGAAAAAAACCAGCGGGGTCCTGCCACCTTTCGACTCTGTCACTGCACTTGTTTGCGATTGCTGAACCAGAGGCCGATCGCGAAGATGATGAGGAGCAGGGTGCCTAGCGCGGCGCCGAAGGGTGGGTTGTTTGCGCCAGAGAATTGTTTGTAGATGACGTCGCCGATCATTTGCTGGCTGCCGCCGCCCATCAGTCCACTGATCGCAAACATGCCGAGCGACGGGATGAAAACGAGCATAATGCCAGCGACGATGCCCGGTTTGGTAAGTGGAATGATAATGTTAGAAAAGGCGCGAACCGGGCCGGCTCCGAGGTCGTAAGCGGCTTCGACAAGGGCGTTGTCGAGTTTTTCCGCACTGCCGTAGATGGGCAGGATCATGAAAGGAAGATAGTTATAAACGAGGCCGAGCACGACTGCGCCCGGCGTGTAGAGCATGTGGAGTGGTTGGGATGTGATGTTTGCCCATAAAAGAAAGCCGTTGAGCAATCCATCCTGCGCAAGGATTGAGATCCAAGCGTAGGTGCGAATGAGGAAACTCGTCCAGAAGGGGACCATCACGAGCATCATGAGGATGTTCCTCATTTTTTCAGTGGAACGGCCAATGAAGTAACCTACCGGATAGCCAACCAGCAGGCAGATGACCGTGGTGATGGTGGCGAAATAGACCGAGCGCCCGACAATCTCCGGATAGGGTGACTTGATGGCGCGCAGATAGTTTTCGGTATTGGAATGATAGACGATCCGGCCGAGCCCGTCGCGGTCGCAGAAGCTGGCCACGACGAGCAGGGCGGTTGGGATCACGACAAAAATCAGCAGCCAGAAAAAGAGCGGCGACAGGATGGACCAAGCGGCAAGCTGCGGGCGCGGCTTGAGCACGTTGTCGTCGCTCTTGATGGCTGTGAGGTCCATCGAATTATTCGGCGCGAAGGTCGGTAATGAGTGCGTCGATGTCGGAAGCTTTCTTGCCGACGTCCTTGAAGAGAATCATCTTCTGGGCCTGCTGGTCGGGCGGGAAGCTAGCGGTGTTAGCCAGCGCTTCATCTCCTAACAATTTACGCGCTTCAAGGTTCGGATTGGTGTAGGGGAAGTCGGCCGAAATGAGCGCACTGATTTCCGGTTGGAGAATGAAGTTGATGAATTTTTCCGCATTGGCTTTGTTAGGAGCTTTTTTCGGAATGCAAAGGTTGTCCACGAACTGGTGGGAATCACCGGTGGGAATGACCCACTTGAATTTCTTGTTCTCGCGCTGGAGAAGAGCTCCCTCGCCGCTCCAAACAACGCCTAGGTCGGTGTCCCCATTCAACATGGCAGTCTTCGGACTATCGCTGTCATAGACTTTAACCAAGGGCAGCCAGTCTTTGAGGACGCCCCGGGCTTTTGCAAGATTTTCATCGGTGATGTCGTTGCAGTTGATGTTGAGAGTGGAGAGTGCAGCGGTGACGAGTTCCCGGGCGTCGTCCAACACCACGATGCGTTTTTTGAATTTCGGTTGGAAGACGTCGCTGAAGCTCTTGATGTCGTCTTTGACCTTGTCCGTATTTACAATGATGCCGACCGAGCCAACCATCCAAGGCACGCTATATTTGTTGGCTGGGTCGAACGGGAGCCCAAGATATTTGGGGCCGATATTTTTCAGGTTGGGAATGGCAGAACTGTCGAGGGTGGCGAGCAGGTCGGCCTTGATCAGCGCCTCAACGGTGTATTCGCTCGGTTGGATCAGATCGTAGGATCCGCCCCCACTTAGTTTGGAGAGCATCTCCTCGTTCGAGGCGTAATTCTCGACCGAGACCTTGATGCCCGTGGTTTCCTGAAATTTCTCAACGACCGACTGGGGGATGTATTCCGACCAGCAGAAGATGTTAAGTTTTTCAGCGGCCTGGCTTGACGCGCAGGCGAGGAGGCCCACCGAGACGGTGAGCAGGGTTTTGATGAACGAACGGTTTATTTTCATGGTTGTTTTGTTGTTTACTGCGGTTGTTTGCTTCCTTGTCTCCGAAGAATCTCAGAAGTAAAAACGAGAACGGCGGTGGCACCGATAAAGAGTGCGCTGAGGGCATTGAGTTGCGGATCGAGCCCGCGTTTGACCATGCCGTAAACCTTGATCGGCAGGGTCGCCGCATCCGCCGAATAGGTTAGGACAGTGACCAGATATTCATCCATCGAGAGCGTGAAGGACATCAGCGCTCCAGAAATAATCGCCGGCATGAGGTAGGGCACGATGACCAGCCAGAAGGCACCGGCAGGCTTCGCCCCAAGGTCCAGCGCAGCTTCCTCCAGCGCAGGATCGAGACTGTCGAGCCGGGCCTGCACCGCGATGAGCACGAAAGGAAAACAAAAGGTGGTGTGCGCGATGATCACCGACCAGTAGCCGAGCGGAAAATGGAGCGAGACGAAGAGCAGTCGCAAACTTGCCCCCATCAGCACCTCAGGGATGACCATCGGAATGAAAATGAGCAGACCCAGCAGGCGGGGAGCCGGAAAACGGTAGCGGTAGAGCAACCAAGCTCCCACCGTCCCCAGCACCGTCGCAAGGAGGGTCACAACCACGGCGATGATCAGGCTATTTTTGAAAGCACTGAGCAGCACGTCGTTTTGAAAAAGGGCGCGATACCAATCGAGAGTGAATCCTTTCCAGCGAATGTTTAGTTTGCTGTCGTTAAACGAATAGATCGTCAGCAGCAAAATCGGGACGTAGAGGAACGCGAAAACCAGAACGGACCACGAGCCAAAAAGCCACCGGACAACTTCCGGCCCGGCTGGAAGCCGCGAAATTCCCTTTTCTTTCCCCACGTTGATTGTCGAGGCGGACAAACTAGCGAAACTATCGCCCCTTTTTCATCGGGAAGTCAACGGAAAGCTCTCGCCGATTGCGTGGGTCAACTACGGGTAATAGCCAGCCCCGTGGTGGAGATGGAAAATTCTACAAACCGCGCCGTAGGATTCGGTGGCCGGGAGGTCAGCGAGTTGCGCAAGGCATGGGCGGCAGCGGGATCGTGGGCAAAGATGAGGAGGTAACCGCCTCCGCCCGCACCAAGGAGTTTCGCGGCGGCGATGTGCGATTTTCCCTGCTCTAAAATGGCTTGGACGGCGGGCGGATTAGTGCCGGCGTCGAGAGCTTGGTTAAGCGCCCAACTGTGGCTGACGGCGGCGCAAAGCGTGTCCCAATTTCCAGATTGTAAGGCGTCGAAAGTTTGCAAACCGTGGGCGCGAATCGCGTCGAGATGATCGAGATGACGACGCGAATTGAGAAACATGCCGCGCACAATTTCCTGGAGGATGTTTTTCGCCATGCGAGTGATGCCCGTATAATAAAGTAGGATCGTGCCGCTGCGCAGACCTTGCTCGAAAAGATGTTCCGGCAACCAACGAATGACTGGACGTTGCGCGAGACCGGGTGTGGTTTCGATAATTTTGATACCGCGATGTAATCCGCCCGCCTGATCCTGCCAACCGCCTCCCGTGGTGAGGAGCTGCTCGAGCGCGAGGCTGCGTTGGAAAAGCGTTTGCCGATCCCAGCCCAGTCCGCAAAGTTCGCTTAATGCGCCTAATGTGGTTGCAGCGAGGATGCTGCTGGTGCCGAGACCGGAACCTTTGGCCGCGGCGGAAAGGAAGGTGAGTTCGATACCGCCGCCGAAATCGAGCAACTGATCGCGCAAAGTAGAAAAACGGCCCGTCGCATGAAAACGCGGGAGGAATCCGGCGAGCGCCAACGCTGCTTTGGCGAGGGAAAAATCGGCTTGCGGCTGATCAAATTCAGCAATCTCGGCAAAAGTCGTCAGTCGATTTTCGATACCGAGATCGATGGAGCGCAGGACAATCTCGGGCTGAGTGGAGAGCTTGGCGAAGACTTGGATGGGTGGTTGTCCATTCAGATCGACGGCCACGTTGAGCACAGCTCCACCGTATTCCAAGCAGTACGGAGGCGTGTCGCTCCAGCCACCTGCAAGATCAAGGCGGACCGGGCTTCGCGCCCAGATAATCTGGTCGTCGAGAATATTGCGAACGGGAGCAGCGGGAGTGAGTCGCGATTCTTCGACGATGAGATCGCGCATCGTTTGGAAGGCGGCTTTTTCCTGTTCCGCCCAGTCGGCGGAACCCTGTTTGCGACGAACGGCAGCACGGAAACTTTGCTCGTGAATGCGGTCTAGCGGCTCCAATTCTGGCGGGGGCGGAATGTTAGGCAGATATTCGGCAAACGTCTCCGCCGTGCGATCGAGGTCGAGTTTGAAAAAGGAGTTCCAGCGATTGTTGCGAATGAAAGAGCCGAGCACTTGGCTGAGATTTTCGCGGCGCTTACGGTAGATGCGGTCGAGTTGCGCGACGTTGCAAATCGCTTCAGCGGAGAGGCGCGGATTGGCGAGGTAGAGATCGCGCTGCACAGAAGTGTTTCCGCCAGATAAAAGCCATTGGACGAATTCGCCCGTGATTTCGCCGAGTTCCATAACCGGGAAAATAGCCACCTGCTGAATGTCGCCTTCCGGTTGGGGAAGTCCGCGCTTGGCAAACCAATCGGGAGCAGGCGCACCCAGCCACTCAGTAGTGGTAGCAGAGATCGGCCCCTTGAATTTGTCGTCGATATGATAGGGCCGAATGGCAAACTGACTCTCCCCGATCGGTACGAAATCGAGGCATTGGCCGCGCTGCAGTTCTAGCGTCCAGGTGTTCGTCGGAATACCCGTGAGGACGTGCTCGCTGGCTATTTTCCACGTGTTAGGCACGGTCGAGTTTTCGACCCACAGCGTGTGATTTTCCTGTCGCCGCAATGGGATGGAAAAATGCGAATTCAGCACATGCTGATCGGGATGCGGCTGGCGTCCGTTCCAACCGATTTCGCCGCGCTGCTGCTCGCGATTTTCAATGGCGGAGACGGATTCGATGAGCTGGCGTCCGGTGCCGAGATGATAAAATTCTGCATCCGGCAATGCCACGACGGCACTGCTCAAGGCACTGATTTCCATATCGTATTCCGTGGGATTTTTGCCCAAGGCGAGGCCCATGCCTGCGTAGAGTTCGTAGAAATCAGGATGCCCAGCGGGGAAACATTCATTCGTCCAACCGCACCGCCGAAAGAGTACCTCCACGGCCCGCTCGCTCAAGAGCCACATGCCCGTATCGACGAGGTAACAATGTTCCGCCGAACGCGCCTGAATCTCGGCAGCACTCGGTTTTTGCAGGAAAAAATCCAGCGCATCAGGCGTATCGCGCCGACTGAAAAAGACGCCAAAATCCGTCGCCACCTCGGGCCGCACCCACATGCCGAGACCCAGCACATCCACTTCCGGAAACGCCGGCAACGTCTGCCCAAAACGCAACAAGACATCACCGCTCGTCACCAACACCCGATGACATGCCGGCGCATGATTCAGCACGCGCTGATAGGCCGGAAGCTGCACATCGAGCAACGTCTGATCGAGCCGCTGGCCCGGCACGCCGCGCAACGCTTTGAATGGAAGGAGAATTTTTCCTACCGCGGCATAAGCAGGCAGACGTCGGCTTTGACCACCTGCCATCAGGAGCATCTTTTTCGATTCGCCGAGCCACGTTCCGAAACTAGGCGCGGGGTTATTTTCCCTCCATGCCGTATGCAGCAAATGCGCGACACCACCGCCGGAGCCAAGTTTGCTGTTCGCCGGATCTGCCGCTGCAAACCAGCCGGGCGCGGGCTTGTTTTCCAATGCCGCAAACGCCGCGGCCATTGCAGGCGGCAGCGAGAGGAGATATTGCATGGACCGGGCCATCGACACCTACATCGAGAGACCGCCGTCCACTGTGAGCACTTGGCCAGTGATATACCTCGCCTCTGCAGATGCTAGAAACGCGACCGCACTGGCGATGTCTTCCGGTTCACCAAAACTGGCGAGCGGGATCTGCGTTTGCACGATTTTTTTGAGTTCGTCCGAAAGCACATCGGTCATGTCCGTCGTGACGAATCCGGGCGCAATTACATTCACCGTCACGCCACGGCTGGCCACTTCTCGAGCGAGCGATTTCGTCAGTCCGATCAGACCCGCTTTGCTCGCTCCGTAGTTCACTTGACCCGCGGTGCCCATCAAACCGCTCACGCTGCTGATGTTAATAATGCGCCCTTTGCCCGATTTCATGATCGAGCGCAAGAGCGGTTGGATGAAGTTGAAAGCGCCCTTGAGATTGGTGTCGAGCACGACGTCCCAATCCTCCTCGGAGAGGCGCAGAGCGAGTCGGTCGCGAGTGACGCCGGCATTATTGACAAGAATATCGACGCTACCGAAGTCCTTCGCGATCTGCTGGCAGACGGCGGCAGACGCTGCATGATCGGCCACATCGACCGCATAGGGTCGGGCGGCTTCGGGAAATTGCGCGTTGATCGCCTCGGCGACCTTCTGCGAATTGGCCTCCGTGCGAGAAACGATAGCGACCTTGGCTCCTTCGGAAGCGAGGCGTTGGGCGATGGCGGCACCGATTCCACGGCCCGCACCTGTGACGACAGCGACAGTATTTTCAAATCTCATGGGAAGGAAACTTTAACCACGAATGGACACGAATGGACACGAAATAAATCATGCCCGGCTTTCCGACTAATCACGGACAAAGATAGTAGTCTCTAGCTCGCGAGATATTGATCCACGGCGGCTTTGGGAATACGCCAAGTGGCGCCGATTTTTTTGCCTTTCAACTCGCCGCTCTCGAGGATGCTGGTGACGTCGGCTTCGGTGACACCTAACACTTGAGCGGCCTGCGCGGGGCTGAGCAATTCCGGCAGAGCGGACGGAGCGGCTGCTGGCTGCGGAACGGCGATTCCCGGGGTGGCCTGCGTCGCCTGAGCGATCTGTTGGGCCATGGCGAGTCCGACCGCCATCTCGGCACCGACTCCGCCTGCGCCACCGCCTTTTTCGAGTCCTTGAGCCATCTGGAATTTGACGTAGTCATTGAGGTTGCCAACAGCGGCCATGCTGCTGCGTTTGTCGATGGCCGCTTCGACCTCGGGCGGGACAGAGACGTTTTCCAGGACGAAACTGGTGATCTCGATGCCGTATTTCGCGCTCACAGCGGGGTTGATGAGGGGCAGCAACGCAGCGCCGACTTCGGAGTAGCGGGTGGCCACATCAAGCACGGGAATTTTCGCGTCGGCCAGAGCCTCGGAGAAAACACTAACGATGCGGCTGCGCATGGTGTCGGCGAACTCGTCGAGCCGGAAATTTTGATCGCTGCCGGCGACTTCTTTGAGGAAGGTTTTCGGCTCGATAATTCTGAAATCGAAGGTGCCGAAAGCGCGAGCGCGGACGATGCCGAAGTCGGCATCCCGCATCATCACGGGGTTGGAGGTGCCCCATTTGTTACCGGTGAAAAGTCGGGTATTGACGTAATAGACGTCGGCTTTGAAAGGCGTGTTGAAGCCGTATTTCCAGCCCTTGAGCGTGGCGAGAATCGGAATGTTGTCGGTGGTCAGGGTGTGTTTGCCCGGACCAAAAGTATCGCCGAATTGCCCGAGATAAACGAATTGCGCGACTTGGCTTTCGCGGACGATGAGCTGTGCGCCGTTTTTGATTTCCTTGTCGTCGTCGGGCCAACAGAAACTCAGCGTGTCGCGCGAGTCGTCTGTCCACTCGATGATTTCAATAATTTCGCCTTTGATGAAGTCTAGCAGTCCCATGATCGTTGTAGGTTGAGGGTGGAGTTGAGGAAAACGGCGTTATTTAATCCGCTTCTGAAGAGGGCGGCAAGCCTGAACACTTGCCGTGGCCGGATTTCTCGCAATGGTAAGCCCATGGAAAATGATGCGGCGTTGAATGGGATTTTGGAATCAGGCGAGGCGGTGCTGTGGTCGGAGGCGCCGGATCCGTGGCGTTATACGCGACCGACGTTCATGCTCTACATCATCGCGGTGCCGTGGACGATCTTTACCTATTTCTGGCTGGACGCCGTGACCGGCGGATTCCAGATGCCCAAAGCGACGATCGCGCCGTATCCCTCGTGGATGCCGTGGGTGGCGGTGTCCTTTGGAGTTTTGTTATTGATCGCCGGGCTTTGGATGCTGAGTGCGCCGTTCTGGATCTGGCGTCGGGGTAAGGCCACGGTCCATGTGCTAACCAACCGGCGTGCGCTGGTGGTGGAGAGGGATCGTCCATCGCGCTTACAAGCGCTCGTACTCGAAGGAAAAGTGGATTTCCGGGTGACCGATCCGGAGGATGCGGTGAGCGATGTCGATGTCGTTTGTGCGACCAGCAAAGGGTTGCTCTTCCGTGCGGTCCGGCAGCCAGGGGAAATGGTCCGCCAGGTGGCAAAAACGATCGCCGGCTAGCGCGATTTGCGCGAAGGCTCCGAGGCAAGAAGCCAGTTCTGCTCCTCGTTCCCGACTTTTCGCATCGGCTCGGTCGGCTTTTCCGCTTTTGGGCTGCTGTTCTTCCGAAGAGCCGTCTTGCTGTAGCGGGTGGATCCTTGGCTTTTCATTAAAAATCGCGCAGGGCTGCGACGATGTCGGAATCGATCGTCTGGCCGCCGCGTTTCGCAGCATCGATCAAGGCGAGGAAGGCAAACTTGTTCAAGCTGCGGCAGATCCCGCCGGAGCGTTCGAGCAACATTTCGAGAGCCGCTGGCGTGAACAAATCCGTCATCCGCCCAGCGGTGAGCAGGCGGTATTTGACGTATTGGGTCACTTCTTCAAGAGACATGGGAGCGAGTTCGGTTTGAAAAAACATCCGATTGCGGAGCGACGCGTAGCTAGGATTTTGCAGCCGGCGAACGAAACGATCCTCGCCGAAAAGCAGGCAGGAGGCGAGTTTGCAATCAGGGATTTCGAGATTGCTGATCGTCCGGACAATGTGCAAACACTCGGAAGAAAGGAGATGGCATTCGTCCACGATGACGACGAGGCGGCGGCCCTCCTCGTGGAGTTCGATGATGGCATTGCTGAGGAGTTTCACGAGATCCTCCGTGCGGCTCATTCCGGCCGGTTGCGCCACGCCCAGTTCGGAAAGAATTTCGCGCAAGAGGCCCGTCTTACTGAGGCCAGGGGTGACGAGAACGAGGATGGTCTCAAAACGCTCCTCATCGAGACTCTTCAGGATGATCTGACTAAGCAATGTCTTTCCCGTGCCGCTCGGGCCGGTGACCAAGCCAAGGGAAATTTTGTGATCCACCGTCAGCCGCATCTTCTCGAGAGCCTCGCTGTGGGATGCGGTCCGATAGAAAAACTCCGGGTTCACCGAATCGGCAAACGGGTTTTCCCGAAGTCCGAGAGCGGCGAAAAACCCTTCGGTGGCGGGGAGCGAGCGCGGGGCGCGGTTGGATTGCGCGAGCAGGGTGTCAACGGCGGCGGCGGTGCTGGATTCCTTTTTGCGGAGAGGAAATAAATTCATGACGGTTTGGATTGGTATTAGGGCGGTTAGCTGACGGATTCTGAAAAAATGTTAGACGCCACAGACGCCCTTCCGGCGAGTCTGGTTGCAATCGCCTCCATGCGCGAAGTGTTAGCATCGACTTGATGGCGGACGACAAAAGGTTCCCGGTTTTGGTTAGACTGCTCGATTTGTTCGTCGCGGGTAATGTGACCAAGGAGCTCGGGCGCGGTGTCTAGGAAGTGGCGCGCGCAGCCGATGATTTTCTCCCCAACAGTCGCCGCTTCATCACCGTCCGCACACTGGTTGACGAGCAGCTTGACGCTTCCGTTCATGCTTTGTTCGCTGATTGTTTTGACCAAGCCATATGCATCCAGGATCGCGGCGATGTTCGGAGTCGTCACGATTACAATATCCTGAGCTTGAACCAGAAACCCGAGAACTTGCGGAGACAGCCCGGCGCCCGTGTCGATGATGACAAAGTCGAGCATCTCTTTCAACCCGCGCAGATGGCGGAGGACGCGATTCATGCGCCGAGCGTTCATGTTCGCACTCGCCGCCACTCCTGAGCCGCCGCAAAGCAACCAAAGCCGGTCCGACACCTGAGTGAACGCCTGCTGAATCGGCATCCGGCTGTCGAGAAAATCCTGCAGCGTAACCGTCGGGTTGACCCCGGCGAAAACGTGGACGTTGCCTAGTCCGAGATCCGCGTCCACGAGCAGAACCCGATGACCGAGATTCGCCATGGCGTGGGCGAGGTTCACCGCAAAAGTAGTCTTGCCAACGCCCCCTTTACCACTGCTCACCGCGATAAAACGCATCCCGCCGTTCGCCTCGATCAACGCATGGCGCACACTCTCCACACTTCGCCCGTCGATAAAAATCAACTCGTGCAAGGATTGCAGCATCGCCTCGGCATCATCTTCGAGCGACGCGTCCTGACTTCCCCGCCCCGCCATGCCCAGCCATTCCGAAAAAGCCTTCTCGAGGAATTGAACCCGGCTGGGCTCGATTCCTTTGGAGGAAATTGTGGCTTCGGCAATCATAATCAGCGCACTACATATGGACATCAATTAGTATTTGACTCCAAGTAATGGTATAGATAAGTCAATTATGTTGCGCAGGTCAAGAATCAAACTATGGATTTCATGCCCTCTCTTTCCCACTAAAGTCCCATGCTGGCACATCACGTTTTTTGCTCTCACTGCGGTCTGGCCCAGCCGCAAACGGCACCCTTGGTCTCATTCATCCTCCACTGCCCCGAGTGCGAGGGTGTTACGATCAATCTCGGCTGCGACTGGAACGGCTTGGGGCAGACTGGCGACAACTTGCAGGACGACGAGTTTGCGTGCCGCACCTGTGATACCACCTTCAGCATGGAATTGATCATCCGATCCGAGTCGGACCCTTGCGAACGCTGCATTCAAATCGGCGATGTTACCATGGCCGCGACCAGCGAGACCCAACGTCCCTCCAGTTTAACGCCCGAGGAACTCGCTTTCCTCGGCCAAGCTTCCAACTGACATGGCGCGCCTCTCCCAAACTCTCGCCTGCCCTTTCTGCGGCGAGACGATGAAAGTCTCGAAAGCGAAAGTCACCCAGAAAGTTTGCTGCCCTCACTGCCGGCAAAACGTCGAACTCCATCCCGGCACCGATCCCATCCCGGAATCTGCTTGGAATGTGCCCGACGCGGCTGGTGAACTGGAAAAACTCCTCCTGCTCTGCAAAGAAAAACGCGCCCAGATCGAATCCGTCCAAGCTGAGACCAGCGCTCTCGAAGCCCGCGCGGAAGCCTTGGGTGAATGGCTGCTCACCCAAAAAACCGCACTCGACCAAACCCCGTCGGACCGCGCTCAGACCGGGCAACTGACAAGGCTCTTTACGTTTCTCCGGCCGCTGCGCCAAGGCGCCATCTCCATCCTTGATTGCGACTCCGGAAATGAAAAATCTCTCGCCCACCACATCCGGCTCGCCTTTGAGGCGTTCGGTTGGACGGTGAATTTCAATGCCGGATCAGAACCGACCCATTGCGGCGAGGAAATCACCTTCATCGTCGCCCCCGGGCCCGTTGACTACCCCGTCGCAGCCGTTCACATCGCTCTGCAGAGCGCGGGATTCCGTCTCCACAGCCGGATGGGCGTCGATCAAAAGGAGGACTCGGTCCTGCTCTGCATTCACCAGATTTCGCCCATCCCGCGATTACTTCCCGCACCCCGCATTAACCCGGGACAAAATCCCGCTGCGGACTTCCGCAAATCCGCCTGATCGCGCCGCGCAGATCCTTCCGCGCAATTCATGATGGTTCCCAACGAGAGCACGGCCTACATTTCACGACCTTATGAGTTCCTATCTCGACACCGCACGTAACGCCGCCCTAGAAGCTGGGAAGTTTCTCCGCAAACACTTCGGCACCGAATTGAATGTTAACGCCTTGGAAAAACACGACATCAAACTCGCACTCGACGTTGAAACTCAGGAACTAATCACGCGCCATTTGCTCACCGCCTTTCCAGACCACGCGCTTTACGGCGAGGAAGGTATCGCGGGAAACTCTGCGAGCGACTTCCAGTGGATCGTCGATCCGATTGACGGAACGGTGAATTATTTCTACGGCATCCCGCACTTTTGCATTTCGATCGCCTTGCGGGAGAAGGAAACCCTTCTCGTTGGCGTCATTTACGATCCGATGCGCGACGAACTTTGGGCGGTTGAGCGCGGATCGGAAGCCACGCTCAACGGAAATCCGATCCACGTTAGCCCGCGCACCGAACTTTCCGAGGCCATTCTCTCCGTCGGCTTCTCGAAGACCGGCACCACAATCAACGCCGGCCTGCCGATGCTTGAAAAAATGGTCCACCGCGCGCGCAAATGTCGCCTGATGGGAAGCGCGGCGCTCGACATGGCCTATATTAGCTGCGGCCGACTCGATGCCTACATCGAACAAGGCATTAGTCTCTGGGATGTTGCCGCCGGCATGCTCCTTGTCGAAACCGCAGGTGGAAAAATCGAGATGTATCCGCGACCCGAAAACAAAGATAAATATTCCATCGTCGCGTCCAACGGTCTCCTCGATCTCAGCGTCTAAGCCACCCTCATAAAAACAGGCGTGCGCTTCGGGCAACCGACAGTCTATATTTTTTCTCATGTCAGGCAATACCACGGCACCCGACCCGGAGTTTGATCGCTCGCTCCGCCCACCGGAGTTTGCCGATTTCGGCGGACAAACGAAGGTCTGCGAACGGCTAGAACTAATGGTCGCTGCCGCCCTGCAACGCGGCGATGTACTCGATCACATTCTTCTGAGCGGCCCGCCCGGTCTCGGAAAAACCACCCTCGCTCACATCCTCGCCACTGCGATGGGTGGCAATATCAAAAACACCAGCGGTCCGATGATCGAAAAAGCGGGCGACCTCGCCGGATTACTAACTACTCTCGAGCGTGGCGACGTCCTTTTCATCGACGAGATTCATCGTCTCCAACCCACCATCGAGGAATATCTCTATCCTGCGATGGAGGATTTCAAACTCGACATCCTCATCGACCAAGGGCCGAGCGCCCGCAGCGTTCGGCTTAACCTGCCGCAATTCACTCTCATCGGCGCCACGACGCGCGCGGGAATGATTAGCTCGCCGCTCCGCTCAAGATTCGGAATCAACCCACGCCTCGATTATTATTCCGCCGAAGAACTTCAACGCATCGTGCTGCGCAGCGCCCGGTTACTCGCTCTCCAAATCGACGACGCCGGTGCACTCGAAATCGCCGCGCGCTCCCGAGGAACCCCGCGCATCGCGAACAATCTGCTGCGTTGGGTGCGCGACTACGCGCAAGTCCGGGCCAACTCGCAAATCAACCGCGACGTCGCCGGAAAAGCGCTCACCATGCTCGAGATCGATGCCGACGGCTTCGACGAAATGGACAAACGCATCCTCGAAGCGCTGATTGTGAAATTCCAGGGCGGACCCGTCGGAATCAACTCACTCGCTGTCTCCGTAGGCGAAGACGCAGGGACGATCGAAGATGTGAACGAGCCTTACCTAATCATGCAGGGCTACGTAAAGCGAACCGCCCAAGGACGGGTGGCGATGCCGGCGGCGTATGAGAAACTTGGGTTCCCGCAACCGCGCAAAGCAGGCGATCTTTTCGACTAACTCGCTTTTTTCCTTCTCTCGACCGCTCACTCTTCCGGGAAAAACAAAATGGGAGGTGGTTTTCACCACCTCCCATCTGTTAGAACTCAGTCGAAGTTATTTTTTCTTCGCGGTCGCTTTTTTAGCTACAACTTTCTTGGGTGCAGCTTTCTTGGCAGGAGCTTTTTTGGCTACGACCTTTTTAGCAGGAGCTTTTTTAGCAGGCGCTTTCTTGGCGACGGGCTTTTTCGCAGCGAGTTTTTTCGGTGCGGCCTTTTTCGCAGGCGCAGCTTTTTTGGCTGGGGCTTTCTTAATTGGCATCCAGAATCCCCCCTTTCCATCCGCAGTGGCGGGCGAGACAAATTGTTTGTGATGAAATAAACATCAGATACGTCAGCTAGTAGATATATTTTCGCAATGAGTCAACAAATTATTTTTAGCTAGTACGAAAATATTTTTCCCGAACGAGTTGCGCGGAACCGATTTTCCTAACATCACCAAAACCGGAAAGCGCTTTCCGGTAAGACTCCGAGTGTTAGCTTTTTTTCGACGCGAGCAACGCTTCCGCTGCCTCTGCGATCTCTGCCACTGGCCAGAGTCGGCCAATACCCTCGTAGCCGCATGCTAACATTCCCGCTTCGGGTCCGATGAACTGCGCGCCGCGCGATGCCAGCGTGGCGACATTCGTTTGCGTTGCCGCGTGCTGCCACATTTTTCCATTCATCGCCGGAGCGATGAGTAGTGGAGCGAGTGTGGCAAGCGCGATTGAAGTCAGCGCGTCCCCTGCAAGTCCGCAGGCGAGTTGCGCGATTACATCCGCCGTCGCAGGAGCGATGACGAGTAGGTCCGCCGCATCTGCCAGTTCGATGTGGCCCGGCCGCGAGCTGTCGCGCTCGTCCCACACACTCGTGACCACCGGCTGCCGGGTAAGCGTTTGCAAGGTCAGCGGCGTGATGAATTGAACCGCGCCAGCCGTCATCACCGCCGTAACGCAGTGACCGCGCTTGGTTAGCAGGCTGGCAAGTTCCGCTGCTTTGTAGGCCGCGATTGAACCCGTAATGCCGAGGAGAATGTTTGCCATGGTCGTCAGGGAGTCAGATATGGACCAGATCCTTCATCCGCCGGCTCAGGTAACGCTCGGCGCGCATGATCGCACGAAATTTCTGGAGGTCCTCTTCGGTTGAGCCGGAGATGATGGTGTAACGAAAATCGCGCCACCGCTTCATCTCGCGAGCAGCATTGGCGAGGCGAACCTCGATTTGCTCTGCCGTTTCGGTTCCGCGCTTGGTCAGTCTGCGTCGTAACTCTTCCAAACTGGGCGGCATAATAAAAACATCCGCGATCGCTTCCTGAATGTAGGCGTCGGGAAAGGCGCGAATTTTCGCCACGCCCTGGATGTCGATGTCGATTAGCACATCGATCCCATCCTCGAGATGGCTAATCACGGTCGAGCGCAGCGTGCCATAGTAGTTCCCGTGCACGTTGGCATATTCCAGAAACTCCCCAGCGTCGATCCGCTTGCGAAATTCGTCCTCGCTAATAAAAAAATAATCCTCGCCATCGATCTCACCCGAGCGTGGCGGCCGTGTAGTACACGAGACGGAGTAAATGAAGTCGGGCGTCTGCCGAAGCGCCTCGCACAGTGTCGTCTTCCCCGCGCCCGACGGCGCTGCGACGACAAACAGAATGCCGTGACGGGAGGCGTCCTTGCGGGCGTGGATGGCAGATTCGTTACTCAATGTTTTGCAGTTGTTCGCGTATCTTCTCCATCCCTGCTTTGCAAGTCACGATCAATTGCGAGATGGCCGCGTCGTTCGCCTTCGCTCCAAGAGTATTGAGTTCGCGTCCGATTTCCTGCGCGATGAATTCCAGAGTGCGCCCAACCGGTTCAGATTTGGTTAGGTTTTCGCGAAACTGACCGAGATGACTTTGCAGGCGCGTTAGTTCCTCGGAAATATCGCACCGCTCGGCATGCAGCACGACCTCACGGGCCAGTCGCTCGTCGTCCAGATCCAATTCGAGGCCGGCCTTACGGACACGCTCCTGCAAACCAGCGCGGTATTTTTCAATCGTCAGCGGATGCAGTTGCCCGATGCGCCCAACCGCCGCGTCAATCTCATCAGCGCGATTCTGCAAGTCGGCGCGAAGGTCGTCTCCTTCCCGTGCTCGCATAGCTACGAGCTGATCTAACGCTTCGCGCAAGGCGGGTTCGAGCGCTGGCCAGACCGCCTCTGCATCCGTGCTGACCTCCTCCGCGCGGAGAACACCGGGCATCGCGAGTAAATCGCGCAGGTCGATTCCACCAGTTAGACCGTAGCGGCTAGCGAGTTCGCGCAGGGCACCATTCGCGCGGTCCGCTGCGGTCCAATCGATAAACTCCGCTGCAGCATCGAGCGCGAGGCCGGCCACGGAAATTTGAATGTTGATCCGCCCACGCGCGATCCGGGCAGCGATCACTTCGCGAACGCGCGGTTCGAGCATCGCGAGGTCGCGCGGGAGATTGATCGCCGGCTCGAGTTGCTTGCGATTGACCGAACTCACCTCCACGGTCACCGCATGGTGCGAATCGGACACATGGCCGCGGCCGTAGCCGGTCATGCTCTTCATAAAGGGTAGCGCAAGCATCCTGCTTGCAGGGCAAAAGATCTAAACAAGCCGGATGCCTGTTCTACCTTGCTCAACATTTTCATCGCAAAAGAAACTCCGCCGCCTGGCTTACGTCTTTGTCGCCGCGACCCGAGAGATTAATCACGATCAATTCATCCTTCCGCATCGTTGGCGCGACCTTCATCGCCTCGGCCACCGCGTGCGCCGATTCCAACGCGGGAATGATCCCTTCGATCTTGGCTAGCGTCTGGAACGCATCGAGCGCCTCGTCGTCGGTGGCGTAATTGTAAGTAACGCGCCCGATGTCGTGCAGGTAGCAATGCTCCGGCCCCACCGCTGCGTAATCTAACCCTGCGGAAACGGAATGCGTCGCCTCGACCTGGCCGTTTTCATCCGCGAGCAAGCGCGTCTTCGCACCTTGCAAAACCCCCAACCGGCCCCCTTGGAAACGCGCCGCGTGCTGACCTGAGATAATCCCACTTCCACCCGCCTCCACGCCCGTCATACGGACATTTTCATCGCCGAGAAACGGATAAAAAAGCCCGATCGCATTACTCCCACCGCCCACGCAAGCTAACAATAAATCCGGCAACCTCCCCTCCTTCTCCAAAATCTGCCGCCGCGCCTCGTCGCCGATAATCCGGTGAAAATCCCGCACCATCATTGGATACGGATGCGAACCGTAAGCCGTCCCTAATATATAGTGTGTCGAACGCACATTCGTCACCCAATCGCGCATCGCCTCATTCACCGCCTCCTTCAGCGTTGCCTGCCCCGCCGTCACCGGCACCACCTCGGCCCCAAGGAAACGCATCCGCGACACATTCAACGACTGCCGCGCCATATCCGTCGCGCCCATATAGACCACACATTCGCAGCCGAAACGCGCCGCCACCGTCGCCGTCGCCACCCCGTGCTGACCCGCCCCCGTCTCGGCAATCACCCGTTTTTTTCCCATCCGATTCGCCAGTAAAATCTGCCCGATCGCATTATTAATCTTATGCGCCCCCGTATGCACCAGATCCTCCCGCTTCAAATAAATCTTCGCGCCGCCCAGATGTTGCGTCATCCGCTCGGCGAAATAAAGCGGCGTCGGACGTCCGCAGAAATTGTGCAACAAATCGGCCAACTCCGCCTGAAACACCGGATCGACCCGCGCACGGTGATACTCCTCCGTTAGATCGTTCAGAGCCGTCATCAGCGTTTCGGGAACAAACATGCCGCCGTATTCGCCGAAATGGCCAAATTCATCGGGCAAAGTATCGAAGCGCGGTTGATTCAAGGTCGCAGTGCTCATTAGACAGGAAATTTAGCCATGAATAGCCACCAATCCACTCGAATGTTTTCAGGCTCACACCACGCCCCCGCCATCCTCGGATGTGTTTACATCTACGCCGCCAACGCAACTCCTCCTCCCGGGCGTCCGTCCGCTCCTATTCACCAATGCGAAAAAGCGTTCTGCTCCAGGGGAAAAGCACTGTTCTTTAAGGGAGATTCGTTTTGTTCCAAGGTGAGGCGACGGCGTCAGGACGTTTTCGGGAGTTCATGTTTGGGACAGAAATCATGGATCAGCGTGATGGGTGCAGCACCTTTAAACCCCCACCACGGCCCGTATGCCACCACCGATGATTCTCCGCCTCCCCCAAATTCGTGTCCATTCGTGTCCATTTGTCTGGTTGAAAGAGGGGGAAAATTGACAGGCACCTTTGGTGCCTACGGCAGGCTTCGCCCTGCTTGAAGTGCAGCCGATCTCCGCTTCGCTCCGGTTCGTCGGACTCGGTTGTGGTTAAAACCGCTTGTTCCCTTTGCGCCTTAGCGTCTTTGCGCGAACCTCCTCCCTATTCCCCCTTGGTGCCTAGCCCTCTTCGTGGTTCATTCCAAGTTCATGTCTGCCAGCGTCCTCGTCGCCGAAAACCTCCGCTTCGACCATCGCCTCGCCCTTTTCCACGAAACCGAACATTGGCTGGCCGTGGCCGACCTCCATTACGGCTACGAACTCAGTCAGCGCGCCGCCGGTGCCTTAATCCCCGCTTGGGGCATGAGCAAAATCGAGCAACGCCTCGCTGATTTAGTTGCCGATTATCGCCCAAAAACCGTCCTCTTCCTGGGCGACCTCGTCCATACGGCCGCCGCTTCCGCCTCGTTTCGCGACTGGCTCGGGCGCATCATCCCACTCATCCCGAACCTTGTCCTCCTCCGGGGAAACCACGACCGCCATCTGCGCGACCTCCCTTCGGATCTCCCCCTCCACGACCAGAGGCGGATCGGTTCCCATCTATTTCATCACGGCGACCGCCCAATCGACCCAACAGACATCGAGCCCGGCGACATCGTTTTCAGCGGCCACCTTCACCCCGCCGAAACGCTCCGCGACGGGGCTGGCCTCCGCCAAAAACTGCCCGTCCTCCTGCAAACCCCGAGCGGCTACATCCTGCCCGCCTTCTCACCGTGGGCAGCGGGGGGAAAAACCTCGGCTCAACCCGTGCTCCGGACGTGGATTGCCACCTCCCGGAGAGTCTATCCAGTTGGGTAACCGCTCTCCACTTGGAACGAAGATTCCATAACGAAGGGCTGCATTCCGCTGGACCGCTGTGAAACTGATACAATTGTCATTTTTACTTGGTTGACACCCGACACGACTTAAGGTTTTCTATCAGTATATGCGTGCTCTCCTCGGAACTCTTCTCTGTGTCCTTTTGCTCCAAGCTCAGGTTTTCGCCCTCTCCGGCGGACCCGACTACAACAAAGGCGCCGTCAGTGTGGCCAATATCGTCGGCACTTACGGGGGCGTGATGGTCGAAAACACCGACCCAGTCGACGGCTCGAACGGCGGCTCCGTTGCCGTTTACACCGTGGATATCGCCGAGACGGGAACTTCGTCCGGGACCATGACTGTTTTCAATGCCGGCCGGGTTTATCCAGGAACAATCACGGGCGTTGGCGCTTCCACTCCAGATTCGTCCACATTCAAAGGCATTATTGAAGCGAGTTATAATTACACTTTGACGACGTTCGTTACAGATCCTATGACGGGAGTAACGACTGCAGTTGCCACCGACTTCACGGCCAACACCAATGGCACTTTGGACACCACGATCGACACTTTCACCAGTGGCGTTTATTCCAACCTAGTTATGAGCGGAACGGCCGTTCTCACTGTAACAAATGGTCGGATTGATTCCTCCGGTAATCCTATCGTTGAACGTACGGTCGAATACTCTGTCTCAGGTTACCGTCAGACCGCCGCAACTACGACGGCCGGCGTCTAGTCGGCATCCCTCTCTGCTCCGCGTGAAGACCCGCGTTTTCCGCGAACTGGGCTTTACCCTGTTGGAGTTGATGACGGTGATCGTCATCATTGTGATTCTAGCGGCGTTGCTCAGTCCTCAATTTAACCGTTTGCGGGAAAAAGCCCGTGCGGTGCAGTGCGCGAGCAATTTGAAAAATCTGTTCGTTGCGGCCAACGGATACATCACGGACAAAGGCCATTGGCCGCAAGTTCCCGTGTCAGATCCAGCCTCGGGGCCATTTGCGGACGCTTGGCTCGAGCAATTGCAGCCTTACAACATCGGCAAGCAGAACTGGCTTTGCCCCACGATCAAGGCCGAGGTGCATTACACCGAGCAAACGCCGTTTCGGCTCGATTACATTCCCACGCCGTTCGACGCCAAGCCGATCACCCCATTTCTCTGGCCGCGGCATCCATGGTTTGCCGAACGCGGCTCGGTCCATGGCCAAGGTAATTTGCTCATCATGACCAACGGATCGGTCGTTTCGCTGAATGATCTAACCGGTGCGAACCAGCCCGCGCCAGAATAGAAGCGGAAGATCTCGGGTAGTGCGGGCATCCTGCCTGCTGGGCGGGGCATCTTGCGCCGCAATTCGTTCATCCAATCCCCAAACAAAAACGTTTCGGCGAGACGCCAAAACCCGCAGGCGGGGACGCCCGCACTACCCGGGACAGGTTCTCGCAGACGGGTCCCTCAACGTTCGAGAATGAATCGATTTCCCGTTCCCGCTTACAGCGGTGCGACTGTCATCAGGAGCTGATCCGATCCGTAGAGTGTGACTTCGGCGGAGTTGAATGTGCCAGCGCTGCCCGGGAGCAGGTCCTCGATTTTGAGGGTCCATTCGCCGCCAGCATCTTCGCCCCAGTTGCGGACAGTCATGTAGGTCCAGTCGATGTCGCTGTTCGGGTCGTTGTGCTTGGTTGCCAGTTCGCTGACCGTGCCCGAGGGCGAGATCAGCGTAATGCGAAGCTGGCCGCGTTTCGGATGGGTGACGTCGAGTTTGACGGTGACGTGCTCCACCCGTTGGTCAGGGTCGAAGGTGAAGGTGCGCATGAGCGAGCCGGTGCCATCGGGAATGGCGGCGGTGTTCGTGTCGCTGATGCTTTGGCTGGTCTGCGGGCCGAGATTTTGCCAGTGGGCTCCTAGGTTGACGGCGTCGGTTCCACGCACTAAGCCCGCGCCAAAGTCCTCGTTAAAATGGAAGCCCGCGCCGTTCGTAATCCAACCGACGTTGCCGGGATCGTTCTGCATCGCGGTGCGGATGAGGATTTCCTGGACATCGCGCCAGCCCAAATTCGGATTGCGCTGAAGCATTAGAGCAACGACGCCGGAAACGACCGGGGCGGCGGCAGAGGTGCCACCGAAGGTCCCGGTGTAATCGTAGAGCGAGATATCGCCGCCAACGCGGAAGTAATTGTAACCGTTGTTGCCGGTGAGATCGGTAGTGACAATTCCGCTGTCGGCATAATTGTCGCTCGGCGCAGCGATGACGACGTTCGCCCCCCCTTCGCCGTAATAGGTGACCTTGCCATTGTGATCCACCGCGGTGGTGGCGATGGTGTAAATCGAATTGGCGTAGCCGTCGTAGTTGGAATTATCGCCATCGGTGCGGCCGTTGCCGGCAGCAAAGACAAAAATCGTTCCATGCCCATTGCGTCCGTTCGTCGTGGCATCGATCAAGGCTTGTTGCGCGAGCGGTCCGGGACCTTCGAGAGATTGGCCGTCGTCATAAGGACCCCAACTGTTACTTTTAATCGCGATCCGAACGGGTCGGAAGAGAAAGGCTTCCGCTTCCTGACTGTCGTCCACGTAGTCGGCGATCAGCCGGAGCCCGGTAATGCGGGCCTGCGGGGCGACGCCGCAGACGCCGAGTTTGTTGCCGCCCCGAGCAGCGACGATGCCGGCAACGGCGGTGCCATGGAAATCTTCGTTGTTTTGGCTCGGGTCCGCTGTGTAAGGAGTGTTGTCGTTCCAATCATAGTCCAACCGGCTGTCATAATTGGCTTTGAGATCGGGATGATTCCCCTGGACGCCGTCGTCCACGATGCCGACCAGCACACCTCGGCCCCGAATGCCGGCGCCGCCAAACTTACCCCAGATGCCGGCCACCCCCGCGTCGATGCCGGGCTTGCCGCCCGTTTGGCCGTTATTACGCAGAAACCATTGCGATCGAAAGAGCGGATCATTGGGAATGCCACGCCGTTTTTGGAGTCGGGCGAGCAAGTGATCGGCCGAAACAACGCCGTCTGCCGAGCGGAGGGCTTCGATGGCGGTGAGGGCAGATCGCGAGGACGATGCGGTGAAGACGTAATGATCGGCGAGTGCTGGCGCGGGCGTCGATTTTTCGAAACCGAGGCGGCGAGCGAGGCTGCTGGCATCGGTCCCGGGCTGAAGGTGGACCAAAACCTTCTCGGTGAGCAGGCGGCGGTTGGACTCGCTGCGCTTTTCGTCGGAGGGATAAACGATCAGGCGGGCGTCGGGCGCGAGGGTTTTAGCGGCGGCTGCTTGCGCAACATTTTGACTACGGACTTCGAAACGTTTTGAAGGTCCGGGCTGCGCGATTTCGTCGGCCGCGATTACGTAGGTGCGCTCGCGTCCGTGGTCGCGGGTGCGAATGCCGTCTGGAAACGGGACAATGGCTTGGCTGAAAACAACTCCCGGAAGAAGAAGGCTGACGAGTAAAAGAAGCGAACGCATGCAGATCAATAGCACGGGGTCGCTCCGGTGGGGGAGAGAAAATTTTGTGCTCCAAGGTGGTCACATCCGGCAGATCGAACGATTCTGCGTGCCTATCGGCGGGGATTTTGGTCCACTCCATTTGCGTGAGACTACCCGTGATCATCATCGGAGCCGGAGTCGCTGGGTTGTCGGCGGCGGAGGCCCTGCTCGACGCCGGGGTTGATTTTCTGATTTTGGAAGCCTCGGGTCAGGCAGGGGGACGGGTGCGAACGCTAGAAACTTTTGCGGATTTCCCGGTGGAATTGGGAGCGGAAGAAATTCACGGACCGGAAAATGCCGTGCATGTCTTGGCCAGCAACCAAGGGCAAAGCGCCTTGCAACATTATACGACGGACGACTTTTTCCGCCTCGACGGCGAACTGCGTCTCCTCGACCAAGCGGCGGCAGATGCCGATGTCCAAGCGGCGTTCGATTTCATCGCTGGGCTGGGCAACTACCGCGGGGAAAACTGGACCGCCCAGGAGGTGCTAATCCGCCAACATTTTCCACGACGGGCGTGGCATTATCTGGATTCGCGGCTTGGGGTGGAGCACGGCACGACGCTCGACCGCCTCGGCATGCGCGGGTTTGCGAATTACGAGCGAGGCTGGGAGGCGCGGGAAACGAATTACACCTTGGCCACGCCTTACATCGGATTATTTCGGCCTGCGATCGAGCGAATCGGACCGCGGTTGTTGCTAAACTCGCCGGTAGCCAGCATCGAATGGGGTGCGGACCCGGTCTTGCGGCTGACGGACGGGACGCGCATGGAAGCGGACCGCGTTCTCGTGACGGCCTCGGTGCGGGTGCTTCGGGAGAACGTGATCCATTTCGATCCCGCCCTGCCGCCGGAAAAAATCGAGGCGCTGCACTGCGTGGGGATGGATCACGGGATGAAGATTATCCTGCGGTTCCACGAGCGCTTCTGGGATGAGAAAATGTATTTCCTCCATACCGACGGATTTCTCCCGCAATTTTGGGTGCCGGGGAAGGGGAAATCGGAAACGTCGCTCGTGCTAACGGCCTTCATCGGGGGTAGCCGGGCAGAGACGTTGCAGCGGTTGCAAGTGGATCCGGTGGAGTTCGCGCTCGGGGAACTGGACACGATTTTTGGGGCAAACCTCGCGTCTCGCCTGTTTGAAGCTGGCCACGTGGCGGACTGGGGAGCCGATCCGTGGGTGCGCGGCCTTTACAGTTACCCAACGATCCTGACGACTAACAGCGTTCGCGAAACGTTGGCTGCGCCGCTCGGGGGGAGAGTTTTTTTCGCAGGCGAGGCGACCGATACCCACGGCCACAGCGGGACGGTGCATGGGGCGATGGCGACGGGCCGCCGCGCGGCCGCTGCGATGCTGGCGTAGCAAACAGGGGAGGGCGAACCTCCGTGTGAGCCAGATTTTTTTAGGCCATCCGCGCTTGGAAAGAGTGTTCGCAGTTCGCTTGGACGGAGCCTCGCTCTCCCTTTTGTTAGCGGCGATGAACCGGGAGCGCGCGGCGAACCTCTACGTCACCCGAAGAGTCGTCCGAATAATTTTTTGTCGAGGGCCAGATGATACGCCAAGGCTGGCGCTTGATCGTGTCGGTGAACTGGCTGGCGTTGCGGGAGGTCGCGACGAGGTCGGGGCCAAGCGCGGAGAGGGTATTGTCCAAGGTGCCGACCGCGCGATTCAAGTCGGAGGAAGCTTCGCGGAAGTTCGCGAGAGTGACGTTAATGTCGTCGGGTTTAAACTCCTTGGTGAACCGCTCGATGTTGCTCATCGAGTTTTTCAAGGAACCCATCGACTGGTTGAGCGAGAGAGTGATGCTGCCTTGGGGATCGGTCAGTTTGACGAGATTATCGCCCAGTATGCGAAAACGACTGAGGGCGATGTTGAACTCCGAGTCGGTCGCGGTGATCTTGCCGATGTTCGAAACGGTGGTTTTCAATTCGGCGAGCGTCTCGCGTCCGCTGATCAGGAGCGGTTCGAGTTTGTCGAGCACTTTGGGCGCGAGCTCGGAAAGGGCGGCGTCGCGCTCTCCGACGAAGGTGAAGCCGTTTTCCGCGCGCCCGCTGGTTTCGTCGCCTTTGGTAAAGTCGATGACGAGTTCCGAAAGCAATCCGTAGGAAACCATGCGGGTGGCGCAGGCTTTGTAGAGCGGGGCGTCGGCTTCTACGCGCACCGTAATGAGCACTTCGTAGTTAGGTTTGCCAGCGGGGCGATCCTTCAGCGGAACGGGCGATTTTAAATCAATGATCTGCCCGACTTTGCGGCCGGCGAGGTTGACGGGCGCCCCGGGTTTGATGCCAGAGGCGTTGTCGATCTGGACATAGTAGGTGTTGAGTTTTTTGAAAACTCCCGGCGCTCCGATGTAAAGGACGAGGGCGACGAGGGCGCCGATGGTGATGAGAACAAGGAGGCCGGTGCGGATTTCGCTGCGTATGACTTGCATAATGTTAGGGTTTAGATTTTTTGGTCCGTTTGGATTTGGATTTTTCTTCCGATTTGGGTTCCAAATCGGTTGGGGCTGAGGATGGTTGCTCGCCGGAATCTTCGAGGATCGGTCCCTCGGTGTCGCCGGAAAGGAACTGGACGACAACAGGATCTTTCGACGCTCTCATTTCGTCCGGAGTGCCACTTTCGATGACTCTTCCCTTGTAAACCATCGCCATGCGCGTGGCGACCCGGAAAGCGCTCTCCATTTCGTGGGTGACAATAATTGATGTCGCCCCGGTGCGCTCGCTCACCTCGATCATTAGTTCGTCGATGACCGAGCTGATCACGGGATCGAGGCCAGCGCTAGGTTCGTCGTAGAGGATCAACTCCGGCTCCATCATCAGCGCCCGGGCGAGGCCGATGCGTTTTTTCATTCCTCCGCTCAACTCGGCCGGCATGGAGAACTTGGAGTCGCTCATGTTCACCATGTCGAGTTTCTCATCCACGAGCTTTTCAATCTCATCGGGCGTTTTCCGGGTCAACTCCTCGAGCGGGAGGGCGAGATTGTCGCGCACATTGACCGAGCTGATGAGCGCGGAGTATTGATAGACCATCCCGATGCGGTGACGCATCTGGTTGAGCAGACTACGCTTCAATTGAGGGATTTCGAGATAGCCGAATTTGACCGAGCCAGCGGTCGGTCGAAGGATGCCGCAGATGAGGCGGAGGAGCGTGCTCTTTCCGCTCCCAGACTGGCCCATAATGACGAGGCGTTCCTTGCGATGAACCTCGAGGTTGAAGCCATTGAGGATGACTTTTTCGCCAAAGGCGAGGCGGATATTTTCCAACCGGACAATCGGATGGTCACTCATGGAAGAATGTTCGTGAGGATGATGTTTGCGACCGTGTCCATGGCGATGACGGTCGTGATCGCGACGACTACGCTGGAGGTGGTGGACGTTCCGACGCCAGCCGCACCGCCTTCGACCGCTAGACCTTTGTAGCAAGAGACGAGGCCGATGATGAGGCCGAAGAGCACGCTTTTCACAACCCCGGTGTAAACGTCCTTGAGCAGGATGCTTTCGAGAATGAGATCGCGACAGTAGGCGAAGGAAATATTCAGGTTATACCACGAAATCAGCGCCGTGCTAACGAGCGCGGCGACGGTCGCGATGACCGATAAACACGGCATCAGGAAAGTAATCGCCACCACCCGGGGCGCCACGAGGAATCGCATGGGTCCGATGCCCATCGTCTCCAACGCTTCGACTTCCTCGGAAACGGTCATGGTTCCCAATTCCGCGGTGTAAGCGGCTCCGATGCGAGCGGCGATAACGATGCCGGTCAGCAGCGGGCCCAGTTCCCGAGTGAAGGCCACCGCGACCAGTCCGGGCACATATCGCTCGCTGCCAAATCGCTGCAATTGGTAACCCGTGAGCAACGCCATCGTCAGCCCGAGGAAGAATGAGACCATGGCCACCAGCGGCACCGAGCCGACGCCCGCGCGGTCGGTTTGCTCAAAAAGCGAGGCCGCGCGAAACGGCGTCCGGCCGCGCATGATGTTCTCCATCATCTCCGAAATCGTGTGCACGAACAGCCAGACCACACTGCCGACCATGATCAGAAACTGCCGGGTTTGATTACCAATTTCACGAATCATATATCTCTTAAGTTACCTTCTAGGGTGGCACATCAAATTGCGGAAATTAATTGGGCTACCGTTCTTCCAGTAAGTCCTGCTGGTTGGAGCGGTCCACGGTTCTAGCCACCGGAAAGTTTTTGCGCAAGCTTTCGCCGATCAAGCGCAGGCCGTCCAGCAAACCTTCCGTGAGGTGACCCGCAGCCAGCCGTGCGGTGATGGTCGCGACCAGACTTGTCCACCAATCGGAAGGCAGCACACGGTAAAGATCGGTGCCGCCGATCACCGCCAGCGTGCGGGACTCGGGCGCGAGAAAAATCAATACGGAATTCTGCGGAGTGGTTTCTTCCAGTTTCAATTCGACAAAGATTTCGTGCGCCCTCGCGACGGCGTCGGTCACTTTTTTGTAAGTGATGAATAAAACAACGTCGCCCGAATTTCCGCGCTCGGCATCGCGAACGGCTGCGATCAACCGCTCGTTATCGAGGCCTTGCAAAAAACGGCGCGTCTTCACCAGCTACCTCCTGCGCCACCACCGCCGCTGCTGCCGCCTCCACCACTGAATCCCCCGCCGCCTCCACCACCACTCCAGCCACCCCCAGAGCTACCTCCCGAACTGCTCCAACTATCCTGACCGAGCACGTTCGGGCTGCCGTAGTTGTAATAACCTCTTCGGTTCAACACGCGATCTGGTGCGCCTCGGCGAACATTTTGGATCATCACATAGATAAACAATGCAAAGAAAAGAATTGGTAAAAATCCAGCTCCCTTAGCCACCGACGAGGCAACGTGATCATTCGCTGTCCGCCCTGTTCCATGATATTCCCCTTTGGTTGCCGCGAGAATGGCCTCCACGCCCGCTGTAATTCCGCCTGCAAAATTCCCTGCTTTGAATTGCGGGACAATCTCGCTCGCGATGATCTGCTTGCAGGTGAAATCCGGCAGCGCACCCTCCAGACCGCGCCCCGTCGCAATGAAAAGTTTCCGGTCGTTTTTGTAAACGAAAAGGACCACGCCGTTGTCTTTTCCTTTCTGACCAACGCCCCAGAAACGGAAAACCTGCGTGGAGTATTGGGCAATCTCTGCACCCGCCGGGAGGTTCGCAAAAATGGCCACCACGACTTGGTTCGAGGTCTCTTTTTCAAAACTCTCCAGCTTTGCGTTCAGCGATCCGATCGTGGGCTCGTCGAGCACAAAGGCGCGGTCCGACACATAGCGTGTCGGCGCGGCGGGCATGGCGGACGATTGCGCCTGCAAGCCGCTAACGCCAGTTAGGGCCGCGAACCAAAAAACCACCAGCCAGAGCCAGCGCCTCATTTTATGGCTTGTTGCCGAAGTCGAACTTCACCGGCGGTGGCACATCGCTGCCTGCGCGCGATTCAAAATAAGGACGCTCTGAAAAACCCAAGGCACCCGCGTAGAGCACTGTCGGGAAACGCCGGATTGCTGTGTTGTAACTCTGCACGACCTGGGTGAAATCGCCGCGCGCGGTTGTGATCCGGTTTTCCGTTCCCTCCAACTGCGCTTGCAGGCCTTGGAAATTCGCATTCGCCTTCAACTCCGGATAATTTTCCGAGACCACGAGCAGCCGCGAAAGCGCAGATCCTAACTGACCCTGCGCCGCCTCGAATTGCTTGAGTTGCTCCGCCGTTTCGGGTGCCTGACCCGGCGTGATTTTCATTTGGCCCACGCTAGCCCGCGCCTGCACCACGGCTTCGAGGGTCGATTTCTCGAAATTTGCCGCTCCCGCCACCGTCTGCACAAGATTCGGAATGAGGTCCGCGCGACGTTGATACTGGTTTTCCACATCCGACCATTTCGCATTAACTCCCTGCTTTAAACTAACCAGCGAGTTGTATCCGCCAATGCCAGACAAAATCACAATGCCCACGACAACAACCAAGGCACCGAGACAACCGAACGCGATTTTTTTATTCATAGCCCCAGAAACTACGCTGATTCCTTGAGAAAAACAAAGCCCCATGACAACTCGGCCCGAGTCCTGCAAACAGAGCTTAGCCACTTGCGCACTTGGCCTGTCACGCGGACATTCGGCGTCCTTATGCGACATGTGGGTAGCGACAATCCAAAAGCGAAAAAGCCGCGCCTCGGCACGGTGCTACGCGTCTTTGTTTACGTGCAACGCTACCCGTGGATGGCCGCTGGCACCATCCTGAGTGCGGTCGTGACCACGCTGCTTGTGATCGTCTTTCCAACCGTCACGCAGCAGATCATCGACAAGGTGATCATTGGCAAACAAGCCACGCTCCTCTGGCCGTTGGTTCTGACCGGATTAGGCGCGTTTTTTCTCCAAGATTTTTTCAATGCGCTTCGCATCCTCCTTAACAACACCTTTGAGCAAAAGGTCATCTACGATCTTCGCAGCGATCTTTACGGTCATATCCAGCGGCTACCGTTGAACTGGTTCGACAACCGCTCCACGGGCGACATTATGACGCGTATTCTTGAGGATGTGAACGCGGTCGAGCGCGTCCTGATTGACGGGATCGAGCAGGGCACAGTGGCCGTGATGCAGATCGTGATCGTGGGCGGATTGATGTTCTACCAGCAGCCCGCGCTTGCGGGATTAGCTCTTTTACCGGTGCCTTTTTTGATCGCGGGTGCCCTGGCCTACACGCTCACTGCGCACACTCGCTATCGCCAGCAACGCAAGGCCTCGTCGGCCATGAATTCCCTCCTGCACGATAACTTAGCCGGCATCCGACAGATCAAAACCTACGTTCGCGAGAACGAGGAACACGCGCACTTTAATACGATTAGCGGTCAGCTCCGCGAGGCGACTCTCGTGGTCATGCGCGCTTGGGCGCTCTACTCGCCCTCGATGAATTTTTTCACCTCCTGCGGACTAATCCTAATGTTAGCATTTGGCGGTCGTGCCGTGCTCGCGGGCACGATGCAACTGGGTGGCCTGACCGCGTTCATCATCCTCGCACGCCTCCTTTACGAACCGATCGGTCGCCTGCACAGCCTGAACCAACTCATCCAGTCCGGGCGCGCTGCTGGCGAGCGGGTTTTTGAAATTCTCGACACGCCTACCGAGACGGGTGCGGAGGATGTGGACACGGGCGAGCGGGTCGCAGGTGAGGTGCAGTATTCGAATGTTAGCTTTTCCTACTCGGACGATTTGCCGACGCTAAAAAATATTTCGCTCCACGCGCGGCCAGGCGAAACCATCGCACTTGTTGGCGCGACGGGAGCAGGGAAATCCACCCTCGTGAATCTGCTTACCCGTTTTTATGAATACGATGGGGGCGAGATCACGATCGACGGCAAGCCGCTCTACGATTTTTCGAAGGCGGATCTGCGGGTCAATGTGGGCGTGGTCACGCAGGAAAGTTTTCTCTTCAACGGCACGATCCGCGACAATCTACTGCTCGGAAATCCACAGGCGACCGACGCGATGTTAGAACAGGCGACGCGCGCGGCCAATGCTTGGGATTTCATCGCCCGGTTACCCGAGGGCCTCGCAACGAAAGTCGGCGAGCGCGGCATCAAGCTCAGCGTCGGCGAGAAGCAGCGCATCTCGATCGCGCGCGCCTTACTGAAAGACCCGCCGATTCTCATTCTCGACGAGGCCACTGCGAGTGTGGACACCGAGACAGAGCGACAAATTCAGGAAGCACTCGGGCGTTTGTTAGTTCGCCGCACCAGTTTCGTGATCGCGCACCGGCTGAGCACCGTGCGACACGCCCAGCAGATTCTCGTCTTAGACAAAGGACGGATTGTCGAACGCGGGACGCACGAAGAACTCGTCGGGCTGGGTGGAATATACGCCCGGTTGAGCGCGACCAGCCTGCTTGGTTAGGAGCCTACTCAACCTGCGGAGCCAGCGCGCCAGGGAAAGGCTGCCAAGAAACCTCGGGCATAGCGTCGCCCGCTGCCGTGGTGGGTTCTGCGGAAAGAATTTCGCGTTTCACCGGAGCGACGTGCCCATCCAGAAAAAGGACGTGAGCAATCGCCGAGGGCGAGTCTGGCTTCCGATCGTAACGGTAGGAAACCGCGGGCGGCAGCAAGCCCGGATCGGTCGAGGCCGATTCGCTCAAGAAGATGACCGAGCGCGGACTTTGCACGTCGTAAATCGCATAGGCCGGTTGCGTCAGTGTCGGCTGCAGAAAGCGATTCATAGCGTAAGGAAAAATAAAAATCTCCCCTGTTTTACCGAACATTTTTTCCAGCCCCGGATCGCTCCAGATGATCGTTGAGTTGTCACTCTTTTTGAACCCGGGCTCGATCATTTTGCTGTAAGGAGCCTGCGAAAGATACGGCGGCAATGCATTATACCAAACGTCGTCCAAGGTCGAATCCGCTTGGGTCGGGCCCACCTGTGGCAGCCGGTTGTTGTGCTCGATCAGATAGAGGTTCAGGCCGATTCCCCATTGCACGAGATTGTTCATCGCGGCCACACTTTCTGACGATGTCTTACCCCGACGCAGGAAAGGGATGAGCGCTGCTAGTAACATCAGCGTCAGCACCACTAACAAAAGAATTTCTCGCAGGGTGATCCCGCACTCTCGCAGGTTGCGCGACGGCAGTGGCAGCGGATTCATGGTGTGGGCGTGGGCTTGGGCGCAGGCTTCGCATACGTCCAACCGGACAAACGACTCTGGTCCGTGCTGGGGTCGTATTTTTTAATGAGATAGTCGGCAAAAAATTGGTATTCGGGACGCGGATCCGTGCTGCGAATCAACGGTGCTTTTTGCCAGCCCAGCGCGCGGGTCATTTCCCGGGCGAGGTAATTGGTCGTCGTCACCGTGATCGTGTCGCCCGTCTTCGCGGTGTCGGAAACGAGCACGTCGTATCTGGAAAAAATCTCGCCATTTTTAAAGAGCGAATCGTAGTCGGCGCGGGTGAGATCGAACTGCGCCACCTTGTTCTCCCAGGGCAGACTGTTGTAGATATCGCTGTAGCTCACGTTGCCTTTGCGCCAAGCGGCGCGGACGGAGTTGTTGGCATTGCCGCAGATCGCCACTTGCGTCCCGGGGACCGAGGCGAGGGCTTCCATGTAAAGGGAGAGCACCTCGCTCTCCTCCATGTCTTTGTTGATCGTTACGACCGGTTTGTCCGCCTTCTCGATCAAGTCTTTATAAGGCGCCAGCTTCTTCTCGATCTCCGGATCGGCAGGGGCGGTGTTGGCCACCATGTTTAAATTCGACTGGCTCACCATCACCCACTTTCCGTAAACGCGCTTGTAGTCGGCCCGGGAGAGCGAGAGCCCGCGATTATCGCGCAACACACTCAGCGAAACCGGTGGCTGCCAGCCCGGGTTCTTCGACGAAGCCAGCCAGCGGCCCGGATAAGGCATGTGACCAAGCACGGCATCGACGCTCCAGGTTTGCAACGTCTGGAGAAAGGTCGGCGGTTTGCCGTTCATTTGGAGAAATTTCATGCTCAACAACAAACGGAAGGTGTCCTCCGTTTTCTTCGAGAGTTTGCTCATCATCGCGGGGTAATCGCGCAGCGGCTGCGTCTGCTCGACCTGACCAAAGTAAGTCGGGAAACTCGCCTCGTTCCCCTTCACTGGCTCGTCCTCGTTGTAATTCGCCAGCAACTGCACTTCCAGCGGCCCTTTGCGCAACGAGGCCATCGTCACGGTGCCGGGTAGCGCCGTCATTCCCTGCGGATCCAGAAACGGACAAAGCACTGGCATCCGTAACGGCTTCAACACCTCGGGCGTCAGATTCGCATCGAGATTGCTCAGCATCACCGCGTCGTAGTGCAATTCATTGAAAAACGACGTCACGTTTTTTGATTCCGTGACTGACGCGGCAAACGAGCCCGAGAGACTGTCGCCGAGATCGACCAGCAATACCTGCGTGCCCGTTTTTGCCGCCTCTTCCCGCACTCTTTTCACATAACCGGCGATGTAGGGATAATATTGGATCGCGCCGTTGTTGCGCAGACCATCTGGGACGATGTTGCCCCGCAGGCGCGCGGTGTGCAGCACGATCAGATCGGGCGCTTGAGGAGTCTTTCTGGTGCAGGATGGCGAACCGGCCAAAACCGTCAGAAGAAACACGGTGAAGAACCAAAAAAAGTGACTCCTAGTGGGATGCATGAGCGTGACTTGATCGAAGACCTGCGAGTCTAGAGGGCAAACGGTCGGAGTCGAACCTTTTCGGGGCGATTTCGTGGACAGAATTTAGACCGGGTCGGCCGAGGTGCCGGAACGCTAAAATCCACTTGCCAGAGTGTTGAAACGCACGGAATATGAGGGCCTCATTTTTCAGCCGGGAATAACCGGTGAAGGAGAATGACCCTATCGTCCAGAGGTCTAGGACACTCCCCTTTCACGGGAGTAACACGGGTTCGAATCCCGTTAGGGTCACCA
>JBBRPA010000007.1:0-76244 GCA_038228695.1 Chthoniobacterales bacterium
CGCCTGCCGACGATGACCAACTGGCAAATCCAAGACATCACCCCCGCTGCCTGGGCCAAGGCGACCAGAGCACAAAAAACTCACGTCCCGGCACATCGGCAAGCGGCTTAAAAGATCATAGATGTCATAGCCAAGTCATCTGCGACATCTATGATAAAGCCCGGTCAAGCGACAAACCAAGGCACTCCGCGTTACGCTTACAAAACAAGTCATTGGTGTGAATCAGATATAACACATGTAAGTCTTGAATTCTTCGAACGGCGCATCGAAGTCGGGTGCCATGTAGAAAGTTTCGGGTGCTCCTTTCGCGCAGCCGCGCACCGCCTTTTTCTTTGGTTTGGCCGGATGAAACTCCGCGATCAACTTCGCCGTCGCTGCCAGCGCCTTGAAACACACCATCAGCGGCGACTAGAACCTCGTCAGCCTGAAAGAAGTCGAGGCCCTTGTCGGCGGCGACGGCTCCGGCCGCGTCCAACGTTAATCGAAATCACCCGCTAAAAAGCTGACTCGGCAAACGGGTTCACCAAGTCCAACCCGGTATTTTGGAAATCCGGCGCGTTACGCGTTACCACGATGAGATCATGCCGGAGTGCTGTCGCCGCAATCAGACTGTCTTTGATGGGCATGGCAAGTCCTTTCTTTTTAAGACGGGCCAGTAATTGAGCCCATGCGGCGGCTGTCGCCGCGTCAAAATCCAGCACGTAAAGTTGTTGCACTCCTTGGGCAAACCAAGTTTGCAAACGACTGCGTTTCTTTCCTTCTGGCAATTGCAGAATCCCATACTCGAGTTCACCAAGCACAATCGGCGAGACGGCAAACTCGGCTTCGTGATCGCGCAGCCATCGCACCACTTTTTCATCAGGTACCGGTTTGGTGCCCTCACTCAGCACATTGGCATCGACCAGATACTTCAAAGCGTGTCCGTGGATTCGGATGGGATTGGCTCAAACCATCCTTTGTCAGGGCACTCGACCAGCCAATTCACCACACCTTGGTTTGCTGCTGGTTTCTGATGTTTAAGCAAATATTGTCCTGCTTCCAACCGCTCAATCTCGAAGGTTTCTCCTGCCTGCACTCCATCCATTTGCCGGAATTCGGAAGGAAGCACCAACTGCCCTTTGCTGGAAATGATTGTCGTCACAAAAGTAAGATGTCGTCTTACTTAATGGATGTCAATCAGCTCATTCTGCACAATCACAACAAGAAACCCCGCCGGAACAATCGTCCAACGGGGTTTCTAACACCTCACCACCAAATAAATCAGTCGGAAGCGATTAAGCAGCGGCTAGTTTGCCAAACCGCTTGCGCTGGCTGAAAGCCGCAAGGCCGAGGATCAATCCACCACCGATATAGGTCGAAGGCTCGGGGACTGCAGTAAGGCTAAAATCATCAATACCTAAACCTTGACCGTTGGTACTACCTCCAGAACCCGTATATGTCCATTGAAATACAATACTGCTAGTATCCGCAAGACTGATGCCAGTAATATCAACAGTAGAAGCTCCGTTTGCAGAAAGTGAAGTAGGCGGATTAACCACAGCGTTAGCTCCATCGGCAGCATAGCTTTGGTTTCCAGCAGCTACCGAAGTATAACTAGTGCCTCCATTCAGAGAGTAACTAAATGTCCAGTCAAACGCTCTGCTGCCAGTCCGATATTTTTCATAATTCCAATCAAGTGTGAATCCAGTGAGCAAAGTCCCTGTATTGTTAGTAATACCAAAGATCAGTGATTTTGGGCTTGTGTAGCTGCCAGTAGAGAGAAATCCGATTGATTTGTCAGTTCCAGAAGCCAAAACACCGCTAACAAATTGATACGCACCTCCAGAACTAGTACCAGTTAATGCACCTGTACCAGAAGTTCCTGCATTTATAGTTACTGCAGTTGTAGCAGCTGCCGCTGTCGTACTAGCACCTGATCCAAATCCCCAACCTGTCGGCGTTGCTGCACTAGCAGACGTCGTCATTCCATCGAAGTTTTGAGTGTAAGTTGAGCCAGTAAGAGATCCGTAAGTGATCGCGGCTCGAGCGTTTTGAAATTGCGCCCCAGCAAATGCGCTTAGCGCTAAAAGGAGTGCTAATTTGGTTTTGGAGGAAATATAATATTTTTTCATGATGTTTTATGGTTTCTGAAACGTGATGTTAGGCTTTGGTTAGATTTGATCGGTGCGGATGTGGATTGACGTTCAGGGGGGCAGATGAAAGTTGGCGGTTAGCAGTAAGCAGTTGGCAGTAAGCAAAGGGCGGTTTGCAGGGCCGGGTCTTTGTCTCGGCGTAGTTATTGTCGTGTTTCGTCGTTAAGGAAAGTGACATTCAGGTGACAAAAAATGACATGTTGAACGGGAACGCAAGTTGAACGATGACAGTTTGATCATTTCATTAAAGACAGGCCCGCCAGAGCACGCCTTGTGCCCTGAGTAGAATTAAGCGAAGAGTCCGATTGTGATCAGTTGAAGGACGGCGCGTCAACTGTTCCAGACGGGAATTGGAGCGAGCTAGAGGAGGGAAGGAGTGGCTATTTTTGACCAGGGGGAAGGGGAAGAAATTGTGGATTGTGGAGTGTGGATTGCGGAAGGGGGGAGTTTTCAGTTTTCAGTGTTCAGTTTTCAGTGGGCAGTTGGCGGTCTTCAGTGGGGAGGGAAGAAATTGTGGATTGTGGATTGTGGATTGGCGGAAGGGGGGGGGTTTCAGTTTTCAGTTTTCAGTTTTCAGTTTTCAGTTTTCAGTTGCGGAAGGGTGGAAGGGAAAACAGGCCTTGCCCAACTGGAGATTCGGTATATTTTCTATACTGCATGGAGTTTGATTATGATGCTGCTAAGAGTCAATCCAACCAAGAGAAGCACGGCATCGACTTTGCGGAGGCTCAGATCCTCTGGCAAGACGAGGATCGGGTGCAATTTTCGGCGAGGAGCGATACCGAAGTGAGACACGCTCTCCTCGCCAAAAAAGATAACCGGATCTGGGCCGCCTTTTTCACGATGCGAGGCACCCTCATCCGAATCATCTCCGTGCGACGAGCCCGAGAAAACGAAGAAAGGACCTATTATGACAGCGGAAGAATTGGATGAAATTTTTGATAAGGGGGAAGAAGATATCCTGCCCTATTTGGAGTTGGCCAAGGCCGTGCGCCCAGGTCATGAGGCCAAACGGGTGAATGTGGATTTCCCTGCTTGGATGATCACCCGCCTGGATTTTGAGGCGGATCGTCTCGGCGTGCCTCGTCAGTCCCTGATCAAGGTCTGGATCGCTGAGCGGCTTGCGGCTGCGAAGGAGGCTTAGGCAGTGGGGAGGGGGGAGTTGGCAGTTGGCAGTTGGCAGGGAAGAAATTGTGGATTGTGGATTGTGGATTGTGGATTGTGGATTGCGGAATGGCGGAAGGGGGGAGTTTTCAGTTTTCAGTTTTCAGTTTTCAGTCTTCAGTAGACAGTTGGCAGTGGGGAGGGAAGAAATTGTGGATTGTGGATTGTGGATTGTGGATTGTGGATTGTGGATTGTGGATTGCGGATTGCGGAATAGCGGAATAGCGGAAGGGGGGAGTTTTCAGTTTTCAGTTGCTCTTACTATTCTCCGGCTAACTCCAAAATGTGTTTGCGAAGCTTCGGGGCGATCCAGAATCGGGCTTCGGTGTCGAGTCGGTCGAGAAGTGGGCGAATGGCCGGCACTAACAGGCGGCGTTTGCTTTCGATGAGGAGGCCCAGGAGTCCAGAAACGCGCAGCCCATGCGCTGTGGCGGCAGCACGACCAGCCGTTTCATCGATCAAAATGTGGTCGATCCCCCTTTCCAAGGCGAGGGCGATGGCGTTCACCTCACCAGGGTCAAGATGGGGGTTGCCCAGCAGGTCCGCAGGAATGCGGGTGGGGTCAGCAACGAGGATGAAATCGGGAAAGTGTAGACCTCGGAATCGCGTGTCGGTGGCGGCCCAATGCTCAAACTCGCGTTGGACCAGTCCGGGGGCTACGATTTCTGTGTGGATGACGGGGAGTAAGTTTTCCTGACGCAACCAGCAGAGATTCAGGATGACGGAGGTGTCGGTAACAACGATCACTTTGCCGGAAAAGACGCCATTGTGGCCAAGTCTTGTTCCAGCATTTCTTCCGTGTAGGAGGGTATCTTACGCTGGTAAAGTTCCTCATCAAACGCTAGCGGGCTGATGCCAGCAATGCGGGCAGCGATGCCACGGGAGAGGCGTCCTGCGGCAAACAGGGCACAAGCGAGATCGAGCTTGATTTGCGCCTCGCTCAGGCTCTGCAGGGCAGGAACGTCTGGCAGGGTGAGCGTCATGTTTCTTAGATTAAGGGGCGAACCCTTGCCGGACAAGCGGGATTTTTTGACCACGAAGGAACAGGAAGCGGTAGGGAGTTGGCAGCGGGGAGGGGAAGAAATTGTGGATTGTGGATTGTGGATTGTGGATTGTGGAACTAGGCAGTGGGAAGGGAAGAAATTGTGGATTGTGGATTGTGGAAGGGGGGAGTTTTCAGTTTTCAGTTTTCAGTTTTCAGTTTTCAGTTGGCAATTGCGGAAGGGCGGAGGGGCGCAGACCAACCTCGGGGCGGACGCGCCAAGGTGCGGCGCGTCCACCAGAGTTGGCTCGAAGGAGTTTCCCGCTTAGCGCGCGGTGCGGAAGAAGAGCTTCGTCACGTTGCCGGGCAGGGTGAGCGGGTAGCTGAAGGTGCCTCCGCCAGTGGCGGTGGCGTTACTATCGGTGGTCCAGGTGACGAGGTCGGTGGAGTATTGGATGAAGTAGTTCTGGCCCGGTGCGCCGATGAGCTGGACGGTGACGCTAGTCATGTTCGTGCCGATGTCGTAGGTCGGACCGCTGGTGATGCTGCTGAAGGTGAGGGTCTTCGCCGGGGTGGCGAAGCTGGCCTCGGTGCCGTAGCTGGTGCCGGCGGAGTTGGTGGCGTAGGCGTGGTAGTAGTAGGTCTTGTTCGATTGTAGGCCGGTGGCGCTGACGGTGTAAGCGCCGGTGCCAAACGATCCGCTATTGGTAAACGGCGTGCCAGTGCCGTTGGCGAAGCTCGGGGTGAGGCTGACTTCGACGCCCTGCACGGTGGCGTTCGCGCCGCCGGTGGCGGTGATGTTGCCGCCGAGGGTGGCCGTGGATTGGGTGATGGCCGAGGCAGCGCCAGTGGTAACGGTCGGGCTAACAACGGCAACGCCGCTGGTGCCGGTGACGCTGACATTATCGATACCGATGCCTTGGGAGCTACTACCCGTGGTGTCAAGATTCCAGCGCAGATAGAAGTCGGACCCACTGGCAATACTGAGCCCTGCCTTGGTGATGCCCACCAGAGAAACGGTCGTGCCATTAGCAAAGTTATAAGCACTGTTGCCGGTTGGGAAACTGAGGGTGGGAATGTCGCCTGCAGTGATTGCGATCCAAGTAGTGCCGTTCAGCGAATAGAAGAAGGATACGGAAGCCGCCGCGGTGTTGATGCGGTAACGTTCTGCACTGTAGTTGACCGAGAGAGAAGTGAGAGTAGATCCGGTGGAATTCCGAACTTTTACGATCAGGTTGTTTGGGCTATCAAAGGTGCCAGAAGTCATGGCGCCGACAGCACGCTCTGAGGTGGACGAACCCCAATTGTAGGTGCCGCCGGTAGCGGGCGTTCCGGAGCTGGCTTGCTCAGTCACAACATTACTGGCGGAGTTCCAAAGAGGCGTCCCGGTGCTTGCCGCCATTCTCCAACCCAATGGCAGGTTGACGGTGGTCGCCATGCTGTCGAAGTTTTGCGTGAGAGGGGTGCCAGCCATCGGCATGGTGACGTAATCAATGACAGGTGCCGGAATATTGAAGAGGCTGGACGTGACTAAGGTGAGTGAACCGGATGTGAAGGTGATGGTCGCGCCGGTAACAGCCCCCGCACTGGTGGCGTTAAGGTTGGTGAAAGTGGCGGTGCCACTGATGGCAGGGAGCGGGTTCGTGCCGCCGCCGAGGGTCCAGGTGCCCGCACCAATGTCGGCAGTGGCAGTGACGTTAGCCGTGCTGGTGGTCAGGTTGCTGTATTGGTCGCGAATAGCCACAACTGGCTGAATGGCGAGATTGCCACCGTTGTTCACCGGGGCGGTCGGTTGGGTGGTGATGGCCAGTTTGGTGGCAACGCCCGCACCAAGAATTTGCGAGACGGTGGCATTGTTGTATCCAGTAGAACTTATCACGATTGTTTTCGTTCCCGAGGTCTGGAGAAGAGCGGAAGCGGACATGGTAGACGGGGTAAACGTTATTTGTCCAGAAACCGTGGTATCATAGGCATCGCCCGCCAGAGTGGTGCCACCCACCGTGATGCCAGTGATTGATGTGCGCCAAGTTGGATCGGCCGGGAAGGTGACCTGAAATGGCGCATCGACCGTGGCACCGGGCGCGGGCGTCAAAGTAGGCGGTGTGGCCCCGGTTACTGAGCCGCTAGCCGTGACGTTCTTGGTTGTGGCACCGCCACCAGAGACAGCGATGATCTCGGCGTTATAATTTCCGACCCCGAGACCTGCCTTCAAGCGGACGTAGAACGGCGTGCTCGCAAGGGTTCCGGCCAAATAAGGAATGGTGGCAGAGGGTCCGAAGGTTGTATTATCACTGGAAACCTCGTAGTTCGTACTGCCGGAAACGGTGAGGTTTCCAGAGGCAGGAGTCAGGTTGCTGCCAGTGACGTTGGAGAACTGTGAGGACGAGGGGCCGCCAGCAAATACGTAGGTAAAGCCGGTCAGGGTGGAGGGAGAAACGCTGATTGAGGGATTAGTCGAGAGAACAGGACTGCCAGTGAGAGCGCTGGTGTAGATTTGAATATTGCCTGTCCCAGTGCCCGAATTATAGGCCAGCAATCTAATGGTTAATACCGTTGTGGTCGTGTTGCCGGGTGCGGGAATTGTCGCGGTATTGCTGGAAGACGCGACAGTAAGTCCCGTTACGATTCCATTTGTGGCCGTTGCAAAAGTAGGGCTGGCACCCCAGCCATACTGGATTTGATAGCTCAGCGGTCCTGAGGTCACATTGCTAGTGCCAGCAGAGATCGCCAGAGTCGCGGTAGAGTTTGGAAAGGTATCACCTGCGGTCAGCGTGACGCTGTATTGCTGATACTTCGCGATATCTATCGCATTGGCGGTTGGCCAGCCTGTGGTTCTATGGAGAGTATTGCCAGCGGTTCCGCTAACTCCAGAGCCATTGATCGAGATGGTTGACAAAGTTACGTTTGTAAGCGCACTGGACCGAGCCGCGTTTTGATTGGTTGTATTAGTCGAGTAAGCCGCGCTTGAAATGGAAGTGGTGAAATCCCAAGAGACGTAGTTCGTCTGAGCCTGAGTCGGCGTGGTGGCGAAGGCCGCGCAGAAAGCGGTGAGAAGGAGGAAGACGGACTTAAGGATGGAGTTTTTCATGCGGCGTGCGTGGTTGGGCGTTGGTTGGATTGGAGAAGAAAGCGTGTGCTGCGGGAAACGGTTAGCTAGGAATAAGGTTTGCCCAACGGAGGCTCGGTTTGGCAATTCGTCTCTGGAACAACGAGAAGAAAGGAAACTGACCCCAGCCCACCATCGCGGAGGGCGCGGTTAAAGCAAATTTGGTTAAGTGACGATTCGATGACGAAAGCGGTCGGTGCGGACGGTGGTTGGTTGAAAAGCTTGGCGGGACAAATTTTCGGGTTCCTGAGCAGAACCAATGCCAGTATGGCAAATGACTCCGGTATTGCAACCGCCCCATCCGGTAGCCTGTTGAATCAAACGGAGACGACCCGAAACCAGGACGGCGGCACGGCGAGAGGGCGGCGCTGAATGATCAGGCTGGCCAAATTTGCACAAGCTGGGAGCCAGCGCGGTTACTTCGGCAGAAGAGCGTCGGCCGGGACTTTCAGGAGGTCGGCCTCACGGTAGGCGTCGCTTTGGGCGGCGAGTTCGGCTCGGAGGGCTTTGATGCCAGCTTCTTCGACGGGAGCGCCTTTGTTACCCCATTCTTGGCGGATGTAGGTGAGGACGTTGGCGATTTTTTTGTCGCTGAGGGATGCGGCCCAGGCGGGCATTTGGCCATTATAAACGGCTCCTTCGACGTTGAGCGGTCCTTGCAGGCCGTGGAGCAGGATCATGCCCAAGCGGCGCTCGGAGCCGACGACCCATTCGCTCTTAGCGAGCGGTGGGTATTGTCCGGCAACACCGAGTCCGGAGGATTGGTGGCAGGATTGGCAGTTGCCGGTGAAGACGATTTTACCGAGTTCGACCGGAGTTTTTTCGACGACGGGAGCGTCACCGCCCTTGCCGCCTTTGCCAGCAACGGGACCGCCGCCTTCATCATTGAAAACGTCATTGCTGAAGCTGCCGGAGAAGGCACCGAGGTAAGTGCCGGACCAGAAGAGGAGGACGCAGAAGAGCGAAATGAGCCAGCCGGGAAGCGCTTTGTTGAGGCCACCGTAGCCGGGCTCGCCTTTTTCGCGACCGACCGCGCTGTGCAGCCGCATGACATCGGCGGATTCATCGTAGTCCATTTTACCTTCCATTTCGGCCTTGGGATATTTCTGCGGGATGAGGAAGTCAGGTAATTTGCTGGTCGGCTCGTTCATGGCTGGTCGGCGGCGAAATTATTTAGCGGGAGCCGGGGCCGCCGCAGGAGCAGCGCCTTTCATTTCCGGCACATCGTGATTTTTGTTGAGCGAAAGGAGGTAGCCAACGAGCGCTTCGGCCTCGGGGCTGGGGACGATTTCATAGCCCGCAGCGGCCGTGTAGGGCTCGGGCAGGTCGAGGGCTTTGACGGAGCGTTCGCCTTTGATTTTCTTCGTGTCGAAAAGATACGAGAACGACGGCATGTTCGACTTGGGATGAATGATGCGCGGGTTGAAGAGATGGACGTAATGCCAGGTGGCGTTTTTGCCCCGGGCAGCGACGGAAGTGAGGTCGGCGTCACCGGTTAGAGCGAGGTCGCGCGCGCCAACGCTGCTGAGGTCGGGTCCGGCCCGGAGGGAGCCGAGGAAAACGGCGTCTTCGTAAATATAATCGCGAGCGACGGATTGGCGGGTGCCCCATTTCCGCTCGATATCGGCACCCATGTAGGAAGCGCGAACGTCTTGGGTGTGGCAGGAAACGCAGCCGTTGGCGGCGTAAACGGCGCGGCCCTGTTGAGCGAGGCCGGAGATGTTATACGGATAAGACTCGTTGGTGTCGGGATCGACGACGGGGCCCAAGCGAGCGAGGCTGGCATAAGGGATGCCGACCTGAACGATCCAGCCGAGGAAAAAGGCACCGAGGATGCCCGGGAAAAAGTTTTTCATGGTTAGTGCGCCTCCTCTCCGTGGGGCGAAGCGATGTAGGTGGGTTCCTCACTGATCTGGCCGAGGCGAAGGATCATGAGCAAATAGTGCAGGGCAAAGACGAGATGCCCAAAGAGCAGCATGAGGCCGCCGATGATCGCGCCGCGCAGGAGGGGCAGGGTGGATTGAGCGACGGTGGCATTGTCGATCTGGGCGTGGGACCAGTCCTTACCTTGGAAGAGGCCGGCGATGGTCAGGACCAGAATGGTCAGGCCGATGCCATAAGCGACGCCCCAGAAGTGGAATTTGATTAGCGTGGAGGAGACCCATTCGCGACCGACAATGCGAGGCAAGATGAAGTAAATCGCGCCGAACATGATGAACGAGTAGAAGGCGTAAAGAACGAAGTGCGACTGGGCTTGCGTGACATAAGTCAAACCCGTCTGCGCGGCAACGGAGCGCAGGGAGAGAATGATCGCAGTTACGGAAGAACCGGTGAACGCCATCGCACCGACCACGGTGAAGCGGAGGGTCGGGCTGAAGTGCATCATTTCATGCGAGCCAACGATGGTGAGGTGATGATTGACCGCGATGGTGGCGACCGGGATGATCATCAGGGCAGTGGCGACGATGTTCAGGGTAACGAGCCAGACCGGGATGGGTCCGCCGTTATAGCGTTGGAGGCCGCCCCAACCGGCGAGGAAAGCGAACGACCAGAAGCCGAGATAGGCGAGGTAATAGCTGTGGATGGGTTTGCCGGTGACCTTCGGAATGATGTAGAAGGCAACGCCGAGGGCGAGAGCGGTAAACCAATAGTGGGTGAGGCCGTTGATGAACCAGGCGTTATTGATCGCGATGATCACGCCATGGACCCAAGGGAGAGAGGTAAAAATGTTACCTGCGAGAAGGGTCCAAGCCATCCAGACGAAAGCGGCGACGATGTAGGCTTGAGAGATGAAACCGGTGCCTTCGAGGCGTTTGAAATAGAGGCCAATGACCCAGACGCCGATGATGGCGAACCCACCCATCATGGTGAGCTGCGACCAGAGTGGGAGTTCGAGGTATTCTAGGGAACGCCCGGCGCCGAGATGGAGGGCGACGATGCCGCCGAAGAGGCCACCGTTCCAGATGAGGGTGCCGATGATGACGGAAAACGGGGAAACGAGCGGGACGCGGCAGAGGCGAACCATCAGCCAAAGGGCGACGCCGAGGCCGACGTTGGTAGCCCAGCCGTAGGTGAACATGGCGGTGGCGATCGGCTTGAGGCGGCCGAAGGTCAGGAAACTGAAGCCAGAAAGGAAGTCCGGATGGAGCAGTTTGACGCTGAGGGCGAGGTTGATAAAACTCCACGCGACGAGCCAGAGAATGCCCATGCCGAAGAGGAGAGAGGTCGGTCCGGAGGCGGATTGATCGAGCTCGACGCGGGCTCGCATGTCCGCAGCACTGACCTTCGGATAGGAGGGGAGTGTTTTCGGAGCGGTTTCGGGACCGTCAATGGCGATACTGGTACTCATGGTTTGGCGGCGGAAGGTGAGGCGGCGGGCGCTGGAGCCGGAGCGGCAGGAGCTGGGGTGGCCACGGGATAGGCGGCGTGTGGTTTGATCGCGGAAAGATCGGTCACCGTCAGGTTGACGGCTTCGGAGACGGGCAGTTGATAGACGCCTTTGGCCTGGTCGAGAACGGCGTATTCGGAGGTCTTCTTGGTGTCCTCTTCGTGGAGTTTTTTGAGGTTCGCGTAGCGTTTGGCGACGCGGTCGGTGTCGTAGGTATTGGTGCCCCGGGTGAGGAAAAGGATCAGCGCAAGCAGGGCGCCGGCGGATAAGAAAACGAGCAAGACCCGGAAGGCGGTAATCACGCCGGGTTTTTGATCAGATAATTCGGAAGAGACCATGGTGATACGAAAGGTTAGTTGGTCAGTTTGAGAGATTCGAGGAGGCGCGGATCGCGGGAGGGGAAGAGACCGCGTTTGCCGACTTCATAGAGGAAGGCAACGACGAGAAAACAACCGATCGCGATGGGGCAGATGAGATCGAGAATGTGCGGTTCGAATCCGGCCACGTGGATGTTTGGCAGAACGACGATGTAGAGATCGAGGAAGTGCATGCACAGAATCCAGATGGCGATGCCGCTGAGGAGGTTCGGAATTTTTTTCACGAACCGGAACAGAAGCATGAGGAAGGGGATGAAGAAATGTCCGATAACGAGGAAGATGTTCAGCGTGTTCCAGCTTTCGGTGTTCCGAATGAGGAAATATTCGGTTTCCTCAGGGATGTTTGCGTACCAGATGAGCATGTATTGGGAGAAGCCGATGTAGGCCCAGAAGATGGAGAAAACGAGGAGGAATTTCCCCATGATGTGGTAGTGCTCCATGGTAACGACTTTTTGCAGATAACCCAGTTTGCGGAGACCGGTGATGACGAGAATAAGAACGGCCATCGAGCTGAGAGCGGAGCCGGCGAAAATATAAACGCCCCACATCGTGGAGTACCATTTGTAATTGAGGGCCATGATCCAATCGATGCCGGCGAAGGTGATTGAGAGGGCAAAGAACGGGAGGGCGCGGTAGGATTTGGTCCGCATCTTCAAGCTGTGCTGGATGTCGCCCGAGGCATCCTGCGCGGTGGAATGGCTGCGGAACGTGCGGGCAAAAAAGGTGAAGAAGGCGAAGTAAAAAACGGTGCGAATCCAGAAAAGCGGAAATTTGATTCCGGCAATGACCGGGTAAAAATACCAAGTCTTAGAAGCAAAAACGGCGTCTTTGGCGGGATCGACACTGATCCATTCCCAAATCGTGGTGCGAAAGAAAATAAGCGGTAGGAAAAAGACCGCGAGATACGGCATGAGAGAGGCGAGATTTTCCATCTGACGGCGAACGGTAACGGACCAAGCGGCATCGGTGGCGTGATGCAGGATGACCCAGAAAAGGGAGCCGGCGAGGATGGTGAAGAAGAAGAGGAAGGCAAAGAGCCAAGAGAAGGCGAACTGCTTGGCGAGCAACTCGTCATGGCCAGCCCGGAAGCCGTAGATCGCGGCAATGAGCAAGGCAGCGAGACCGGTCAGAGTGACGGAAAAGCCGAGGCGGCTGGTGGTTTTGGAGTCGAATTGCTCCGGTTTCGGTAGGGTAATAGAATGATCGCTCACTTGGCCTCCAATTTGGCTAAGACGTCAGCAGGGACATCGGATTTGGTCGCGTTCTGAGCGCGTTGCAGGGCGCGGATGTAGGCCACGATGGCCCAACGATCTTCGCGGGTGATTTTATCGCCATAGGGATACATGGTGTTTTTCCCGTGGGTGATGGTGTTGTAAATTTCGCCGTCGGCCATGACGCGGATCCGCTCCTGATGGTAACTGGGCACGCCAACGATGCCGTATTGGGTGGTGATGCCGTTGCCCGCGCCGGATGCGCCGTGGCAGGGAACGCAGTTGATGGCATAGCGTTGCTGACCGCGCACGAGTAGTTTTTGATCGACCGGAAGCGGCATCCCAGTGCCCCAGCTTTCGCCCATTTTACCGGTGTCGATGTAGTCATCGCCTTGGGTGTAGCCTTTGTAAAAATGATCGGCCTGACCGTTTGCGGTGGCTTCATTGTAGCCGAACGGAATGGTGCCTGCGACGGGCGTTCGCTCGACCCGACCGTCAGCGAAAAATTCACTGGTCTTCTGCGGCTTATATTTCGCCTGACGATCCATGTCGGGGAAAATTTCCGTGGGCGGCTTGCGGGATTTCGAGCCGCGGAATCCGGCCGCGGCGAGCACGCCGACTCCCACGAGCAAACAAATGAGAAAAAAGTAACGCATGATCGTTTATTCGTGAATCAGGGTAATGTCTTTCGCGCCCAAATCGGAGAGCAATTCGGAGGTGCCTTTTTCGGTGAATTTTGGGTCAGCCGCCTCGATGACCATGATGAAACCATCGTCGCTGAAACGCCCAAAGCCGTCCCAGTTGAAAACAGGATGATTCCAGCGCGGCATACCATTGAGGAGAAACATTCCGATCACCGTGGTGAAAGCGGAGAAAAGAATGGTTAGCTCAAACATGATCGGGAAAAACGCCGGCACAGAGAAAAGCCCGAACGGTTTGCCATGGACGATGAGTGGATACAGAAAGGTGGACGGAATGAACTCCAGACACATGGCGGTGATGAAACCGGTCACACCACCAACGAAAACGATTTTGCCGAGAATGGAATGACCGAGGCCCATGGCGGCGTCCATGCCGTGGACCGGATAGGGCGTGTGGACATCCCAGCGGCGAAAGCCTTTGTCGCGGACTTTTTTCGCGGCCTCGTAAATCTCGGCCGCGCTCGAAAAGCGGGCGCCGAGTCCGAAAAGTTTTTTGCGTTCAGCGATGGCAGCCATAATTAAGCGTGCGCCTCCTCGGTGGTGGAGGTGTGAGCCCCGTGGTCGTCATGTTTCGGATGGTAATGCGGATCGGCTTCGGGCAGCACGCCTTTGACCTCGGAGATCGCAATCATCGGCAGGAAGCGGATGAAGAGGAGGAAAAGGGTCATGAACAAACCGAAGGTGCCAGCGAAGGTCCAGATGTCCACCCACGTCGGATGGAACATGCCCCACGAGGACGGAATGAAATCGCGATGGATGGAAGTAACGATAATGACAAATCGTTCGAACCACATCCCGGCGTTGACGCACATGCAGACCGCGAAAACCACGTAGATATTGTAACGCAATTTGGGGAACCAGAAAATCTGGGGCGAGATCACGTTGAGCGACATCATTGCCCAGTAAGCCCACCAATATGGGGCAACGGGGACATTGTAGAGCTTGCTGAAAATGTATGGGTCGGCCATGCGGTTGCGCAGGAATAACCACGTCTCGTAAGGATTGCCGGAGTAAGCCGCGGTGAAAAACTCCATGCAGTAGGCGTAGCCGACGATGGTGCCGGTGAGCAGGATGATTTTGCACATCACATCGACGTGCTTCGGAGTGATCAGATCATGCAACCCGTAAATCGCACGGGCCGGGAGCATGAGCGTCAGCACCATAGCAAAACCGCCGAAAATAGCTCCCGCGACGAAATACGGTGGGAAGATCGTGGTATGCCAGCCAGGAATGACCGAGGTGGCGAAGTCGAAGGACACGACCGAGTGAACGGAGAGCACGAGCGGGGTCGAGATGCCCGCGAGAATGAGGTAGGCAAGTTCGTAATGGCGCCATTGGCGATTGCCGCCGCGCCAGCCAAGGGCGAGGAAACCGTAGGCGAACCGGGCCACTTTACTGGTGGCGCGATCGCGTAAGGTCGCGAGATCAGGAATGAGTCCGATAAACCAGAACATGACCGAAACCGTGAAATAGGTGGAAACCGCAAAAACGTCCCAAAGGAGGGGCGAACGGAAGTTCGGCCAGATCGCGTTAGCGTTCGGAATCGGAGCAAGGAACCAGACCATCCAAATACGGCCCACGTGAATGCCGGGGAAAATACCGGCGCAAACCACCGCGAAAAGGGTCATCGCCTCAGCGGCGCGGTTGATCGAGGTGCGCCATTTCTGACGGGTCAGAAAGAGAACCGCGGAAATGAGCGTGCCGGCGTGACCGATACCGATCCAGAAGACGAAATTGGTAATGTCCCAAGCCCAGCCGACGGGGTGGTTCAAGCCCCAAGTGCCGACACCGGTGGAAATCATATAACCGATGCAGGCGAAACAAATCAGGGCGAGCGTTCCGGAAATGGCGAGGGCGATCAGCCACCAGACGGGGGTCGGCCCCTCGACAATTCCGCAGATGCGTTGGGTGACCCAAGACATCGAGCGGTTGTTGAGAACGAGAGGAATGCGGGGGAGCGGTTCCTCGGGTGTGGGGTTGGGCCCCATTACAAGCATATCGGATGTTGCCATTAGTGGTGTGCTCCTGCGGGTTCGGAAGTTTTCGCTTTTGCGTTCGGATCGCGGGCCGGACCCGTGCTTCCGGGTGCGCCTTCCCCGTGGAGCGATTCGTATTCGTCGGGATAAATGTCGGCCACTTTGTCGGCTCCGGGCATTTTCGGATTCGGGTTGCGAATGCGAGCCAGATAACTGGTGCGGGTGCGGATGTTGAGATACTCGAGCAACCGATAGCGGCGGGGATTGTCCTGCAGTTTTGCGAGAGCGCTGTCCGGGTCGTTTAAGTCGCCGAAGGTGATCGCCTCAGCCGGGCAGGCCTGTTGGCAAGCGGACTTGATCGTATCAGTCGGGATCTTGAGTTTGTCCGAACCGCCCGCTTTGACGCGTGACGTGATGCGATGCTCCTCGATGCGTTGGAGGCAATAGGTGCATTTCTCCATCACGCCGCGAATGCGGACGGTGACGTTCGGATTCTTCTGCATCTTGGTCAACTCCTCGGTGCCTTTCGGAGCGAGAGGTCCGTAATAGAGTCCGCTTGCTTCGGGCAGCGGGCCGACCTTGATTTTTTCGATTGGGCGCTCGTTGTAGTTGAAGAAATTGAAACGGCGCACTTTGAACGGGCAATTGTTCGCGCAATAACGCGTGCCGATGCAGCGGTTGTAGGCCATCACGTTGAGGCCGTCTTCGCTGTGAACCGTGGCGTTGACTGGGCAAACCGTCTCGCAAGGGGCGTTCTCACATTGCTGACAACCCACCGGTTGCATGACCATTTCCGGTTCGGTCTCATCGTGTTCGTCGCCTGATGTAGCGAAATAACGATCGATTCGCAGCCAGTGCATTTCGCGGGAATTGTGGACCTGCTCCTTGCCGACAATCGGAATGTTATTCTCCGCTTGGCAGGCGATGGTGCAGGCGCTGCAACCGGTGCACGTGTTTAGGTCGATGACCATGCCCCATTGCTCGGGCATGCCGAGTTTCGGAGATTTATAGAGGGAAATATTCGGCGGAATGTGCCCGTCGATGTGCATCGTCTTGGCAAATGCGGGCTCGGCTTCGAATTTCGCCTTGGTTCCCTCGCGCACGAGGGCGCGTCCCTCCATTTGATGATGCTCTTGGGTGAAAGCGAGAAGATGTTGACCTTGGGATTTGACGATTTTCGCGCCGTTAGCGAAACCGGAATCGGTGGAAGTGAGCAGCGCAAAGGCGTTGAAACCAACCCCAGTGCCGACTTTTCCGGCGGTGCCCGTAGCGTGACCGTAGCCTCGGGCGAGCGTGATCGAATCATCGGCGTGGCCGGGCGAAACGAGTACGGGCACTTCGAGGGCGCGGCCTCCGATCGTTAGCTTAACGAGGTCGTTGTCGTTCAGACCGTGGGCCTTAGCGAATTTTCGGGAAATCAGCGCCGCGTTATCCCAAGTGAGCTTCGAGACCGGGTCGGGCAACTCATGGAGCCAGCCGTTGTCGATGCTGTTGCCGTCAGGGATTTTGTAGTCGGGCGGGAAAACAACCTCGATCACTTTCGGATCGGGCAGCGAAATCGGGGCGTCAAAACGGCGGAAGGCGAGATTCGCCGCAGCGGGTTTTCCCTCGGCGTAACCGGTGCGGAGGAAGTTCGACCAGGTCGTGCCTTGGCCCTGTTTTTCGAAGGTGGCTTTAACCAGCTCCGCGCCGACAGGGACGGGTGAACCAGCAAGAAGCGTGAGCACGTCGTTGACCGAGAGACCGCCGAAAAGCGGGAGAATCATTGGCTGGACGGGCACGTAGGTGCCATCCGGGCTGAAGGCGTCGTCCCAACTCTCAAGGAAATGGGTGCCGGGCACGTGCCATTTGGCAGCTTGGGCGGTCGCGTCGGTCCGCAATCCGACGTGAACGACATCGGGAACAGATTTGAGCAGTTCGCCGAATTTTAAGTCTGCTGGCGCAGTGTAAACCGGGTCGGATTCAAGAATGAAAAGCGTGGAGACCAACTTATCTTGGATCGCACGGGTCAAGTCGGTGAGGGTTCCGGCCGCGGACGCCGCGGTGGCCACTCCGCGAAGGGTGGTGCCGATATTGCCGAGGGCTTGGTTAATAGCGAAACCGAGTGCCTGCACTTCGACCGGCTGGCGCGGACCGACAATGACGAGGCTGCGTCCTTGGGCAGAGAGAAGGTCGGCGGCGCATTCCGCAATCCATTTCGGATCCACCCCGGGAATCTCCGGAGCCAGCGTCATGTTCATCCCGAGTTTGGCCGCGAGGGAAACGAGGAAAGCAACAGCTTGGCTGGCCTTCAGGCGCAAGCGGTGATCCGCCATGCCGCCCGTGATCGTGTAGCGGTTTTCGACCGCATAGAGGCGGTTCATTTTTTCTTTCGGATCGCGTCGTTTGGAAAATTGCCGAGTCGGCTCCGTCCCAACCGCGTCGATCCCAAGGAAATCGGAATCCACCGCGACGACGACGTCTGCTTTCTCAAAATCGTAACTCAGCGCCACGCCTTCGCCGAAGCTCTTCGCCACAGCCTGATCGAGGACACTGCCGGTCGGATCGTAAACGTGGAATTTTGCGGCGGGATAAATCGCGAGGACTTCTTTCTTAAGGCGCTCCCGAGTCGGCGAATGGCTGACATCGGAAAGAAAGGCGAGACCTTCGCCCTTTTTCTCGGCGATTTTCGGGAGGAGATCCTTCAGGTAATTCTCGAAAGAAGCGCGGTCAGATTTTTTCCCGTTGGCGATAAAAAATTTCGAGCGGTCCGGGTTGTAAAGATCGAGAATGGTAGCCTGCGCTTGAAGATCGGTCGCGCCACTGCTCGCGGGATGAAGCGGGTTGCCCTCGATCTTGGTCGGACGACCGTCGTGGGTCGTGACCATTAGGGGCATGGCACCGCCGCGGCGGGGCATCGCACTGGCATAAAAGAGAGCTTTCCCGGGAACGCTCCACTCGACGCTCTTGGAAAGCGCGGCAAATTGGATCTCCGGACGGCGGCAACCACTAAATCCGAAGCCGGCCAGGGCGAGCGACGCTCCCATGATCTGCATGAAACTGCGACGGCTCAGACCATCGATTTCCATCTCCGCGGCACCTTGCGGAAATTCCCGCTCGAGCCAGCCGCGAAATTCCGGTGTGTCAGCCAGTTCCCCGACGTTCCGCCAATACTTCCGGCCGGTCACGACCTCGGGTGGATGCTGTAAAATACGTTTCATGGACCTAAAAAATTAACGGTGACAGCCGGAGCAGTTTTGCGGCGGGCGGATGGCCCATTCCTTGACGAGTTGGGTGCCCATTTCTACTTGGGCCTTTTGCGGATCTTTGCCTTCCGGCTTCCAATCCAGATTGAAGACCTTATCGAGCGGACGGACAAATTTTTCGGGGTTGCGATGGCACTCGAGACACCAGCCCATGCTTTGCGGTTGATCGTGGTAAACGACCTCCATGTTATTGATATTACCGTGGCAGCTGACACAACTGACGCCACGGTTCACGTGGACCGAGTGGTTGAAGTAAGCATAGTCCGGCGCGTAGTGAATGCGCACCCAGGGGAGCGGCTGACCGGTTTCCCAAGCGGTCTTGAGCGCGGCAAACTTCGGGTTATTTTTCTGCACCTGTGAGTGGCAGTTCATGCAAGTTTGCGCGGTCGGAATGTTGGAGTGGGCCGCCACTTCGACATTCGAGTGGCAATAGCGACAATCCATCCCGAGCTGGTTGACGTGAATGTCGTGCTGAAAAGGCACTGGCTGCACCGGTTGGTAGCCGACGCGGGTGTATTTCGGAGTGAAATAATACGCCACGCCGCCGGTAATGGCCGCTCCGAGAACAGCAACACAGACGAGAACTTTAAGAGGCAGCTGATTGGTCCAGCGCGGGAAAATATTGGCCATGGCTTATTGGAGCGCGATCACCCGAGGGCTGGTCAGGCGCGGCGTTTTACAGACTGTGATCACGTTGGGTTGAGGCATTTTCGGGCTTGCGCAGCCACGGAAAAACACGGCCTCCGAGGAACTGCGAGGCCCAGAGATTATAAATCCTCTTTTCATTATCAATCAAAATTCTGCGTATTTTCAGCGTTTTTTTCGTTCGTTTCGCGTTGACCCGAAGAAAGTGGAAATTAAGCTATTATTAAAAATTCTAATAGCAAACATATTTTGCGGCGAAACTGGACAAGCTTTCCAGTCAAGGCATCGTTGCGCCGCGCCATGTCTCTGCCCTCCGAATCCATCCATCCTCTGCGGGCCGGGCTCATCGCCGCGCGCGCCACTTGGCTGCCCGGGCTGCTCGTTCAAGGGACGATGGTGGGGGTCGTATTGACTTATTATAAGGTCCCGCAGGCCCGCCCGGTTTTTGACCAGATTGCCCGGTGGAAATCGGAAGGGGGCGTGGCCTTTTCCATTGTCTCCGCCATGGTGGCCGGCGGGTTGGTGCCGGAAATTTTACGGGTCCTCTTCTTCCAATCTGGGCGCGCGACGGCACAAAACGGCCGCAACCTTGCCTTCACCCTCCCCTTTTGGGCGCTTCAGGGGCTCTGGGTCGATTTCTTTTACCGCGGCCAAGCGGCTTGGTTCGGAAACAACCCGGCTCCATGGACGATCGCGAAAAAAGTCTGCGTGGACCAGTTTCTCTACAATCCTTTGGTCGCCGCTCCGTTTGGAATCACATTGTATGAATGGAAGAATCGCGGCTACCGCTGGTCGAGCGAGTTTCTTTCTTGGGCTTGGTATCGCGGGCGGATCATCCCCGGGCTAGTCGCCACCTGGGCAGTCTGGATTCCGCTGGTTAGCGTGGTTTATTGTTTGCCCCAAACACTACAAATCCCGATTTTCTGTCTGGCACTGACCTTTTGGGTGACGCTCTTTACTTGGATGACAGAGATTCTCGCCAAAAAGAACCAGCAAGTGCCGAACGACGCAGCGCACCTCGCCCGATGATCGACCCGCTTTTAGTCATCACACAGACTCGGGAGTATCTTGCGCGCAACCCTCGGGAAGCCGAGCGGCTGGAGCCGTTCCGGATTTTCTTAGAAACGAACGCGCCAAAGCAGGTCATCTCCCGGAAGCATTTGGCTGGACACGTCACGACCAGCGGATTCCTCGTCAATGATAACGGCGAATCGCTTTTGCTCATTCATCACCGCAAGTTGGATCGTTTCCTCCAGCCCGGGGGCCACCTCGAGGACGACCCCACCCTGCTCGCCAGCGCGTTGCGGGAAATCCGCGAAGAGGTCGGTCTGCAGGAAGAGGCGCTCACCCTTTGCCAGCCGGACCATCTTCCCTGCGACATTGATCCCCACCGGATCCCGGCCCGGGGGGAACAACCGGAACACTGGCATTTCGATTTCCGCTACCTCTTCCGGGTGCGACCTGGGGCGGAGATCGCCTGTCAAGCCGACGAGGTGGCAGGGGCGGACTGGTTCGGCTGGGAGAGCGAAGAGGTCCGCCAAATTCTGCCTGAACACGTGATCCGCCGGCTCCGGACCACTATTTGCGCCCAGACACCCGGCGTGTGATGTCTCTTTTTAGGCAGATTGAGCGACTGCAACCAAAGTCACCCCGTCAAAACCGCAGATTCACCCGATCGTTGCGGCACAGGGCGCCGGATTTCGCTCCGTATTTATAAAAACTCCGGGCTTGGCTCGGATGTTGCTTCCCGCCGAGCCGTGTTCAAATTTGTGTCATACGTTTTGATTGTCTGCGGATTTCTGGGAGGGAATCTGCGGGAGATCGCTCCGTTGCAACCCGGTCAAAAACACGCATCCGTCCTCGAGTTAACCAGCGCCAACGAGCGCGATCTACCGACGGACAATGCTTTGTCGGCGGCAGAGACCTGCCTCCACGCGGAGGTAGAAGAAATGCTCTTTCGAGAAAGCTCGAGCCCAATGCGGCTCCCAAAGGAAGGGCGCGCAGACCAGATTTTTTCCAGCCTGTCAGGGGCGCGGGATCCGCCAGCAAGGGGTTGAGCCCCTTTTTCTAGGCTCACTGACCCGTCTGCTGCGGAACCGAATTGCTTCGGTCCCGTTTTTAATCTCAACCAACCAAATCTTTACTCGCTTAATATGTTTAAACTTAACCTGAAAAGACATCTCACTGTCTTAATTTGCACTCTGGTGGCCTGTACCGCCTCGATTAGTATAACGAATGCGCAAGAGGCCGCTGCCCCAGTCGCAGAAGCACCTGCTCCAGCGCCTCAGCAGCCTGACTCCGCGGCCTACCCGCCCGGAGCCAACGCCGGAACTGCCACCGACTTAACGTGGCCCATTCCTGCGGATTCAGCCAGCGTCAATCCCGCCGGAAAAGGCGCAGTCACCAACGACGAACTCATCGCCAACGTCGCTCACAACAAAATCTCCATCAACTTGATGTGGACGCTCATCACGGGCTTCCTCGTTATGTTCATGCAGGCAGGTTTTGCCTTGGTCGAAACTGGCTTGTGCCGCGCGAAAAACGCGGCGCACGTCATGGCCACGAACTTCATGATCTATGGTCTGGGCATGCTCGGATTCTGGATCTGCGGATTCGCGATCATGTTCGGCAACTATTGGAATGGACCAGTGCCGATTGGCTGGCAGCCCTCTCTCGGACAAGGTCTCGCCTTGCTGAATAGCGGCTGGACTGTCCAAATCATGGGCCACCCGTTCGGTCTGATGGGACTCAAAGGATTTTTCCTGAATCCGAGCGTCTTTGATACCGCGGTTCTGACGTTGTTCTTGTTCCAAATGGTGTTCATGGACACCACGGCCACCATTCCTACCGGGACGATGGCCGAGCGCTGGAACTTCAAACACTTCATCGTATACGGATTCTGGGTCGGTATGCTTCCCTACTCCATCTACGGAAACTGGGTCTGGGGCGGCGGCTGGCTCGCGCAACTTGGTCAAAACTTCGGTTTTGGTCACGGCGCAGTCGATTTCGCCGGCTCCGGCGTCGTTCACTTGTGCGGCGGCGTCATTGCCCTCGCCGGTGGCTTGGTGATCGGACCTCGCCTTGGAAAATATGGCAAAGACGGAAAGCCTCGCGCCATGCCGGGTCACGACGTTCCTATGGTCATGCTCGGAACGTTCATTCTGGCTCTCGGCTGGTTCGGATTTAACCCCGGATCGACTCTGGCTGGCACCGACCATCGCATCGCCATCGTGGCCGTGAATACCATGCTCGCCGGTGCTGCGGCTTCCTGCGGCACATTGCTAACCATGTATCTCGTCACCGGAAAACCGGATCCAACCATGCTTTGCAACGGTTTGCTGGCGGGCTTGGTCGCGATCACTGCGCCCTGTGCTTTCGTTAGCACAACAGGTGCTGTGATCATCGGTTTCATCGCTGGTGTCATCGTTGTCTTCTCGGTATTCTTCTGGGAACGCACCGCTAAGGTTGACGACTGCGTGGGTGCCCTTTCGGTGCACGGAGTCTGCGGTGCCTGGGGCGTCCTCAGCGTGGGCATATTCGCCAACGGCTCCTACGGGGCCGGTTGGGGTGGCGTGCACAAACTATTCAAAGATGGACAAATCATGACCATCATCAACGATGCAAAACCAGAAACTCTCGCCAAATATGCGGAGATGACGGGCAGCGGCTGGGCCGATCAAGGCGTTACCGGTATTCTCGGTAAATTCTTCGGTGCTGCGACCTCGGATGCATCGCAGTTGATCGCCCAAGGCATCGATACACTCGCTTGTATCGTCTTTGTCTTCTCGTTCTCCTGGGTGTTCTTCAAGATCTCGAATGCGATCGTGCCAATGCGCTCGTCGAGAGAAGACGAACTCGCCGGACTCGATATTCCTGAAATGGGTGTCGAAGCGTATCCCGACTTCCATGTCACCGACGCCACATCTCCGTCGGTTGATTAACCAACACTAATTGCAAAGGCCGGGCGCCATTCGTGCGCCCGGCCTCTTGCATTTCATTCAAAAATTACTTTCCCCATGAATTCACTCTCTATCCTACTCAGTATCAGCTCCCTTGTGGTTTTGGTTCTGGGATTTTTTGCCTGGCATCTCACGAGCAGCCGCTCACTTTTTGGCAGTGTCATTTTTGGCACTTTCGGCTTTATGCTCGCCGCCTTTTACGCGGCCTCTCATCGCAATACGCAAATGATTTTTGTGTTCCCATTTTTCATCACCATGATTTTCGGAGGCCGGGCCTTCGCGATACTGGTTCGCAGTCTAAGAGGCGAAAAAGAGTTGCGCTTGCCCTCCACCTTGCTGATCGGCGCTACCACAGTGTCTTTGGCGGCCTCGCTCGCGGCGTATTTTTCCCTCGCCTAGCGCACCAGACTGGCGGCTGTCGCTGCAACGATCATCGATCGAATCCGACAAAAAGGAACGGCCGCCCGGATTTCCCGAGGCGGCCGTTATTTTGTCCAACGATAAGCCGAATTTTGTCACCCGCCGATTCCCCGACAGCGCTGCTTTCGCAATTTACCGGGAGCCCAACGAATCCTCGCGACGAATCGAGATACGGCTTACGAAATTAGGAGTTCAATAAAACCTGTGTTTATTTCCCGAATGACGCGCTTTTTCATTTTGTTTCTCCTGCTTTTCTGGAACGCCAACGCCCAGGCAGCAGAAGCCTTGCAGAGTTTCCCGAATTGCACCTTGGTCGATCAGCCTTGGGCCGATGGGGACAGTTTTTCGGTGAAATTTCCCGATGGTAGCGAAAAAACAGTGCGCCTCTATGGAGCGGATTGCATGGAGATCCACCTTAACGGCGACGATTCCAATGCACGGCGGTTGCGCGATCAGAGGCGTTATTTTGGCATCGCAGATATTCAAAAAGCGAAAGCGCACGGAGAAACGGCCAAAGTCTGGGTGCTCGAAAAGCTCACCAAACCGTTCACCGTGCACACCGCGTTTGCCGATGGTCGCGGCGATGGACGTTTCCAGCGGATTTATGGATTCGTGACGACTGCGGACGGAAAAGATTTGGCCACGGAATTAGTTTCGGGAGGTCTGGCCCGGGCATTTGGGGTCACCCGATCCACTCCGGATGGCACATCTGGAAAGGAATATATGGACCGAATGCGAGACAACGAATTGATCGCCGCCAAAGTCGGCAAAGGGGCTTGGGCCGACACAAATTGGGCGAAGCTCGGCGAGGAACGACTGCAGGCTCGCACTGAAGTGGCGGAAATCGAAATTGCCAAGGGAAAGAGCCCTCTGACCGGCACGATCAATTTGAACACAGCCTCTCGTGATGACCTGATGCGCTTGCCCGGGATTGGGGAGACAAAAGCCAACCGCATTATTAGCGCCCGAGAGAATCGTCCCTTCAAAAAGGCCGAAGACTTGTTGTCAGTGGAGGGTATTGGGCCCGACCGCCTGGAGAAATTAAGGCCTTTTTTGGACTTCTAATTATTGTGCCAACCCAAAAAAGTAACGGCCGCCCGGATTTCCCCAGGCGGCCGTCATTTTGTCCGACGATAAGCCGAATTTTGTCATCCGCCGGTTGCCCGGCGCCGTGACGATCATTTATCTCAACGGGACCCAATCGAAACTGAATCCCGCCGCTGAATCTTGCGATTCGAGTGCGACTATTACCCGGGGATTCCACCGTTGCCGGCAGATGGGCAGGCGGCCCGCTCCCCTGTTTTGTCTTGCACCATCCGGGGTTTATCGTGCGACGCATTTTGCAACGCGCCCGGTGGGCTCTTACCCCACCTTTTCACCCTGACCCCGACGATTGCTCGCTGGGGCGGTTTGTTTTCTGTGACACTTTCCGTCGAATCCCGCTCTCGCGAAAAACTCCCGCGCATTTTACGCGGCGGATTGCCTTGTGGTGTTCGGACTTTCCTCCAGCCTAGCTTGCGCCAGTCCAGCGATCGTCTGTCGGACGCGGCAACGTTAGCACGAAAGTCACGCCATGAGCAGGGAAATTCCAAACACGGCCACCATCACGAGCGCGACAACCACTTTGATGATACTCCCCGCCAATCCGCCTAAAAAAGTTCCCCAAGTCGACTTACCAGCGGGGAGCAGCCCTTTGCCAGTGAGGAGTTCGCCCGCCAAAACTCCGAGCAGTGGCCCCACGATAATCCCGACCAGACCAAAGAAGAGGCCCACGATCGCTCCCAAAATGCCGCCCAACGCACCCCATCGGGTAGCTCCGAAGTATTTCGCGCCTGCCGCGCCGCTCAGAAAATCGACCGCCAGCCCCACTAGAACCAAAACCGCCAAAATTGCGATCACGGTCCAGCTTACCCCACGCTCGCCAAAACCCATCCGATGCACGATCGCCCCAGCCAGAATCAGGACGTGCCCCGGCACCAGAGGCAGAATGGTTCCCAACACCCCACCCAGCATGAGCAGAACAATCACGATCCAGAGAAAAACGTCCATCGCCCAAAACGGTCGCCACGATTCCCTCTCCTTGCAACGGGACGTTTGCGGATTCATCATACCCAGGGATCCCCTAAAATGAACGACTCCACGCAGGAAATCTGGGCCGAAGGCCTGCGCATCGCGACCCGCCTCGGCTCGCGCATCCGACTTTCCCTGATCCGGCGCCAACTCGTAAAAGCGGAGCGCCGGCTCGGCGAACTGGGCTGGCAACAGGCGCACTACGACCCGCGCGATACCCAATTCATCGCCCTCCAATCCGTCGAGCAGGAACAGGCCCACCTCCATTTCGAGGTCGCCGAATTTCGCGAAAAAATCACCCTCCAAAAAACCGTCGCCGCCGAAAAATTCGCGGCCCTCACCACCGGCCTAGTTACCGCCGAAAATGAGGCCACCGAAGCGGAGACGTCCGCTCAGCGCGACCTCGCCTGCCTCGACGCCGAACGCCGTCGCGAGGGTCCCGCCTACCTCATCGAAAGCCTCGAGCGCGCCCTTGCCGCCAGCGAAACCCAGCTCCGCGCCGCCCGGAGCGAAGCCCATCGCCATCAGGAAATTCTCGCTCTGCACGAAGTCGATTCTGGCCAGAAACTGGCTGCGCTGGAGAAATCGATCGCGGTTCTCGAAGCGCAACTGGCCGGACTCGAACCGCGCAAATCCGATCATTTCGCCCGCATCGGCCACAATCTCGCCGACGTCGGCATCGCCCCGATGAACCAACCCGGCGTCCTCACCCGCGTGCTCGACCTGCGCCAGCGCGCCGAGTCGAACGCAACCGCGCTCGCCGAGTCGCTCAACACTTCCCGCGCCCTGCCCCGAGCGATTCGCCTTGGCGCGTTCGCACTTGACCTCACGATCCTTCTCTCCGGCGTTGGCTTTCTCTATCTCCTCGCCAGCGCCATTGCCCAAGCCTGACTCCATTTCCCGGAAATAATTCCACTACGCGTGTCTCCAATCGAAAACTTTCACTTTCCACCGTCCCCCAAACCCACTAAACCAAACCCACTATGAGCGCCGATTCACCTGACCAACTTTCCCAACTGAAAAAATTCACCACCGTCGTAGCCGACACCGGCGACTTCGAATCCATGCGCGAATTCGCCCCGCAGGACGCCACGACCAACCCCAGTCTCATCCTCCAGGCCGCCAGCAAACCGGAATACGAACACATTCTGAAGAAGGTCATCACCGACCTCGGCAGCGGTGCCTCGACCGAATCCATTATCGACCACGTGCTCATTGCCTTCGGTCTGGAAATCCTCAAAATCGTTCCGGGCCGCGTCAGCACTGAGACCGATGCCCGCTTATCTTTCGACACTGAGGGCAGCGTAAAAAAAGGCCGCGAACTGATCGCTCTCTACGAAAAAAACGGCATTAGCCGCGACCGCATTCTGATCAAAATCGCCTCCACCTGGGAAGGCATCAAAGCCGCCGAGATTCTCCAAAAAGAAGGCATCCATTGCAACCTCACCCTGCTCTTTTCCCTCGCCCAAGCCGTCGCTTGCGCCAACGCCAAAGTGCAGCTCATCTCGCCCTTCGTCGGTCGCATTTACGATTGGTATAAAGCGACGAACAAACGCGACTACGCCGGAGCCGAGGACCCAGGTGTAATTTCCGTGACCGCTATTTACAACTACTACAAAAAGTTTGGTCACAAGACCGAGGTCATGGGCGCGAGCTTTCGCAACGTTGGCCAAATCATCGAACTCGCTGGCAGCGACCTGCTCACGATCAGCCCGAATTTGCTCGCCGAACTGAAGGCCAGCACCGCGCCGATCACCGAGAAACTGAACGAGGCAGACGCCAAAAACAGTGACGCGACCGAGCTCCCAATGGACGAAAAAACCTTCCGCCTACTCGTCAACGACGACGCCATGGCCACGGAAAAAACCGCCCAAGGCATCCGCGCTTTCTGCGCCGACATCGTCAAGCTCGAGAAGCTGATCGATTCGAAACGGTAACGACCGCGCGGCCGCGTTTTACTCGACGCGAAACGCGAGCAGAATGTCGTGGGCAGCGTCCGATCGTTGCAGCGAAATCGCCGCGCCGAGCAGCCGAATCAATTCGAGCGCGATTGCGAAATCTCGCGTTTCCACCACCTCGACCTCTGCACCCGGCGCACCCTGGAAGTGGACCATCAACGCCCGCGTTGCCGTTCCTCCGAAATGACCCCGCAGCGTGTGGAGATACTGCCGCGGCGGGAGGGAACCGAGCCGGATATGCACCTCACCGGTAGCTGGAAGCCGGGTCAAAATCTGGTCGAGCATAAACGGCAACCAACGCGGGTTGATGAGCGCGTCGCCGCCCTCGACGGGATCGGCCACAACCGTCCAACCGGAGTGATTTTCGATCTCGTCCGCCATGGTTTGAATGGAGGAGGCGAGTCCGCATATCTCGGGCTCAACCGGCATGGTCTTGCGAACATCGTTCAGCTCGCAGCACGTGTCGGAAACGCGGCGCACGGCCCGGAAAAGATCAGCCAAAAATCCACTCAACTGAGGCGTCAACTCCGACTCCGTGGGGATGAGCAATTCGGAATTCGCGAGGACGGAAACTTGGTTGTTGAGGTCGTGTAATTGGCTGGTGAAATACGCTCCGAGCAGCTCCAACGCAGTCAGCCCGGGACGGTCGGATTCGGTCAATTCGACAAAGTTGGAGAGTGAGGTAGCCATGATTTTAAAATGCCGTGCGGGCGAGGCTGGTGCGGAAAATTTTCTCGATCCGATCGCCGAGCAGATCGTTGCTGTTTTTGTCGGTGATGACCCCCAGCGTGGTGCCCTTGTCGCTGATCATGCAGAGGATTTTCACCTGCTCGAAATTCCAGACCATGCGGGGCGACCCGAGTTTATGGAGATGAGCGACTTGGATCGTGTCGGCGAGAGCGCGCCAAATGGTTTCGTCGATCGACTGGTCGTGCGGGCTCTTGGAATCGGCGAATATGACCATCCGATTATGCAGGCAAATACCGGCCCGGAGCACGCCGGGGAGCATCTCAATCCTGCGCTGGAGTTGGACGAAAAGGTCGTTCATATGAGTGCGCCGTTTCGTTTCGGGACGGTGTCAACAACGGTAGCGACGGCCTCCCGGATTCGGCTGACCGGGATGTGACGACGACGAACAAGGCCGAAGGTGCCGATGCCATTGGGAAATTCTACCACCGCTGAATAATCTGTGCCGTGGACGGAAAGAAACTCGATCGCCCCCCACTCCGGACGTCCGCAAATCTGGCGCATCTTAATACTGAACAATTCCAGTAAATCGATGCGGCGCGAGGGATTTTCCGATCCTTCCTGCTTGATCAGGCCGCCTTGGGGCGAGCAAATCACGAGCTCGTCGAGGCGAATTTTGGGTGATTCGATCGGCCGAGCTTGGGGGGTGGATCGGACCATCGGAACATCCAACGCGATTCCCTGGGAGCGGCGCACGGCAGGCAGAACAGCGACCGACACGGCCGCGGGAAGGGAAACAGGGCGATCAATGAGCTCGGGTTCGCGCGGGGGAAAAGCATAGCTTGGGACCACGGGCAGACTGCCAATATCGATGCGCGGGGTTTTCGGAATAGGAATAGACGAGACATCCGCGGGCAGCAGTTCCTCTTCGTCAAGAACGCCGCTCTCGTCGAGCAACCGGGCGGATTCCATCAGAAGGAACTCCCACGAGTTGGTAATGGTGCATTTCGGCGGCTCCGAGAAGGGTCGGGTCTGAAACTCACCGCCCCGGAGGGTCATGACTTGGTAAAACGCATCGTAACCCTCGGCATTGCCGATGGTGGCGTGGATGACCGAGCCCTCGCGAATGAAAATATCGGCAAAGCCTTCCCGCGATTTCACCTGCAAAACGAGCGAATTGCCCCCCGTACAGAGCATTTGGAGCATGTCGGCGAGGCTGGCCTGCTGGATGATGCCGCTGAATCCTCGGGTTTGTGGGAACTCCAAAAGTTGCACCAAGGCCGCGTAAACGCTCCGCATTTCCTCCGAATTGCGCGGTTTTTCGAGAAACAAGGCCGCCCCGTGCGCGAGGCAGGCTGTCCGGTAATCCTCCTCGGCATACCCGGTGAGGATGGCTTTTTGCACGTTGGGATGCTTTCGGTTCAACAGGCGGAGGAACTGCAAGCCGTCCACCACGGGCATACGGATATCGATCACGACCACCGTTACCGGCGTTTCTTGGAGAATCATGATCGCGTCGCCCACACTATGAGCCGTCTCGATCTTCAACGGCGTCCCGGCACTCCACGACTTGAAGACGCGCTGGATCGACTCGAGAAAGGCGAGGTCATCATCGACGAAAAGTAGGGTGCTCATTGGGGCCGGAATAGGCTTCGCCGCCCCGGCTGCCCTTCCATTTGCGGGAAAGACAACCGTTGCAGCACCTCTCTAAGAGCAACTCGCAAGCCAGCCGAAGCAATCGAGCGCTTTTTTCCTCTGAAATCGGGGCGCTTTTTGGAAGAATTCAGCGCGGTGTTTAGCGGGGAGCTTGGCTTTTTTGTCCATTCAGCCCATAAGTAACCCTATGGGACATTGGCTGAACTCGCTTAAGGATACCGCCCTCGCAGCCGGCGTTCGGAAATTTCTGGGCAGCCGGTTGGAGGGTTACGGGCGCATCACGCAACTCAAAATTGATACTCAAATTCGCCAAATTGAGCTCGGATTGCTTCTCGAAGGCGAGTCCGCGCCAGTCGAAGTCGTGCTCCGCAACTACGCGATCGCCGACCAAGCGGGCGTGGTTTCCATTTCCGCACCAACGGGGGCTTTTACCACCTCGCGCGCCTGGCTGACCACTCTACTCAACGCGCAAGTCGCGGGGCGGCAGTTTGTTATTCCCGAGCCTTACGCGAAATACGCCTGGAGCCTCGTCGGGTAGGGCTTCCTGTGGTAAGATCGTCAGATGGACGAAATTATAACGGGTCTGCAGCAGGCCGAGTATGTGCATGTCATTTTGAACCACCTGCCGATCATCGGGTTGATGACGGGGTTACTGGTGTTGGTCGTGGCGTTTTTCCAAAAAAGTCAGGCGACAAGATTTGCAGGTTACATCGTGGTGCTGCTCATGGCTCTGAGCATTATTCCGGTGATCGAATACGGCGAAAAAGCGGAAGACCAAGTCGAGAGCCTGATGGACGATGCGGGCCGCCATTGGCTGCATGAACACGGCTCGCGGGCCGATCGGGTCGAGTGGCTCTATTGGGTCACCGCCGGGGCGGCTGCCGGAGGATTATTCGTGCCGCGGCGTTGGCCAAAAACCGCCCCGCTCTGGCTGGTCGGGACGTTTCTGGCCGGGAGTCTTGCCTTGGCCGGAGGGGTCTGGACCGCGTCGGCCGGGGGAAAAATCATGCACCATGAATTTCGTTACGCCGCCCCCGAGAAGTCATCGGATTAGTTGCGTTTTAACCGGTGCAAATCCAGCTTGGAAAGCCGCCGAAAATCCCATTGACGCTGTGCCTGACTGTGGCGAATGATGCCTGAAATGAACCGTGTCCTCCTATGCAAGTAATCGTTGCGGGAATGCACCGTTCTGGGACCTCGATGGTCGCCCGGTTGCTGAATCTGATGGGTCTCTATTTCGGCACCGAGGACTCCGGTCCTTTGCCTGAAAGCGATCTTCCCAAGGGCTCCTGGGAACGGAATGACGTCGTAAAGGTCAACGACCTCCTCCTCGCCACTCAAGGGGCTACATGGCGGAACGTCGTCTCCTTCCAACCCCGTCATATTCCAGAGGCGCTCCAACGCGATTTTCAGCGTCGGATCTCGGAGATTGTCCTGCGCATGGAGACGCAGCGTCCTTGGTTCATCAAGGATCCCCGGCTTTCGCTCACGCTCCCACTCTGGCAGCCCGTTTTGGAGATGCCGGTTTATGTCATTCCCTGTCGCGACCCGCTGGAAATCGCCCTGTCTCTCGAGCGCCGGGACCGGATTCCGCTCGCTGCCGGGCTGGCTCTCTGGCATCGCTACTCCGCTGATTTGCTGAACGCCACCCGTGGGGGCAAACGGATTTTCGTCAGTCACGCCAAACTCATTTCCGACCCGGTCGCAGCGACGGCACAATTGGCCGACGACCTCGAAAAATACGGTGTCCATCTGCCCCGTCGTCCGCTCGATCAGGAGATCGTTTCCTTCATCGATCCCAAGCTCTATCGGGCCAAGCAATCCAGTAACGGAATGGAGTCGCCGACGCGTCTGTCCCCAGCGCAACAGGCCGTCTGGGAAATGCTTCAACCCGATTTCGCGGGCGATCGCGATGTAGTAATCGACCCGGAGGAAATAAACCAGACGCTCCGTGAATTCCTTCCTTTCGAACTCGCCCACAGCCAGATCGAGAAGCTGCAAACTCTGGAATCGGAGAATCAACATCTGCAAAATGCGCTCCTCGCCGAGCAAGAGAAAACTTCTCAGATTCTCGCTGCGCTCCATCGCAACGGTGACGTCAAGGCTTCCACTGCCGGGGTGGAAAACGGCAGCGGCAAAACTGCGGCGATGGACGATCCCAACAAAGACGTCATCGACTCAGCGGACAGTCGGCTTTTACTCCTCGCCACCATGGTTCGGCGACTTGAGAACGACCTCACTGAGCGGTTCAACAAGATCCAAGTCCGCGCCGCCGAAGCCAGTGACACGTTGAACATGCTCGCTCCAATTTTGCGCCCAACCTCCCGCAAAAAAACTGAAAAATACGACGAGATATTTCAGATCCAGCAAATGAAGGATCGGTTGATTAAAAAAGAAAAGACCATCATCCGCTTGATGGACTGGCTCGACGCGATGCTCGGCACGATTCCGCTGAGTTCTTCCGCGCGGAAGGCCCGGCGCTATTACAAACACTGGCGAAGCCGTTACGAGACGAGCACGCTCAAGCCGCTTCCCGTTTCGCTCTCGCGCCTGAAAGACGACGCGGAAATTCGTGTTCGCAAAGCCGGCGAAAATCGCACCAGCGCGATCGAGGCCGAAAACACGCTCCGGAAGCTGCTTATCGAGATCGAGCACGACGAGTTTTTTCAAAGCGGAGAATTTTCCAGAATCTACGGCGTGGCTGGCTTCGATCCCTCCGTCTTGGGCAAACAAGACGATGAGCAAAAAATTGGCCTACGCGATTTCAGCCGCGGCGTCGATCCCGTCGTTAGCGTCATCATTCCCGTTCACAACCAGATCGCCTACACCTCCAGTTGCCTCCGCTCGCTCTCGGTCGTGAAGGAAAAAACGCCTTTCGAAGTCATTGTCGTGGACGATGCCTCCAACGACACCAACTACCAACGACTCGCCGCCATTGAGGGCATTCAAATCATCCGCAACGAGAAAAACCTCGGCTTTCTCGAAAGTTGCAACAAAGGCGCTCGGGCCGCCCGCGGCCGCTACACGCTGTTTCTAAACAACGACGTGAAGGTTCTGCCGGGCTGGCTGGATTCCCTCGTTCAGACGTTCCAGACCCACCCCGATGCCGGACTCGTTGGCTCCAAATTGCTCTATCCCGATGGCAGCTTGCAGGAGGCCGGAGGGATTGTCTGGCGCGACGGCTCGGGCAGGAATTACGGGCGAAACGACGATCCCGCAAAACCCGAGTATCGGTTTCTCCGCGAGACCGATTACTGTTCCGGCGCGTGCATTATTTTGCCCACCGAACTTCTGCGCGAAGTGGATTATTTCGACACCCGATTCGTCCCGGCTTATTACGAGGACACCGACCTCGCCTTCAAAGTTCGCGCTGCCGGCAAAAAAATTTACTACCAGCCCGCCTCCGAGATTATCCATTTCGAGGGCAAATCCAATGGCACGGACGAATCCTCGGGCGTCAAGCAATTCCAAGTCGTTAACGCGGCGAAATTCGCTGAAAAATGGAAGGACGTTCTGGATCGAGACCACTTCGATCCCGGCACCAACCCGTTCACCGCGCCGGATCGCGGACGAGGTCCGATCATACTCGTGCTGGATCATTATGTGCCCACGCCGGATCACGATGCGGGCTCCCGCAGCACATCTCATTACATTAGGATGTTTCAGGAAATGGGCTTCCGGGTGAAGTTCATTCCGGCTGATTTTCAGGCACCAGAACCGCACACTAGCCGTCTCGAGCGCTCGGGCGTCGAGGTTCTCCGAGGCAGTTGGTACGAAGAGCATCTCCGCTCTTGGCTAGTCGAACATCAGGAACATTTCCCATTCATTTTTTCCAATCGCAGCCATATCACCGGGCGCTATCTCGACACCTTCCGGCAGATGCCGAACACAAAAATCCTCTACTACGGACACGACCTCGGCTCTGTCCGCAACCAGCGGCGTTTTGAACTTAGCCATGACCCGGCGCACCGCGAGAAAGCGGAGACCGAAACCCAACTAGAGACGGCTATCTGGGCCCAGGCACACGCCATCTACTACCCGTCGGATACGGAGACCGCGCACGTCCGCACCCGGTTTCCTCAAGCCAACGCCCGCACTCTGCCCCTCTATATTCTTGAGCCAAACACTTGGAACTACGCGGATAACCTCGCTTACCGACGCGACCTCATTTTCGTTGGTGGCTTCGCGCATCCGCCCAATGAAGACGCCGTCCTCTGGTTTCTCGATCATTGCTGGCCAAAGATCGCCAAGACCGTGCCCGCTGCTCGCTTTGTCATCGTCGGGAGCTTTCCCACCGAGCAAATCCAAGATCGCGCCTCCGAACGGGTGATCGTCACCGGCTGGATTAGCGACGAAAAACTCGCCACCCGCTACCGCGAGTCCCGGCTCGCCGTCATTCCTCTGCGCTACGGCGCTGGCGTCAAGGGCAAGGTCATCGAGGCTTTGCATCACCATGTGCCTATCGTCATGACGAGCATCGCTGCCGAGGGACTGCCGGGAGTCGAACAAATCTCCCTCGTGCGCGATGATCCGGAGGCTTTCGCTCAAGGTATCATTGACCTCTATAATAACCCAGCGCTCCTATCCAAAATGGGCAATGCCGGCGGCCAATACGTCGCAAAGCATTTTTCAAAAGAGGCGGCAATGAAAGTTCTCCAAGCTGATCTCTCCCAGCACCCAGCAGTTTCCTAGGCAGATGTTCCGACGAATTTTCTATTGGAACTTTTGGAGGCTGGATTGGTTGAGCGATCATCTTTCGAACCGCCGGAACAATTTCACCCTCATCCGCTTCCTGCTCGCAGTGATGGTTCTCTACGGTCACAGCTTCGCCCTCGCGGCAAAATCAAAACCGGGATTACTTACCGAAAATATTTACGGAACCAACGAATACATCGGAGGCTTCGCAGTGAGCTGTTTTTTCTTCATCAGCGGATTGTTCATTACCCAGAGCTTTCTGCGAAAAGGAGATTTCCACGATTACCTCTGGGCCCGAGTCCAACGAATTTATCCAGCGGCGTGGGTGTGCGCACTTTTCTGTGTTCTTGTCATCGGGCCATGTTTTACCAATCTCCGGTTGGTAGATTACCTCACTCACGAGGGGACTTTCAAATACCTTGCTGGGCAAACCTTTCTCTGGAAAGTCGAATGGCGCCTTCCCGGTGTTTTTGATACGCATCGGAACAAAGCCGTCAATGGCTCACTCTGGACCCTAGCCGTGGAATTACGATGTTATCTTATGGTTGGATTGATCGGTGTGCTTGGCGGGCTACGGAAGCGTTCCGTTGCAAATCTCACCTTGCTCGCCCTGTTAGTCCTCGGACTGTTTTCGCCGAAATCGTTTCCCTTCCTTTTGGACATCCCCAACGCCCGCCAACCGGTAGCCTACTTTCTGGCCGGTAGCCTGTGTTTGCTCAACGCGCGACACATCCCACTCCATCCACTAGGCTTACTCTTTCTGTTAACCGGTTGCTTTGCCGTTTACGGCCATGCCCCCTACGACATTCTCTTCCCAATCACCACTTGCTACGCTCTATTATTTGTCGCCTATCGCTTGCCCTTTTCCCGGTTGAATGACATCGGTGATCTCTCTTACGGGATGTATATTTACGCCTTTCCTTGCCAGCAAATGTGGCACGCGCTGTTCCCTAGTTGGCAAGGATACCGAAACGCCGCAGCCTCGTTTCCCACCGCGCTAATACTCGCAGCGCTCTCTTGGTTTTTTATCGAGAAAAAAGCCATGGCGTGGAAAAGAACTAAACCAACAAAACCTGACTCAAAATCAGTCGCTCCGCCCCAACCAGCGCCTAGTCCATAAAAATCCCACCTTTAGTCAACGGAGGTTTGCGGCAACCGCCCTATATACCTAATCGATGTACGGCGGCACTTTTTTTCATCCAAAAGTTAGCGCCAGCATTTGGCAGGCAAACGGGAAATGCCTGAGAATAGAGTTCAGCATATTTTTTAGACATGAGAGTATTAAACCAAGTGATTTCGTAGTTTGAATTCCCCATCAGAAACGCACGTAGTAAATAAAGCTCGTTCCAGCAGCGACGATCCGCTGCCCATTTCTTAGGATATTCAAAGGGCCAGAAAATATCATGCACATGAATGATGACCCCGTCCGCGAGACGTGGAAAAATATTAAAAAAAATGTGATTCACATCGCTGCAAAGTTTGGAGACGTGGGTCGAATCCACAAAAAGAAAATCACCATCCTCCAAGGAATCAAAGCAATCCAGACTAACATCCTGCACTGGCTGTTCATAAATTTTTACCTGATTGTCATCAACTCGCAGCAGAGATTTTAGTCGTTCGCAATGCGGTTCGATAAAGGACAAGTGCATTGCGTTTTCAAACCAGACCTGATTGGTGTCGAGCATCATTGCACTGGAGAAACCCGACCCAATTTCGATGATTCTCCGGGGTTTGAAATGACGGATCATCGCGTTCAAGAAATAGCCATCGCCGTGGCTATACATGCCGTTCACCCGATGGTAGCGAAAGTCGTCCGTTTTATTTTCTGGAAATGGATAGTCCTCGTGAAATCTTGCCAACAGCGGCATCAAAGCCAGTTGGTGCTCCTCTCGTAAGTCGATCCCGCACACGTCGTCGTCGTCGGGAGCTTGAATGAATCTTTCCCGAGTCGCGGCGTCAGGAATTGCAGAGTAGAAATGCCCCGCGGGAACGAATTCGCGATTTTGCAGCCGAGTCTGATTTTCCCGGCTAGCAGCAACATTCGCAAAGTGCTGCAGGCGAGTCAGTGAGCCGTCGGTGAGCTGGTTGGCGACTTTTGCAAGTTCCACGGGAGGCGGCAACCTGACCGCCATTTGTTTATATGGAAATTCTACAAAATCGAGGGCACTCAATTCTTCCAGAGGAACTGCTATAGATTGCGAATCCTTCAATGTTTTCTTTCTAAAATTCCGATTACAATACTTTCTTAATGTGCGAGGGTTTTGCAATACTTCCTAATTACACCTCTTTCATTTTGAATTTTCAGTAATGCTGCTTTTTCAATAGTTTATTTCTGACAAATCACGAGGTAGCGGTCGGTTTTTCGCTAACTTTCCTTATCCTTGAGTCTGCCGAGCTTGGTTTCGAGCCTAGCAAACATTTCATTCCCTGGATCGAGTTCCAAAGCCTGTGCATTTGCGCTTCGGGCCTCGACAATTCTACCGCCCTCCAGCAGGGTTCGAGCGAGGAAATGCCAAGCCCGCGCGTGATCCGGTTGACGCTTCACCGCGAACCGGAATTTCCTCTCTGCACCCTCGTGTTTCCCTTGGCCCAAATCGACCCGGCCACTTAGATAGCCGTTCTCCGCCTGCAGCAACCGGATTTCATCCTGTTGGACCAGCAACACTTGCGCGGTGATCGCAAGGGCTCCGTCGAGGTCCAACGAAGGCAGGCTTTCTGTCTCAGGATAGCGCGAAAAATCCTCCGTGAAAAGTGTCGGGCGAGCGGGAAAAAACTCTGCCCGCACCCGCTCGTTCGACAATTGGAAACTATCATAAAACGCCCGGGCGGTAGACAGTGCCGGAAGTCGTCCTAGACCAGCACCGACCCTCGCAAGAACCTCTCCGAGGTTACCTCGCAGGGAATGCGGAATGCCCTCCACGAGCGGACGTAAGTAATGATTCAACTGGCGTAAAAACTCTTGGTAGCCCGGTTGGAGCGACTCGTTCCCACGCACTTCGTGCCGCTCGAAAACTGGGATTTGGTTTTTCCTACAAAAATCTGCGATGACCGAACCGTCGGCCAACTCCGATCGTTGGAAAATATTGACCTGCAAGCGGTCTCGACCAAACGTGCCGCCCCAACGGTCGAGCAACGCCGCATGGTCGTAATACGGATCACCGAAAGCCTCTCCGGGAATGATTTCTAACCTGGTCCCACCGGCCTTCAGCATCGTGGAATAGAGGCTGACCGCTAGTTCGTCCTGACGCCGAAGATAGACCACGACACGGATTTCGGAGAACAGAGGGGCCAATAATCCATGCAGCCGCGCCACGTCCGTAGTCCCGATCAAGCGACTGTGGCAATGCTCAGATGAAAAAACAAAAACCGAGGAGGGCGCGTTAGCGACTTCGGCGGCAAGTTCGGCCTCGAGCGCGGAGCGAAATGTTTTTAGACCAGCGCCATCCGTCACTCCGAGCGACAGGCGAAGATCGTCGAACACATCATCCGCTTGGGAATATGCCGCCAGTTTGAGGTGGTTGCGATCGCCCGCCGCCACTGGATACACATAGTCCTGCAATCGCAGCGCAGCGCGGTTCGACCAAAGGTACGATTGCAACGCGGTCGAACCGGTTTTTTCCGTTCCGATATGAAGGATTGCTGTCGCCATTTTGGACTAAATTGTCCTTCAACCGCGGCCTATCCGTCGGCCTAGGAATGAAAAGAACGGAGACTTCGCCACTACGGGAGTTGGGTTAACCGCCGAAGTAGGTAGCGGTGGATTTTGGTAAAGCTCGCGCAATTTCGAAAGCGGCGTCTGTTGCGCCAGTTTCCGGTCGAGCAACGCATCGGCAAATTGGTGCAACCGCATATCAAGCTGGTTCGATTCAACCAGCCGTTCGACGAGTTCGGACCCAAGCTCCCCAATCAATTCGGATCGAAGCTGCGCGGGGTTCGCCGCTGGCTTTTCCCGGGTGACGTTTCGGCGGGCTACGGCCAGTTCCACGCCAGGAAACTCTGGCGCCATGAGGTGATTTACCAAGGCCAGCCAGTGGGCGTAATTTTCCACGGTTCCCGGCGCGGAAAGCTGCTCCAATTGGTCGCAGGCGCGCTGAAACTCCGCCTCGGCTGGAATTTCATCAAACGTCTCCTGCGTGCGCGAGCAGTAGTGCGTTTGATAATTGCAGAGCATGTTAGGAGTCGCCTGGAGTCGCCATTCAACGTAGGCCTTGAAGTTGAGCTCCTTCGCCCGGATCGCCCCCAGACCGGACCCGGGTTGTTTTTTTTCAAATGCGTAAATCGATCGAATGCGGGCAATCGGATCGCGAATTAACATCGTCGTAAGCACCAATCGATCCGGCACTTTCGGCACAGGCAGACAAGCCTGATGACTTGATACCGCTTTGGCCTCCGGATGCGCAGAGATGAAGTCAGAGATTTCCCGAGGTGAAAACGCGGCTCCATCCTGGCCAGGGTCATATTCCAAAAAGGCCGACGCAAACGCCTTGCGCAGGGAGTGATTAAAGGATGTCCCCGCATTTTTAAAAATGTGATAATGGAAAATGATCGGTTTCATCGACAAAATCAGGTGGAGATTGCCAAATTTTCGCCCGGTCTGTCGATCCTTTTACGGTCATCGGGCAATTCTGGGGAACTTTTGGGCGCGACTTTTTCCGAGAGCCCCGGTTAAATCGTTCGTATGCCAGCCAATGACGACTCCATCGATAGCCCGCTCTGGGATCTGCTCGGGCAGGTTCCGGAACCGGCCGCGCCCGGTCGGTTTTCCGACGACGTATTGCGGCGGATTCGCCTGAGTGGCGACAATCTCGGAGACGGCCCCTTTATCTGGCTGGCCCGCTCGTGGAGAATGCTCGGCGGTATCACGGCAGGCACGGCTTTGCTCGCCGCCGCGGTCTGTTTTCAAACCGGGAAAACCGGCATGGCGGATCTTGCAACCCAGAACCCCCACGATCTGTCCGCACTGCTCGCTTCGGCTCCAGTGAACGACGTGGTTGATTTGGGCGACCTCGATATCTCCGTGGACGACAACGAATTATGGCTCGGCTCAGTTTCTTACTAACATTTCTCGCCACCGGGCTTTTACCGCTCGCGTTGCTTCGCGCCACGGAGCCAACCCAAGCAGATTTGCCTGCTGCCACCGCTGCGCCAACTCCGAATGGAGAACGCCCGGAGGGTCGCCCGGACCAGCAGAAACGTGGACCGGGAGATCGCGGACCGCGCGATGGGCAAATCCGGGAGTGGCGCAAGCGGCTGGAAAACATGCCGTTAGACGAGCGGAAAAAGGCGTTCGAGAAAATGCGGGGCTGGGCCCAGAAGGGCGCTGATGAGCAAGGGTATTTCCGCTATGTTGAGGACGAGCGCAACCGGAGAGCAAAGCAGTCCATTGACGAGGCTATCGCCTCAGGGGGACTAAAACTTGACGAGACGCAGCGCAGAAAATTTAGCGAGATTTACAAACGTGAACGTCGCGCTCTCGAGATGCAGCTTCGCTCAGAAATGGACAAGAGTCGGCAGGAGCGAATGCCCGCCCTGCAAAAGACCGTCCTCGACGCCTACCAAAAAGAGCAGACCGCACCCATACCATCGGCCAGTCCTTCTCCGACGCCCGCTGCTCCTTGAGCCAGCCGTCGCCGAGGCTTAGTTGGCGACCACGTTGACGAGTTTCCCGGGAATAACAACGACCTTGCGAATGGTCTTGCCCTCCGTGTGTTCGAAAACTTTCGGAAGTGCCAACGCTAATTTTTCCGTCTCGTCCGCTGGCAAATCTTTCTTGATCAGCAGGCGGTCGCGCACCTTTCCGTTCACCTGCACCGGAATTTCCACCTCATCCTCGATCAGGAAAGCGCTGTTCCAGTCCGGCCAGGTTTGCTCACTGACGGTTCCAGAAAATCCACCGAACTGCTCTCCAAGCCGCGCCCACAATTCCTCGGTAAGGTGGGGCGCAAACGGATTGAGCAAAACTAACAAACCGCGCAACGCAGCGAGCGGACGCTTTTCGGTTCCGGTAAATTCGTTGGTGAAAACCATCATCGCGGAAATCGCGGTGTTGAAGGCGAGTGCCTCGATGTCTTCCGTCACTTTCTTGATCGAGGCATGCACCACCTTGCGTTGGCGGTTAGTTAGCTCAATCTCTTCGAGCAACGATGAAAGCACCCAGGCACCCTCCTGGTTTTCTTCCATCGCTAACCGCCAGACGCGGGCTAGGAACCGATGCACTCCCTCGACTCCACTCATACTCCACGGTTTGACCTGCTCCAGCGGCCCCATGAACATTTCATAGAGTCGCAATGAGTCCGCGCCATACTCGAGAATGATTTCGTCGGGGTTGACCACGTTGCCGCGACTCTTGGACATTTTTTGTCCGTCGGTCCCAAGAATCATGCCTTGGTTGACCAATTTTTGAAATGGCTCCCGCGTGCTAACATAGCCGAGATCAAAAAGAACCTTGTGCCAGAACCGGGCGTAAAGCAGATGCAGAACCGCATGCTCCGTTCCCCCGACGTAGAAATCGACTCCCCCTTGCATCCAGTATTTTTCTGCCGGTCCACCGATGAATGTTTCGCGGTTTGCTGGATCGCAATAACGCAGGTAATACCAGCAGGAGCCAGCCCACTGCGGCATGGTGTTCGTCTCGCGCGTCGCCGTTTCACTATAACGAATCCAATCGGTCGCCCGTGCCAGCGGCGGCTCGCCCGTGCCAGTCGGCTTGAAGTCGTCTAGGGGCGGCGGCGTCAGCGGAAGTTCCGACTCAGCGACGGGGCGGTGCTGACCGTTTTCCCAGACGATCGGGAACGGCTCGCCCCAGTAACGTTGCCGAGAAAAAAGCCAGTCGCGCAGCTTGTAGTTGATCGTCCGTTTGCCGAGTCCTTGATCCTCCAGCCAAATGATCATTTTTGCTTTGGCGTCTGCGGTCGGAAGTCCATCGAGGAATCGCGAGTTAGTCGCCAACCCCACGTCCGCAAAGCATTTCTCCTCGCTCTCCACCGGACCGACTACGAACTGGATTGGCAACGCAAATTTTTTCGCAAACTCCCAATCGCGCTCATCGTGTGCCGGCACTGCCATGATGATGCCTGTCCCATATCCGGTTAGCACATAATCGGCGATCCAGATCGGGATGGGTTCCTCGGTGATCGGATGCGTGGCATAGCTTCCAGTAAAGACGCCGGATTTTTCTTTCGCTAGTTCCGTCCGATCGAGATCGGACTTGCCGGCGATGGCTTGGCGATAGTCCGCCACGACCTGTTTTTGTTCCGCCGTAGTGATCGCGTCCACGATCGAATGCTCCGGTGCAACGACGATGTAGGTCGCGCCAAACAGCGTATCGGGTCTCGTGGTAAAAACGGCAAAACGCAACGCGCTGTGCGCGACCTTGAATCCCACCATCGCGCCCTCGCTTTTTCCGATCCAGTTTTTCTGGAGCAGTTTGATTCCCTCCGGCCAGTCCAACGGTTCGAGTTCATCGATCAGGCGTTCGGCATAGCTCGTGATCCGCAGCATCCACTGGCGCATCGGTTTTCTAACCACTGGAAACCCGCCCACCTCACTCCGGCCATCGACGACCTCCTCGTTCGCCAGCACCGTCCCCAACTCGGGGCACCAGTTCACCGGCACCTCGGCGACGTAGGCGAGGCGCACACTGTTAACATCATTCCCGGTATAAGTGGTCACGGACTCCGCCCGGTTCGTCGCCGGGTTAAACCACGCGTTGTAAAGCTGGAGAAAGATCCATTGCGTCCATTTGAAATATCCCGGGTCGGTCGTGTTAACCTCGCGACTCCAGTCGTAACTGAACCCGATCCGTTGCAATTGCCCTTTGAAGCGGGTGACGTTGCGCTCGGTGGTCACCCGCGGATGCTGACCCGTCTTGATCGCATACTGTTCCGCAGGCAGGCCGAATGCATCCCAACCCATCGGATGGAGCACGTTGAATCCGCGCATCCGTTTGTGCCGGGCGATGATGTCGGTAGCGGTGTAGCCCTCCGGGTGTCCGACGTGCAACCCTTCGCCGCTCGGGTAGGGAAACATGTCCAGCACGTAGTATTTTGGCTTGGCCGGATCGAAGTCGGGGGAACCCGGGTTCGGAGTTTCGAAGGTTTTATTTTCCTCCCAAAATTTCTGCCAACGGGGTTCGAATTGATCGTAGGGGAAGGGATTGCGCTTTTCGTTGGAAATCGACATGGGATTGCGATGGAAGAAATGGTGGGAATCCAGTAAAGAAGTCCTCCCATGTCAGCGCAACCACTTTTAATCGCGACCCGCAACCGCCATAAAACGGAAGAAATCCGGGAAATGATCGGGGCGGGTTTCTTCGTCGAGGATTTGAACTCAGGCAACGCTTGGCCGGAAATCGAGGAGACGGCGGATTCGTTTCTCGGCAACGCCTCCCTAAAGGCCCTGGGTATTGCGCGGATTCACCGGGGCCTCGTTCTTTCCGATGATTCCGGACTCGAAGTGGACGCACTGGCCGGCGCACCGGGAGTCCGCTCCGCCCGCTTCGCCGGGAAGAACGCTTCCGATGCGGACAACCGCGCCCTGCTGTTGGAGCGCCTATCCGATGTTCCCGAGAACCTGCGAACCGCACGGTTTCGCTGCGTGATGGTTCTCGCTTGTGGCGGGGAAGTTCTTGCTCATTTTTCTGGAGCCGTCGAAGGGGTCATCATCGATCAGGAAAAAGGCACGCAAGGTTTTGGTTACGACTCCCTTTTTGTTCCAGAGGGACATGGAGAAACCTTCGCTCAGCTTCCCGTGGAAACGAAAAATCAGCTCAGCCACCGGGCGCGAGCCCTCTCCCAGGTAATCGAGTTTTTGAAGACGCGTGCTTAGATCAACTCGGCGGTTTCGGGGCGAAAAAATCAAGCGAGCGTCTTCCGCAAATACGGAGCGATGCGGCTAGTCTTGTGACGGGCAATCTCCTCGGGCGTGCCGGTGGCAACGACTTCACCGCCCGCCGCGCCGGCTTCCGGGCCGATATCAACGACATAATCCGCCTCGGCGATGACATTCAAATTGTGTTCAATGACAATGACCGTGTGACCAACATCGACGAGGCGTTGAATGACTCCGAGCAACATTTCGACGTCGGCCATGTGAAGGCCAATCGTTGGTTCCTCAAGCAAATACAACGTGCTTTTCGCAACCCGCATTTTGCGAATCTTGTTGGTGTGATCGCGCGCTGCACCGAGGCGAAGTTCGGAAACGAGCTTGAGCCGCTGGGCCTCGCCACCGCTCAGAGTCGGACTGGGCTGCCCGAGTTTCAAATAGCCCAACCCGGTATCGACTAACAATTGTAGCGTTCGATGGATTTTCTGACTAGTCGAGAAGAATTCAGCCGCTTCCGCGATGGTCATGTTCATGACGTCGCCAATGTTTTTCCCGTTATATTCGACCTCGCGGGTTTGCGCGTTGTAACGGGTGCCGCCGCAATCCTCACACGGCACGTAGCTCGCGGGGAGGAAGTTCATTTCCATCTTGATCACTCCCTGGCCGGCACAGGCTTCGCAACGTCCACCCTCGGTGTTGAAAGAGAAACGGGTGTTGGTGTAACCGCGCATCCGCGACATCGGAAGCGATGCAAAAAGCAGGCGTATCTCGTCGAAAACTTTAATGTAGGTCGCGGGAATCGAACGGGAAGTTTTACCAATGGGAGACTGATCCACCTCGTAAACCGCCTCGAGATGCTCCGCGCCTTTGAGCAAGGGATGATCCCCGTTTTTTCGGCGTTTCTTGCTCAGGGCGGCCTCCACCGCGGGTTTCAGCGCGGAGCGCATCAGGGTGCTCTTGCCCGATCCGGAAATCCCCGTAATTGCGGTCAGGCGTCCGATCGGAAAGCGGACGGTGATGTCCTTCAGATTGTTAACATCGGCCTCAATGAGCTGAAGCCACTGGAGTTTTTCCATCGGGCGCCGCGCACCCCGCAGGGGATGGCGCATGGGGTGTTTGAGATAGTGGCCGGTCCGAGAATTTTTGCAGGTCTTGATCTGGGCGAGAGTTCCCTGCGCGACAACCTCGCCGCCGTTCATCCCGGCCCCAGGACCAAGATCGACGATAACATCGGACCGTCGCATCGTTTCCTCGTCGTGCTCGACGATGACGAGTGTGTTTCCCTTTGCCCGGAGGGCTTGGAGGGTGTCGAGCAAGGCGTCATTGTCGCGCGGGTGGAGTCCGATGGTGGGCTCATCGAGGACGTAAAGGACGCCGCGCAGATTGGAGCCAAGTTGGGCGGCCAATCGGATGCGTTGGCTTTCCCCGCCGCTGAGAGTTTTTGCGGAGCGATCCAGTGCTAGATAGCTGAGGCCAACATTTTGCATGAAACGCAACCGTTGCGTGATCTCGGGCAAAATATCGTCGGAAATAACGCGCTGATCTTTGGCAAAGCGCAATTCCCCAATGGTTAGCAGGGAATCGCGCACGCTACCGTGGGCCAATCGGTCGATGGTTAGATCATTGACCCGAACGTGACGAGCGACCTCATTGAGTCGAGCTCCATGGCAAGCCGTGCACGGCTTGGCTTCCCCGGCCTCGATCCATTCGTGAGCGCGCTCCTCGGCCAGTTCCCGCTCGAGGACCGAGGCATTGTCATCGACCTTAACTGAGGCGTGAAATATTTCACCAAACCCGTTGCAGGTCGCACACCAGCCGTGCGGAGAATTAAAGGAGAATAAACGCGGATCTAGTTCCTCAAACGCCCGCGCACATTTCGGGCAGGTCATCTCGGTGCTCAAAATGGTTTCGGTCCCATCGTGCAAAATTTTGGCGGTGCGTTTACCAACTTTCAGCGCACGCTCGACCAGTGGGCGAATTTCGCTTTTTGCAACTTTGGCGAGATCCGCCACGACGACATCGATGGTGTGTTCCTTGAAGCGTTCGAGTTTTTGGAAGTTAGCCGAGGAGAGGAACTTTCCATCGACGAGCAGCATTTCAAATCCGTCCTTCGCAGCGGCGGCGGCAACGTCGGTGTGGAAACCTTTGCGCGCCTTGACCACCGTGGCGAGAAGCCAGGTCCTCTTTTTTCCCGCGAGTTTTTCCACCTGAGCGACGATTTTCTGGACGGTCTGACCCTCGACTGGAATGTCGCATTTTGGACAGTATTGCGTCCCGAGTTTCGCAAAGAGCAGCCGAAGGAAATGATAGACCTCGGTCACGGTGGCCACGGTGGATTTCCCGCCACCCCGGGTGATCCGCTGCTCGATCGCGACGCTGGGGGGCAACCCCTCGATGTGGTCCACGTCGGGTTTTTCCATCTGCCCGACAAACTGCCGTGCGTAGGGCGACATGCTATCGAGAAAACGGCGCTGGCCCTCCGCGAAAAGGAGGTCAAAGGCGAGGGTAGATTTTCCGGAGCCGCTTAGTCCGGTGATCGTGATCATCTTTTCCCGAGGGAGCGTGAGGGTGAAATTTTTTAGGTTGTGCTCCCGAGCTCCATGGATGGTGATGCCGTTGGATTGGGGATTTTTGACTTTTGATTTCCGAATGGGATCCTCGGCGAGTCGGGTGCCGCCAAGCATCGCGGCGAGGTGACGACCCGTGTGCGATGCGGGGTTTTTCGCGACCTCCTCCGGCGTGCCCTCCGCAACCACCAGACCGCCCTCCGCGCCCGCCTCGGGGCCGAGATCGATGACGTGGTCGGCAGATTTGATCACCTCCAGATTATGCTCAATAACAATAAGGGTATTTCCTGAGTCCACCAGTTTTTGAAAGACAGCTAAGAGCAGTGAAACATCGTCGAAGTGCAGGCCGGTGGTTGGTTCGTCAAAGATCAGAAGGGCATTTTGATTGTGCCCAGATTTTTCGACGAGATGCCCAACGAGTTTCAGTCGCTGACTTTCTCCGCCACTGAGAACGTTGACCGGCTGCCCTAGTTTCAAATAGCCGAGACCCACACTTTCGAGGGTGCGAAAAGGTTCGATGATTTTTTTGTTTCCACCGCGCTTACCGAAGAATGTGAGCGCTTCGGTGACGGTCATTTCCAGCACATCGTGAATAGATTTGCCGTGCCAAGTGATCGCGAGGACGTGCGGCTGATAGCGTTTCCCCTCGCATTCGGAGCAGCGGATAAAGAGGTCGCTGAGAAACTGCATTTCCACTTTTTCAAATCCGATGCCGTTGCAACGCTGGCAACGACCGGTGCCGCTGTTGAAAGAGAAGGTGCTGGCGGTAAACCCAGCGGCGCGGGCCTCCGGACTTTCGGCAAATAGCTTCCGCAACTCATCGAAGACGCCGAGATAAACCGCCGGCGTTGAACGCGGGCTGCGAGCGAGCGGCGACTGATCGACCATCACCACCGTCCCAACGGAATGCGCTCCGGCGATGGCTTTGCACTGGCCGATAATCTCGCCAGTCGGCTCTCCTTTCAAACGGAGAAGGTTCTCATGCAAAACCGTGTGGACGAGAGTGGACTTTCCGCTGCCGGAGACTCCCGTGACGCAGGTAAGCAGGCCGAGCGGAATTTTTACGTCGATGTTGCGGAGATTGTTCTCGGTGGCACCCTGCACCGTGAGCCATTGGCCCGGTTTGCGGCGGCGAGCGGGAATGGCGATGGATTTTTTTCCGTAAAGATAGTCGCCGGTGAGCGATCTTTTTTCCCGGATGAGTCCGGTCGGTTTTCCGGCAAAGACCAACTCGCCGCCTTCGTTACCCCGACCAGGCCCGATGTCCACTAGATAGTCAGCGGCGCGAATGACAGCTTCCTCATGCTCGACAACGAGCAGCGTGTTGCCTTTGTCGCGCAGTTGCTCCATCACGGAAATGAGCCGGCTAACGTCGCGGGGATGCAGTCCGACGGTCGGCTCGTCCATAACGAAGAGAGTGTTAACCAGAGAAGCGCCGAGACAGGTCGTTAGATTGACCCGCTCGACCTCGCCGCCAGAAAGGGTGCGGGTGCTACGATCAAGATCGAGATAACCGAGCCCGACTTGATCCAGATAGCGTAAGCGGTTGACCACCTCGCCGCGCACCATCGTTCCGGTCCGATCCGTTTCCGGAATCGAGAATGTCGCGATTAATTCGGCGAGTTCGCGCACCGGAATGCGGTTGAGCTGCGGAAGAGTGTGGCGTTTTTCCGCGGGATCAACGAGGTGATAGTTCAGCGTCGCGGGCTGGTAACGCCCCCCATGGCAATCGGGACATTCCGTGTAAGCGCGGTATCGGCTGAGAAAAACACGCACATGCATTTTGTAAGCGCGGGCCTCCATCCAGGAAAAAAATCCTCTCACGCCATACCAAAGATCATTCTGCCAAAGTTCTTCGCTGCCAACATCGAGGTCGCCCTCACCCTCGATAACCCACTTCTGATCGGAGGCGGGCAGTTCCGCAAAGGGTAGGTAAACATCGATGTCGTTCCGTTTGGCGTGCCGCATCAGGTCGGTCTGGCACTCGCGGGATTGTCCGCTTTGGAACGGCCGAACCACGCCCTCGGCGATGCTGAGCGATTTGTCCGGGAGCGCCCGGCTCAGATCGAGACCGATAGTGCGACCAAACCCCCGGCAAGTCGGACACGCGCCGAGCGGATTGTTAAACGAGAATAGCCCGGGAGTCGGCGGACGGATAATTTCGTCGCAATGCGCACAGTGCCAGCCTTTCGATTCGGGAATTCGATGCGACGTGACTGGGTCGATCAGGGTGATCTTTCCCTTCCCGAAATTGAGCGCCGTCTCGATCGACTCCGTCAACCGCGATCCCGAGGAAGCCTCGATAGTGACACGGTCCTGAATCACATCGACGACGCCATGCAATGAGCCTAACGACGGCGGTTCGTCGGTCCGGTGAATCTGGCCATCGCGCCAGACGCGCAGGTAGCCTTGCGCGTTGAGAAACTGGAAAAAATCGGCTGGCGGCGTCTTCGCGGGAACGGGAATACCGAATGTGACTAAGAGGGTCTGACCGGCGTTTTCCCTTTGCAACTTCGCCGAGATCGACTGGGCTGTCTCGGGTCGGATCTCGCGGGCGCAGATCGGACAAAAGGCCCGGGCCAGCCTCGGAAAGAGCAACTTTAGGTAGTCATTAATCTCCGTCATCGTGCCAACCGTCGAGCGGGTGGTGCGGACACCATTTTTCTGCTCGATGGCAATCGCCGGAGGGATGCCGAGAATCTCATCGACCCGCGGCTTGTCCATGCGGTCGAGAAACTGCCGGGTGTAGGGCGAGAAAGTCTCGACGTAACGTCGCTGGCCCTCGGCGTAAATAGTGTCGAAGGCGAGCGACGATTTTCCGGACCCGCTGGGGCCGGTGACGACGATCAGTTGGTTGAGCGGAAGATCAAGATCGATGCCCTTCAGATTATTCTGACGGACATTCCGGATCTGGATGGCGTTAACGGACGGGCCAGCCGAAGCGATGCGAGGCACAGACATGGACCTATGAATACGTCTGACGGCGCATTCAGGACGGGCCAATTACTTGGGGAATCAACCTTTCGGCCGACTGATAGTCCGACGCTTCTGCGAGACTACGGTCTCGCGCTCCAATCCTGCAGGGCCAAAGCGACGGACAGAGCCGCCGGATCGCCAGCCTCAAGCCGGGAGATAAGGGTCTTTTTCGCTTCCGAGACACGATTGCCTTTGGAGGAGGATTTTTCCTTGCGGCTGGCAGGGATTTCGTAGCTGAAGCGAAGATATTTACGAACATTTTCCGGCGTCTGATCCTCGAGATCGGCCTTGAGAAAAATCATGGCCTGTTGGAGATCAATTTTCTGGAATCCATTGTAAACCGCGAGTCGTTGGACTTTGGTGAATCCGCGAGTTCCTGCAAAAATGCGGGAGCAGATTGATTGTTCGATTCCGGTGGTCCGTGCGAATTCAGACTGAGAATGGTCAGCTTGGGTCCACACGCGTAGCGCTTTTTGGAGATAGTTCGTTTTCAATGTTAGATACAAAATTACTTTTTGCGTCTTCTATTAAAACATCAAATGGAGAAAATAGTGCAACTATTTATGATAAATTAATTCTTTAGTTGAATTGAACTCGACGGAGAGCGGCTTTTTCTCGTTACCACATACTCCGCGCCAACTCCTCGAGTGGCCGTTTTTTTGAGTTGCCAACCCCCCAACCCTAGCGACGCTTAGTTTTTCAATTATCCATGACGACCTCGCAACTTTTTCTTTCCCGCCGTTCGGTGCGGGCGTTTTTGCCAAAACTGGTGCCGCGCGAGACGATTGAATCTGTTTTAAAGCATGCCAGCCGTGCGCCCTCGGGAACAAACACCCAACCGTGGCGCGTCGCTGTTCTCACCGGGCCGACGCTGTCTAGCCTTACTGCCAAGCTGCTAGCGGCCACCGCTGATCCCGAGCGTGAAACGAAGTATTCCGAGCCGTATGCCTATTATCCCAAGCAATGGGGCACGCCCTACATCGAACGTCGGCGCAAAATCGGCTACGACATGTATGGCCTCCTCGGCATCGGGCGGCGCGACGTCGAGCGGATGCGCGAGCAATGGAACCGCAACTTTGAATTTTTTGGCGCGCCGGTTGGACTCATGTTCACGATCGACCGCGTGATGGAGCAGGGAAGCTGGCTGGATTACGGGATGTTCATTCAGAGCCTGATGCTCGCCGCCCGCGCGGAGGGCCTCGATACCTGCCCGCAGGCCGCCTTCAACGAATTTCACTCCATCATTCTTCCGCACATCGGTGCCGGGGAAAACGAAACCCTCGTCTGCGGCATGTCGCTGGGTTTTGCTGATGAGTCCGCGCCAGTCAATGCGCTGCAAACCGAGCGCGCTTCTTTGGAGGAGTTTGTTAGGTTTCTCGATTGAGAGCCGACTCCAGCCCGAGGAGAAAACGTTTCCGTTCCAGCCCGCCGCCGTAACCGGTTAGGGAGCCGTTTTTACCGATGACACGGTGGCACGGAATGACAATCGAAAGCGGATTAGCTCCATTTGCTAAGCCGACCGCACGAACGGCTTTCGGACGGCCAATCCGCCGCGCTTGCTCTCCGTAGCTGATGGTTTCACCGAAAGGGATTTCCAGCAAGGCGCGCCAAACGCTGAGTTGGAATGGCGTCCCTTTTGGATCCAGCGGGAGATCAAATTTTTTCAGACCGCCCGCAAAATAGGCAGCAAGCTGGGAGCGAGCTTCTCTGAAACGGGAGTCATCGGCGACGCTGTCTGCGGGGATGGGATTGGGGTGGGTGTCCATGAAAATGCCGGTTAGTCCTTGCGCCGAGGCTACGAGGGTAAGCAGACCGATCGGTGATGGAATGAGGCAGTGGTGGTGGATTGTTTTCATGTGAGTGATTGCCAGAGGTACAGGGTGGCATAGGCGCGCCAAAGCCGCCATTTTTCGGCGAGGGCGTTGATCTGGTCAAGACAAGGAGTCGGGGTGGAGATTTTTTTGCCAAACTGGCACGCGAAAGATTCCGACGGAGCGAGTTCGGGACGACAGCGAAGGCAGGGACGAAAGCCGGCCTCTTCGGCGGCAGCGGCGACTGCAAAAAGAGTGCCGGAAGCAGCCTTCGCCTTACGAGCCGGGAAAACCGGGCGGCAGTAAATCCCCGTCGTTGAAACTCCGACGAAAAACAATCCGTCAAAGCGCGCGGCGCGGGCTTGGAGAGCGCGATAACAAGTATCAAAATCGGGAATCACCCAGCAACATTAGCGTAAATTGATCCGGCCGACTCGCCGTTTTCGGCCTTGATTACGACGGCGGATTCCAGCCAGCGGTGAGGAACGCAGCGCCCCCAAGAAGCACAATAATCCAACCGGCCAAGCGGGTCGCATTGCCGATCCACTCGGGATGCAGGCGTTTTCCAAAAAATGCCGACAGCCAAGATAAAAACACCCACCAACTGAGTGAGCCGAAGGCAACGCCCAGGACAACCAGACTACGGCCACTCGTCAACCCCATGCCGGCAAAAATCGCGATGAAGGAAAATATCGTTAGCGGATTGGCCAGCGTGACCAGAAACGAGGAAACGAAATCGCTGTGTGCCGCAGTCGGCCGGAACTCTGAAACGCTGGCTTTCGAAAATGCGATCTTCAATCCCAGCCCCATCAAAAACAATGCCCCGAAAACGCGCAGTGGATAGGCCCATTGCTGCAAAAGTGAACTCAGCGCCGAGACCCCAAAAATAGCGATCGCCGCATAAAACGCGTCTGCCATTGTCACCCCCAAACCGGTGGCCACACCCGTCCGAAAACCGCCCCGCAACGAACGGCTGATGCAGAGTAACCCGCAGGGGCCAACCGGTGCCGCAATACAAAAACCGATGACGGCGGATTTCCAGAACAGAATCCCGTTCATACCGAAGCCGCTCCTCCAGAGTTGGCCAGATCCCGACTGTCAGGCCGCTTTGTCACCGCCATTGGTGGGATATTTTTTTTTGCCAGACGCAATCAGCATGAGATTGCGCACATAAACAATCGTGGGAAAAGCGAACCCGATGATGATCGGCATTTTTCCAACATGAATGGCGTAAGCGAGCGAGAGAATGCTGCCCACGATGCTCAAATACCAAAACTGCACCGGAATGACGCTTTGCTTGAGCTTTTCTGACACATACCACTGGACCAGGAAACGACTCGCGAAGGTTAAATTCCCTGTGTAACCGATTAGACTCCAAAGGGTCAGTTCGCCTTGAAGATTTGTTTTCAGGTTATCGAGATAGGTGGCAAGGAGGAAGATCATCGCGTCATTAGGCTCGCAAAACGGTCTGTGCGCCAAGCAGAAAACATTCAACTCGGATGCGACTGCAGATCAGCGGCACTTTTCTCCGTGCCCTTTCGGAAGGGCGTGCGATAACTTTCTGCATGCTTCCGTCCAGACAGGGATCCTTTCGATTGTTTAGCGCATTTGGAATTCAAGTTTCCCTGCATTGGAGCTGGTTTCTTGTTGCCTATTATCGCTTTGAATCGGGACGCGAAAACTACCAGAACCCAGCCTGGATGCTCGGCGAATACGTCACGCTTTTTGCCATCGTGCTTCTGCACGAGTTCGGGCATTCACTGGCCTGCCGCTCGGTTGGCGGACAATCGGATCGGATTGTTCTCTGGCCGTTTGGCGGTATCGCCTTTGTGCAACCGCCCCACCGTCCCGGGGCGTTTTTGTGGAGCATCGCGGCGGGGCCGCTGGTCAACGTCGCGCTCGTCCCAGTGCTTTACGGCCTGCGCTTCGTTACTGCCCTGTCTGGTCTTACCCCGGCCGGAGGAGACGCGGAGTATTTTCTCGCCTCCGTCTGGCAGATCAACCTGATCCTGCTGTTCTTCAATCTTCTGCCCATTTATCCCCTCGACGGAGGACAGATCTTCCAATCCATCCTTTGGTTTTTCACTGGCTATGCTCGTAGTGTGATTGTGGCCGGCGGACTTGGTTTAGTTCTCGGTGCCGGCGCGGTGATATGGGGTTTTTCATCGGGAAATTGGTGGCTCGGATTAATCTCTCTTTTCCTGATTTCGCAATCGTGGCGGAGCTTTCAAAACGCGCGACAAATTTTGCGCTACGAGAAGGAACAGCGGCAAAGCGCCGTGATTGACATCTGAGACGTAGAGCACCGTAAAATCGTAGAAATGGTTTCCGATCCATCTAAACATCGACGCGTCGCAGTGACTGGGTGTGGCGTGGTCAGTCCGCTCGGCATCGGCATGAATGCAAATTTGGAGGCGTTGCGCGAAGGCCGGGATGCGGTTCGCGAAGTGACTGCGTTCGACGTCAGCCAGACGAAATGCAAAACCGCCGGCCACGTGGACGCCGGCTTTATTTCCGGCGATATCCGGCGGCGACGCCGTCTGCACCCCGCTTCTCACCTGCTTATTGCTGCCATGGCCGAAGCGGTCACCGGGCTCGGAACGGCAAAACCTGAGCTCTGCATTATTGGCACCACCAGCGGGGGAATGTCGTTCGGGGAATCTTTCTACCGCGCTCTGCGCGACCGTCGGAAAAGCACCGGACTCGCCAGCGCCGTGGTCAATTACACACCCCAGAAACCGGTCCTCGACGCACTTTCCGCCACCCAACTTTCCATGCCGATCCAGATCATCGCCAACGCCTGCGCGACGGGAACTAATGCCATCGGACATGCGTTTTCCCTTATCCGCTCTGGCCGTTGCCAGGCCGTCCTTTGCGGCGGCTACGACGCGCTCAGCGAATTAGTCTTCGTCGGATTCGATGCACTCCAAGCGTCCACTGCGGAAAAAATCCGGCCCTTCGACGCGCAACGTTCCGGGCTCGTTCTCGGCGAAGGTGCAGCCGTTCTTTCGCTGGAAAACTGGGAAAGCGCCGAACAACGCGGCGCGCAAATCCTTGGCGAAATCACCGGCTACGGCGTCTCGACCGACACCTACAACCTCACCCAACCGCACCCCAGCGGTATCGGCCCGAAGCTCGCCATGCAGCGCGCTCTCGCCTCCGCACGGATTTCCCCGGGCGACATTGACTACATCAACGCCCACGGCACCGCGACCCAGTTCAACGACGCCACCGAAGGCATCGCCATCTCTGAAATCTTTGGCAAGGTCGCCGTCAGTTCGACGAAATCCATGATGGGTCATTCGCTCGGCGCGGCCGGTGCGATCGAGGCGGCATTCTCTCTCTTAGCCCTGCAACACGGATTCCTTCCACCTAACATCAACCTGGTCGAACCCGATCCGCAGAACACCTTCGACCTAGTGGCCAACTCCGCGCGCCCTGCTCCGATCCGGCGCGTCCTTTCTAATTCCTTTGGCTTCGGCGGCACGAACGCCGCGATCGTCCTCCAACGCAACTAACATGGATCGCGTCACCATTTCTGGCATCGGACTCGTCTCTCCTCTCGGCGCGGATGTGGCTGTGACCTGGGAAAAAATCAAGGCCGGCGAAAGGGCGTCCGTATCACTGCTAACCTCACCGCTGGCCGACCACGATTTCCCGTGCCTCACCGTTCCGCGCGATGCGGCCCGGGACTACGAACGGCATCCGCGTCTGCGGCGCTCGAGCGAGATCTCACACTTCGCCGCCATCGCCGGAATGAACGCCCTGCGCGACGCCGGCATCGAGCCGGGTCAGGAGGGCATTGGCATAGTTTTCGGCGTGAGCAGCGGTGGCGTCCGTTACACCACGCGTTTTTACAGCGACGTCGTTACCAGCGGCGCCGCGACGGCTAGCCCCTTGCTATTTCCCGAGACGGTTTACAACGCCCCCGCCAGCCATCTCGCTGCATTGCTCGGTCTCGACGGAATTAGCTATACGCTCGTTGGCGACTCGGTGGTCGGGCTTTCCGCGCTTGCCATGGCGGTTGATCTGGTAGCCACGGGCGAACTAGAACATTGCGTGGTCGTTGCTTGCGAAGAATCGGAGTGGATTCTCTGCGAGGCGTTCCGGCGCAGCCGTTTTTTTGTCCGATCGGATGTCACCCGGCCGTTCGGCGGACCAGGAAACCGGGGCACGATTTTTTCCGAGGGCGCAGCCGCCGTGGTGGTCTCGCGAACTGGTTCGATCGAGATCGAGGCAGTGCACCGCGGGCTTCCTTTTTTCAAGAATCGCGAGGCCGGGACCGCGTTGCAGACCGTTCTCCACGATCTGGGAACTCCTCCCGAAATGGTTTTCACGGGGGCCAACGGCACCGCCTTTGACGACGCCGAACTCGCCGCGCTCGACTCCGTCTGGCCGCAAGCGGAGCGATCTAACATCAAGGCCGCACTGGGCGAATCCGTTGGCGCAAGTACATTGCAGCAGACGGTGCTTGCGACCCACCTGCTACGGAGCGGTTCGCAACAGCGAGCGGGCATTTCCGCCATCGGCTACAACGCCATGGTGTCGGGGGCGATTCTGCGACGCAGCGCCTAGGCGTTCGGCTCGGCCCGAGTCTCCACGAAACGGGCATAGAGCCAGCAGAGATCCGAGAGCCGATTGAGATAACGCACAATCTCCGGATTGACCACCTCGCCCGCTTCGCGCAGCTCGATCACTCGCCGCTCAGCCCGACGACAAATCGTCCGTGCCACATCGAGCGCCGCCGAAGCCGGATTAAATCCCGGCGTGGCCCAATGCTTGAAACTAACCTGATGATTTTTCTCTAGGTCATCGATCAATGTCGTGACCGCATCGACCATCGGGACCGTCACCAATTTAAAACCATCGCCGACGTAACGCTCGCGATCCGATTCCGCCACGGCCAACTCACCCATCAAAACGACGAGTTCCTTTTGAATCGCAAAAACCGGCCCCGTGATAAATTCGTCAGCAACCGTCGCCCGCACCGTGCCCAGCGCGGCGTTGAGTTCATCGACCGTCCCATAGGCTTCCACCCTCGCATCTACTTTTGAAACTCTGCGGCCATACATCAGTGCCGTGGTGCCGGTGTCTCCTGTCTTGGTCGCTATGCTCATGTCACCGGATTGTCGGAGCGCCGGCGAATTTATGCAACTCCGCAACCGCTCAGGAAAAGCGTTTTCCGCATTTTTTACGAGAGCAGTTGATTCCCGAAACGGATCGGAACAACATGCGTAAATGTCCGATCCTTTCCTTCATCGCTTCGTCGCGGGCGAGGCCGATCGGCCAGTGCTTCTTCTGCTCCATGGAACCGGAGGAACGGAAGACGATCTACTGGAAATGGGTGCCGCGCTCCTGCCCGGCGCTTCCCTCCTCAGCCCGCGCGGAAAAATTCTCGAGCGGGGCATGCCGCGTTTTTTTCGCCGCCTCGCCGAGGGCGTTTTCGATGAGGAGGATCTCATTTTCCGAACGCACGAACTGGCTGAATTTGTCGCGTGGGCCATTCCGGAATACGGGCTCGACGGACGTCCGCTCGTCGCTCTCGGTTACTCCAACGGCGCGAACATCGCGGGCGCCCTGCTCCTCCTCCGCCCAGAGATTCTCGCTGGGGCCGTTTTGCTCCGAGCCATGGTCCCGCTACAACCCGCCGAACTCCCACGCCTTCCGCACACTCCGGTCTTCATCGCAGCGGGCGAACGCGACCCGATCATTCCGCCCGAAAATCCTCAACGCCTCGCCGCGCTTCTCAGCCAAGTCGGCGCGGAGGTTAGTTTGCATTGGACCACCGGGGGACACGAGCTACACTCGGCGGATATTGCGGCCGCGAAAGCGTGGCTAACCATCCGTTTTCCGGCGCACTAACCATTATGCAACTCCACGGCATCCACCACCTCACCGCGGTGACCGCAGACGCGAGCGGAAACCACCGTTTCTACACCCGTGTGCTCGGTCTGCGCCTCGTCAAAAAAACGGTGAACCAGGATGATGTATCGGCCTACCATTTGTTTTATGCCGACGAACTCGCGTCACCGGGCAGCGACCTGACGTTTTTCGACTGGCCCACGACTCGGGAACGGCGAGGCACGAGCAGCGTGATTCGCACCTGCCTGCGGGTAGCGGGTGAAACGTCGCTCGCTTGGTGGGAGAAACATCTCGCTGACGCCAAGGTGTCGCACAGCGGAGTGGTCGAGCGAGATGGACGGCTAACCATCGATTTCGAGGATCCGGAAGGGCAGCGACTCAGCCTAGTGGACGACGGTGGAACCGCGGCTGCACATCCTTGGACCAAAAGCCCCGTTCCCGAGCAACACCAAATCCGTGGACTCGGTCCGATCATGATCAGCGTCCCACGATTGGAACGAACTGCGGCTACCCTGCTCGGGCTGATGCAAATGCGAACCGCCCGCGAATACCTGCTCGGGGAAAAAAGCCGGGTGACCGTTTTTGAAATGGGACCCGGCGGTGCGGCGGCGGAACTTCACGTTGCGAACGAGCCTCATCTTGAACCAACCCGACATGGCGCGGGCGGCGTGCATCACGTCGCCTTCCGGACTACCCAAGCCGACTACCAAGCGTGGACGGAGCGCCTGAACGAATTTCAAATTGCCAACAGCGGCCCGGTGGATCGCTTCTATTTCCGCAGTCTTTATTTCCGCGAACCGAACGGTGTTCTCTTTGAGCTCGCCACCGATGAGCCGGGATTCACGGCCGATGAACCGCTCGAATCGCTCGGCGAAAAACTCGCGCTGCCACCTTTTCTCGAGGCCCGCCGCAGCGAGATCGAGGCCGGATTGAAACCTATTGATTATGTTTAAATTCAACCAACACGCACCCGGCACCGCACCCGCCACGCTCGTTTCCACGAGCACTGAAAAACCAATCATTCGGCACATCGAATACGACCACAACACCTACGAGGACGTCGAGATCGGCGACATTGAGCGATGCTTCCCCTCGCGCGATAACGACCGGATCACCTGGGTGAACATTGACGGCCTTGGCGACGTGGAAATGCTGAAAAAACTTGGGCAGCATTACGGCCTCCACCCACTCGCGCTCGAGGATGTTTTGCACACTGGCCAACGCCCCAAATGCGAGGAATACGACGATCATTACTTCATCGTTCTGCAGATGGTTTACCGCGATAAAGACGCGGAACTTATTTTTGAACAGATGAGTCTTTTCGTGGGAAAAAATTTCGTCATCACGATTCAGGAAACGCGCGGCGACGTGTTTAACCCGGTGCGAGTGCGGCTCTCGCGCGCGATGGGAAATCTGCGCAAATCGGGCAGTGACTATCTCGCCTACGCGCTAATCGACGCAGTGGTCGATCACTACTTTCCCGTGCTCGAATCGATCGGCGACCTGCTCGAATCCATGGAGGACGAAGTTCTCGAACATCCCACCCAGGAGTTCGTCAAACGGCTCCACGAATGCAAGCGCACGCTCGTCCACCTGCGGCGCGGCGCTTGGCCGCAACGCGAAATTCTTAGCGCGCTCCAGCGTGATGAAACCGGCGTGGTCAAAAACGAAACCCGGCCGTTCTTGCGCGACTGCTACGATCACTCCATCCAGATCATGGACATTGTGGAAAACTACCGGGAGCTCACCTCGTCGATCATGGACATCTACCTCTCGGCCGTCAGCCAGCGGACCAACGACGTCATGCGAGTGCTCACGGTGTTGTCCTCTGTTTTCATGCCGCTAACCTTTCTCGCGGGTATCTACGGGATGAATTTTGATCATGAGGCCAGCTCGTGGAACATGCCCGAGCTGCACCAGAAATATGGCTATCCGATCTTCGTCGGAATCAGCTTGGTTATCGCGATCACCATGGTGATTATTTTCAAACGGAAGAAGTGGCTCTGAGCAGATGTTCGAATTGGTAAGCCTACCGGGCGGTCTGCACACTCTTCGCGATCTCGACACGGGCGAGACGTTTCACCCGGTGGTCGGTCCCATGGCGGAGGCGGGAGCGATCCACATCGGCCCGCTTCAACTCGACAGCCGCCTGCGCAACCAACACGAATTCACAATCTGGGATGTGGGCCTTGGCGCTGCCGCCAACGCCGTAGCGTTGCTCGAGAAACTCGCTTCGCTCCCGTTCCCATTTCGCTGCAACCTAACCAGTTTCGACCGCACCCTCGAGCCGTTGCAGTTCGCCCTCCTCCATGCGGCGCGCCTGGAATATCCTCTACCGTGGATGGACGCCCTCGCCGCAGTGGCCGGCGCAGGAAATACCCAGATCACTTTTCCCAACGGCGGTCATCTCCAATGGGATTTCTGGCTGGGTGACTTTACGAAATTACCCGCAGCGGCCGTGCCAGACGGGATCATTTACGATCCGTATTCCCCGGTTAAAAATCCGGAGATGTGGTCGCTCGCGCATTTTTTACGACTCCGCGAGCGACTCACTTCGCCAACGGTGCTAACCAGCTACAGCCGCTCAACTGCAGTGCGCGTCACGCTGCTATTAGCCGGCTTCCACGTCGGCATCGGCGGAGCTACCGGTGAAAAAGATCAGACCACCGTTGCCGCAACTGATCCGACCTTGCTCGAAAATCCGCTCGATGAAAAGTGGCTGGATCGTGTCCGCAAATCCACTAGCGCCCGACCTCTCGGCGGCGATCCGAAAGGCCCGATCTCCGACGACGACCTGCGCCGACTGGAGGCGCATCCGCAGTTTACCGGAAGCCGCTAAATTTTATTCCGGAGGCAACTCCAAGGATAGTTGCGGATCATTTTTCTTCTCCACATATTTCGCGAGGAAAATGCAAATCTCATAGAGGAAATACATCGGGAAGGCCATCGCGCAGAGCGTGAAAGGATCGGTCGTCGGCGTAATAACGGCCGCTAACATGAAGATAACGACAAAGGCTATCATCCGGGTTTTCTTGAGCATGTCGTAATTTAGGATGCCGATCTTAACTAGAAACAGGACGACGAGCGGCAGCTCAAATGCCAGCCCAAAAGAGATCACAAACTGCGTGGTGAAGGAAAAATACGACTGCACATCCCAGTTTGAGGTCCAGCTCAGATCGGACTGATCCTTCAAGGCATAAGCCAACGTCGTTGGCAGCAGCCAGTAGTAACACGAAAAAACGCCGGTCAAAAAAAGTCCGAGACCGATGAAGACAACCGGCAGGACATATTTTTTCTCTGCCAACGTGAGCGCCGGCAAAATGAATTGCGCGAGGAAATAGAGCAGGAAAGGAAACGCCAAGACGATGCCCGCATAGAAGGCGAGGGAAAACGAGATCGTGATCGAATCCATCGGTCCCCGTGCCCGGAGCGTCGAGATGAAATTCGGATTCACCGCTGCGAGCGGATGCTGGATGATATTGACGAGGCTGTTACGGAAGCAAAAGGCCAGCGCCATGGATAGGAAAAGGGTCACGCCCATTTTAATAGAGGTCCAGCGCAAGTCCTCCAGGTGATCGAGAAATGGTTTCACCGACGCTTCGTTCGGTTCGCGAAATTTAAAAATGTGGTCGGTCCAACTCATCAACGGGCAGCTTACCCACGAATCCATGCGATGAAACTCCAATCCGCAGATGCCCGAATTATTCACCGTTCCCGGTGCAACGGAATTACGAATTATCTGGGAATGGCGTTTTCCCGTCGCAACTTTCTGGGCGATTAAAGGTTGTCCCCAACATGATGTTTCGACTTTGCGCCCTCGCCACCCTCTTTTTGGGGAATCTCTCCAATCTTCTCGGCTACGGGGCGGCCGGGCATGAGGCGATCGGCCGCATCGCCACGCAGTATCTCGCTGGCACTCGCGCCGAGAGCGAGGTCGCCAAACTGCTTTATCCAAATGAGGACTTGGCCCGCGCCGCCACTTGGGCCGACCGCGCCAAGCTCGATGAAAAGTATCTCTCCGCGGAGATGAAGACGTTTGTCACCGATAACCCCGGTCATCACGGCTACCATTATTGCGATGTTCCGTTTCAGGAAACGGCCTACCGGGCGGGTCTCGTCGGAACCAACGACCACGACCTGATCCATTCCATCCAGACCTGTATCGCTGTCTTGCAGAATCCCGCGGACGATCGAGAGAACCCGCTAAAAATCAACCACCGCACCGCCCTCATGCTGCTCGCACATTTTGTCGGCGACCTCCACCAACCGCTCCATGTCGGCTGTAGTTACATCTCGACCGACGGGAAATTTGTCAATCCCAACGAAGGCGGCCAGGGTCAGGCGGACGCGGGAGCGAACGACCTGCGGCGGACCACCCGGACCTCGCTGCACGGGTATTGGGACACGGCGACGGTCAAACTTGCCCGCGACCGTGCCGGCACGGAGGACTTTACTGCTTTTCTGCTCGCTCAACATCCACCCCAGACGGATTGGAGCACAGTCGGATCTGTCTCCGACTGGCCGGTGACGTGGGCCACGGAAACCCTTGGTCTCGCCCGGCAATGTTACGACGGGATCGAACTCGGACCGCCTTTCGTCGTGCCCAAAGACGACAAACGCGACGAGCATTTTGAGTGGAAAGTCACCCTTCTGGCTGGTTACGACGTTCGGTCCCGGGACATCGTCGAGGTCCAACTCGTCAAGGCAGGCTGGCGGTTAGCGGAACTGCTCAAAGCAATCTGGCCCGATTCTCCAGTAAAGTAAATCAGGGTTTCCAGCGCGCCGCATCGAGGATGGACCAGAGATGCACGAGCCATCCCATCAGGACGATCCAGAGTAGTCCCGCCAGAACGAACTGAATAATCGCAGCCAGCAACCGCCCTTGCAGCAACTGCCCAAGACCCGGAATGAAAAAACTGCACAAAGCGGCAATAACGTTTCCGGCGGATCCCTGACTCATGCAGGACTATCCGCGCGGTGGTTCCTACCGCAAATTAAAAAATGCGTTCACCGTTTTGTGGAATCATCGCCATTGTTAGTGACGACAACTCCTTTCGGGTATCTGCGGACTTTGCGCGCAGCGGATTCCCATGTAGAGACTGGGGATGATCGATTGCGCCGCGCGTTTGCTGGAATTTCTGGGACCTGAGAAAGTCTCCACCGATCCGGCGGTGCTGACGGAACACGCCGGGGACAAATGGTTTGCCGCGACGGTGCCGGAGGTGGTGGTTTTTGCGGAGGAAACGGCGGATGTCTCAGCGGTCCTACGTTTCGCATCGGAAAATCATGTGCCAGTGACGCCGCGAGGGGCGGGTTACGGTTACGTGGGCGGTTGCGTGCCGGTAAAAAAAGGGATCGTGCTCTCGCTGGCGCGGATGAATCGCATTCGCGAAATCCATTTCGACGACGGCGTGGCAGTGGTCGAACCGGGGGTGATCACCGGCGAACTACAGGCGGCGGTGCGGGCGCAAGGTTTGTATTATCCGCCCGATCCAGCGAGCCTGAAAGATTGCTCGATTGGCGGAAATATTGCGACGAATGCGGGCGGGCCGCGCTGCTTGAAATATGGAGTGACGCGTTCCTATCTGCTCGGGCTGGAGGTCGTTTTGCCCACGGGCGAGGTCGTTCGCTGCGGCGGGCGGACCCACAAAAACAAAACGGGCTTCGATCTGGTCGGACTTTTCACTGGCTCCGAGGGAATGCTCGGAGTGGTCACCGAGGCGACGCTGCGTTTGCTGCCGTTGCCCCCGGCGCGGGCTTCGTTGTCGGCTAGTTTTGCCACAGCTCCGGCGGCAGCGGCGGCGGTGCAGGCGGTCTTTCATGCGGGATTTTTACCCTGTGCGCTCGAGGTGGCGGATGCCTTCACGCTGGAAGCGGCGCGCAAACATCTCGGGCGCGGCCTCGTTCCCGATGGGCAGGCACATTTGCTGATCGATCTTGATGGACAGCCAGGCTCGGTCGCCGGGGAATCCGAGTCGTTACGCCAGATTTTGGAGAAGGCGGGGGCGCTTTCCGTCCAGACGGCGATGGGCGAGGAGGAATGTGAGAAGCTCTGGGATTTGCGCCGCGGGTTTTCGTTTTCCCTCCGGGCAACCGGCTTGATTAAACTGAACGAAGACATCGTCGTGCCGCGCGGACGGTTAGTGGACGTTTTTGCTTTTGGCCAGCGGTTACAGGAGAAATACGGTTTCCCGGTCGCCTGCTTCGGCCACGCGGGCGATGGGAACATCCACGTAAACATTATGTGCCCCGATTACGAGAAACCGGAAGTTCGCGAGCGGGCCGAAACAGCCCTCGACGAGTTGTTCCGTCAAGTGCTCGACTGGGGTGGAGTGATCACCGGAGAGCACGGCGTTGGCCTCGCCAAAAAACCTTGGTGGCCGCAGGCAGTGAGCGAAAACACCGACGCGTTGCACCATGCGTTGAAGAAAGCGCTCGATCCCCAAGGGGTCCTCAACCCCGGTAAATTCCTCGGTTAAATCCGCGGCGCTGGCATAATTTCTGCACTTATAGTGAGTTCAATGTCCGAATCCTTGATTTCAATCCGCTGGAGCTAACCATGGGAATTTCCAAATGCCGTTTTTGTCAGGCGCCGCTCACGACTAATTTTGTCGATCTAGGGCTGTCGCCACTTTGCCAAAACATTATTCCGTTGGAAGACGCAGCGAAGCCCGAGGCCTTCTATCCATTGACCGTTTTTGTCTGCGAACAATGCAAACTGGTCCAGCTCGATGAGTTTGTCAGCCCGTCGGAAATTTTCACCGAATACGCCTATTTCTCCAGCTACTCCGACAGCCTCGTCGCGCACGCGAAAAAATACGTGGAAACGATGGTCGAGCGATTGGCGCTCACATCGCAAAATCTCGTTGTCGAAATCGCCAGCAACGACGGCTACTTGCTGCAACACTTTCTACCACTCGGCATTCCCGTCACTGGCATCGAGCCGGCAAAAAACGTTGGCGCAGTCGCACGCGAAAAAGGCATTCCCGTGGTTCACGAATTTTTGGGGGTGAAGACCGCCTCCGCGTTTTTGCAAGAGCGCGGCCCGGCCAGCCTTTTGTTAGGAAACAACGTGCTTGCCCACGTGCCTGACATCAATGACTTCGTCGAGGGCATGCGCATTCTCCTCGCAGAAAACGGAACGATCACGATGGAATTTCCTCACTTGCTGCGACTAATCGAAGGCAACCAGTTCGACACGATTTATCACGAGCATTTCTCCTATCTTTCGCTGCTCGCGGTGGAGAGAATTTTTGCCGCGCATGGCCTGACCGTGTTCGATGTCGAGGAATTGAAAATTCATGGAGGCTCGGTGCGAATCTTTGCTCGTCACGCCGCGACTAAACCCGAGATCGGCGCCGGCCTACTCAAAGTCCGCGCCGACGAAACGGCGGCCGGATTCGAGTCGATGAGCGCCTACAGCGACTTCGGCGAACGCGTGAAATGCACAAAAAACTCGATCCTCACCAAACTCATCGAACTCAAATCGCAGGGCAAAACCATCGTTGGCTACGGTGCCCCCGGAAAAGGAAACACTCTCCTGAACTATTGCGGCATCCGCACCGATTACCTCGACTACACGGTTGATCGCAACACCTACAAACAGGGCAAGCTATTGCCAGGGAGCCGCATCCCGGTTTATCCGGTCGAGAAAATCGCCGAGACGAAACCAGACTACGTTTTTATCCTTCCCTGGAATCTCACCAAAGAAATCACCGGCCAGCTCGCTTACATCCGGGAGTGGGGCGGTAAATTTGTGGTTCCCATCCCGGAGGCGACAGTCCTAGACTAACAATATGAAAGTCGTGCTGTTTTGCGGAGGAATGGGCATGCGCATGCGCGAGGCATCGGAGGCGTTGCCCAAGCCACTCGTGCAAATTGGCGATCGGCCGATCTTGCTGCATCTGATGAAATACTACGCCCACCACGGGCATCGCGATTTTGTTCTCTGCCTCGGTTACAAAGGTGATGTGATCAAGGATTTCTTCCTAAATTACAACGAAAAGCTCGCCAACGATTTCACCCTAGCGAGCGGACGCCGCGAGGTCACTTTGCTGAACAACGAAATGCAAGACTGGACGATCAGCTTCGTGGACACTGGCCTGAACTCTAACATTGGCATGCGATTGAAGGCCGTCGAAAAATACCTCGATGGTGAAGACGCCTTTCTAGCGAACTACGCTGACGGCCTCGCGGATGTTCCACTCCCGAAAATGATTAGTGATTTCCACGCGGGCGGAAAGGTGGCGAGCTTTGTTAGTATTCGTCCGAAACAAACCTTCCACGTCGTGGAATGCGGGCCGGATGGAAAGGTCACCAGCATCGAGGAAATGGGGAATGCCGGGTTGTGGGTGAACGGCGGGTTCTTCGTTTTCAAACGGGAGATATTTCAATACATCAAAGACGGCGATGAGCTGGTCAACGAACCTTTCCAGCGTCTCATTGAGGAGAGCCAGCTCCACACTTATCAGCACACCGGTTTCTGGGCGTGCATGGACACCTTCAAGGAGAAACAGCAGTTCGACGATCTCTACATGCGCGGCCATATGCCTTGGGCCGTCTGGCAAAAATAAGCGCCATGCTTTCCCTGCAATTTTCCAAAAAGCCGCGGCAGATTCTTCTCCTCGGTGCGCACTCGGACGATATCGAGATTGGCTGCGGCGGCACCGTCCTCCAGCTTGTGGAAAAGTATCCCGACGCGCTCTTCGTTTGGGTTGTTTTTTGCTCCAACGAACAACGAGCCGCCGAGGCCCGAGCGAGCGCCGACGCCTTTTTGGGGAAACAGGTTTTGCGCGATGTGCGGATTTTTTCGTTCCGCGATGGATTTCTTCCCTGGTCCGGAATCGAGGTGAAGGAGACGTTTGAAAAAATCAAGACCGACACCACGCCGGATTTAATTTTCACCCATACCCGCGACGACCGGCACCAAGATCACCGCACGATTTGCGAACTCACTTGGAACACGTGGCGCGATCACACGATCTTGGAATACGAGATTCCAAAATACGACGGCGATCTCGGACATCCCACCGCGTTCACCGCGCTGACATCAGAGCAGGTCGCCGCCAAGGTGGATTTTTTGATGGAGTATTTCGGAACTCAACGCAGCAAACGTTGGTTCACTCCGGAGACTTTTCGCGCGCTGATGCGGATTCGCGGCATTGAGGCAGGAGTGGAAATGGCTGAGGCATTTTATACGCGAAAATTGCTCATTGGCTAATAACCCGCTGCCACAGGTCGGACTGGATCATGCCCCGATCGAAGTGCGTCCTTTCTAGCAGTTGGTGGCCAGATTCGCGGAGCAAGGGGCCGGGCGGTGTTAGTTCTTGGGCCTCGACATCCGCCAGCCAGCGGAACAATCGGTAGGCCGTCCCCAGGCGCAGCTGCGCCCGCCAGCGTTCGATTCCGCCGGAGGGCAGGCAAAATTCCGCCAGCAACCAGCGTGCGTCGGGCGACTCTAGCAAGGTGATTTTTTTGATGATCTGCCGCATTTTTTCCGGCGGGAAACAGTCTAGGAAAAAATGCGTGACAATGAGATCAAAGACGGTCCCGGTCGGTTTCCAATCCAGAAAATCTGCGCAGATCCACTCCACCCGCGCCGGATCGCCGCCGACAGATTTCCACGCATATCTGGCGCGTCGAAGCATCTTGGTGGATTCGTCGATCACCGTAATCTGCGCGTGAGGCAGGGCGGTCGCACATGCTGCGATAAATCGGCCGGTTCCCTCGCCAACGATTAAGACCCGCCGTGCTTCCCGCACCCGATCCGCAAAGGCGACGCGGCCCCGCTGCATCTGGGAACCCGAAGAGACCCTCTCGATCGTTTGGTAACAGGATGCAATTCGGTCGAATTTCAAGGCCGCCTGTTTGCTCGCTCGTTCTTGGAAAAATTACCGCGCATGGATTCGAACCATGAATAAAGCCTCCAAAGGGCTCTGTGTTACCGTTACACCACGCGGCAGTAGGTTTTCAGGATAATTTCAAACCGCCCATTTGCAAGTCCCGCCAGAAAAATTCTCCGTGCCCTTCTTCCCGGCTGCGGCTAGGTTTTCTGCCCATGTCCGCCCACCTTGTCGCTGAAAATCTGCGCCGCTCGTTTAAGATCGGTCCGCGCAAGATCGACGTTTTACGCGGAATCACCCTCGAAATCAGCCGGGGCGAGTCGGTCTTTCTGGTTGGCGCGTCCGGCGCCGGAAAGACCACTCTTCTCTACACCCTCGCTGGTCTGGAGCGACCCGAGGCTGGCACCGTCACGCTCGACGGCACCCCGCTTTACACCGGGAGCGAAAACGCCCTCGCCCGCCTGCGCAACCAGCAGATGGGTTTCGTTTTTCAGAGTTATTTTTTGCTCCCCGAACTGACCGCGTTGGAAAACGTCCTCGTCCCAGCCATGATCCGCGGCACCAACGCCCGGGATCGCGCCCTCTCCCTGCTCGAAACCGTCGGTCTCGCCGATCGACACCACCATTTACCCACCGAGCTTTCTGGCGGCGAACAACAGCGCGTCGCCATCGCCCGCGCCCTCATCAACGACCCCGGCATTCTCTTCGCCGACGAACCGACCGGCAACCTCGATAGCACGACCGGCGGCGGAATCATGGATTTACTCCTTGCCCTTGTCCGCGAACGGGCGAAAACATTAGTCGTCGTCACCCATGACGCCCGCCTCGCCGCCCGTGGCGATCGCAAACTGGAGGTCGCCGACGGAATTTTGAAAAACTAGCACCGCAAATCCATGAAAATCTATCTCGACGGCCAATTCCTCGATCAGGAAAACGCCAAAATCTCCGTCTTCGACCACGGCCTCCTTTACGGTGACGGCATTTTCGAGGGCATCCGCTTTTACAACGACCGCGTCTTCCGCCTCGACGAACACATCGACCGCCTCTGGGATTCCGGCGCTGCGATCATGCTCACCATCCCCTGCACCAAAGCGGAGATGATCGAAAATACCCTGGAAACCATCCGCCAGAACAACCTCCACGAAGGCTACATCCGCCTCGTCGTCACGCGTGGCGTCGGCAGCCTCGGCCTCAGCCCGAGCCTTTGCCCGAAAGCCACCGTCTTTATCATCGCCGCCGCCATCAGCCTATACCCCGCCGAGGCCTACGAGAAGGGCCTGATCGTCGTGACCACCGGCACGCGCCGCATCGGGCCTGCTGCTTTGCCGCCGACCGTCAAATCGCTCAATTACCTCAACAACATCCTCGCCAAAATCGAGGCCAACAACGCCGGCGCAGGCGAGGGCCTGATGCTCAACGAGCAGGGCTACGTCGCCGAGTGCACCGGGGATAACATTTTTGCGATCAAGAACGGTAAAATCATCACCCCGTCGGCCAGCGCGGGCGCTCTTTGCGGCATCACGCGGCAAGCCGCGATCGACATCTGTGGCGAATTTGAGATCCCAGTGTCCGAACCCCAAATCACCCGTTACGACCTCTACACCGCCGACGAAATCTTCCTCACTGGCACGGCAGCGGAAGTCATTCCGGTCATCAAACTCGACGCTCGCACGATTGGAGACGGCACCCCTGGCCCGATCACGAAAAAGCTCATCGCCCGCTTCCGCGAACTAGCCAATACCACCGGAACGCCGATTTATAAGTAATTTCGGGGACGCAACAACCCGCTTGTCATCGGGCGTTTCCGGTTTATTATCTTTTCCACCAAAACGGCGCATTCGACTAGTCGGTTAGGTCACAGCCCTCTCAAGGCTGGTGGACGGGTTCGAGTCCCGTATGCGCTACTTTTTCCTATCCGGCGGGGTAGCCAAGTGGTAAGGCAGGGCTCTGCAAAAGCCCTATTCAGGGGTTCGATTCCCCTCCCCGCCTCCAGTTTTGGGCTGTTTGTGATTTCCCAAACGTGACTTCGCTGCCAAATACAAAACCCATCCTCTCTCCGGCGATCGTCCTTCTCGTTGTGCTCGTGCTGCTGGCGGCGTATGCCAACCATTTCCAAAATGCTTTCCATTTCGACGATTCGCATACGATCGAAAACAACCTCGCCATCCGTGACCTCGCCAATATCCCGCGCTTTTTTCGCGATGCGACGACCTTTAGTTCCCTGCCGAGCAACCAATCTTACCGTCCGCTCGTCTCCACCCTGCTCGCGGTCAGCTACGCGCTCGGCGGCGGCCTAACCCCGGTCTGGTTTCACCTCCCGATTTTCCTCCTCCATGTCGCGGTCGTCCTGCTGCTAGTCGTCGTCCTTAAGTCTCTGCTCGACGCAGTCCATCCGGCGGCGCCCAATGCTCCGATCGCTCTCCTCGCCGCGATCGGCTTTGGTCTGCATCCAGCTAACGCGGACACGGTTAACTACATCATCGCCTCCTCCGACGTGCTCTCCACGTTGGGCATCCTTGCGTCTTTTGCGCTCTACCTAACGGTCCCGGGCTCACGCAAGTTTTCGCTTTTTGTCCTCCCTGCCGCGATGGCCGTGCTGGCCAAACCACCCGCCGCCATCTTCGCTCTGCTCTTCGCTTTTTACAGCCTGCTCTTTCTAAAAAACCCGAAACCTGCCGGTTGGCGCGAACATCTTAACCAACTGCTCCCAGCGTTTGCCTGGTGCGGCGCAGCGGTCTGGCTTGTCCAAATCATGACGCCCCACACGTGGGTCGCGGGCGGGGTCAATACCCACGATTATCTCATCACCCAACCGTATGTCGCGGCGGTTTATTTTCGGACCTTTTTTTTCCCGTACGACCTGAGCGCGGATTACGATCTGACGCCGTTCGCGAGTGTGGCGACGGCGAACTTTTGGATCGGAGCAATTTTCTTAACGATGATTCTGGCGACAACGGTCGCCCTCTGTCGGCGGCCGGAGACACGCGTGATCGGGTTCGGACTCGGTTGGTTTGTCATCGGTCTGCTGCCAACTTCGCTCCTGCCGCTGGCCGAGGTGATGAACGATCACCGCACGTTTCTCCCGTATGCGGGCCTCGTGATTTCACTCGCTGGCCTCGTGGCACTAGTCTCGCAAAAATGGCCCGGGCCGGTCACGCGCCGGAGGATTTTTCTTGCGACCCTCGTGATCCTAACCGCCGCTGGGGTTAGCACCTATCAACGTAATAAAATCTGGCGGACCGAGGAATCGCTCTGGCGCGATGTGACCATTAAAAGCCCCCGCAACGGACGCGGCCTAATGAATTATGGCAATGTCCTCATGGCTCGGGGCGATTACGCCGGGGCGCGCGATTATTTTCTCCGAGCGCTTCAATTCGCACCGCGCTATCCGACCTTGTTTATCAATCTCGCCGTGCTCGACGCCGCGACTGGACGGATCAACGAGGCCGAAGACCGCTTCGTAACCGCTTTGCAACTCGCCCCGGCGAATCCGGAAAGTTACACCTTTTACGGCCGCTTTCTGATGGAAAAAAATCGCTCCGCAGAAGCGGTTACTTTTTTGGAAAAAGCCCTCGCGCTCAGTCCCGACGATGCCATGGCGCGGGATCTTTTACCGAAAGGCCGCGCGTCTGCCACCGCGCATCCGCCGACACCCGACTCGCTGCTCGCGCTCAGTTTGCAATACGATCGCATGGGCCGTTATACCGACTCCATTGCTGTCTGCCGCGAGGCGCTTGCGCTCCGTTCCAATTTTCCAGCAGCGTGGAATAACATCGGCTCTGCGCTCAATCAACTGGGCCGGTTTAGCGAGGCGGCCGACGCCCTTGAAGAAGCTCTCCGACTGAAGCCCGACTTCGTCCTCGCCCGGAATAATTTGCAATACGCCCGCGCCCAAGCCCGGGCCGTGGCGCCCAAGATTTCCGCACCTTCTCCTAGCGATAAGTAGCCGAACCAGCCGTCGCGCCATTGGGTTCGCGGAGACTCACACTTCGTCCGTTTGTGCTCGTCGTAGCGCGAATCGATCCGTTGGGATTGCGAAAGGTCGCCCGGTCATCGGAACCACTGGCGGTGCAGGCGGTTGAACCATTGGCGTTGCGGAAAGTCTGGGAGCTCCCCTGCGTGCTAGCGGTGCTCACGATCGATCCGTTACTGGAGCGAAAAGTTGTCCGATTGCCGGAACTATCCGCCGTCGCCGCGATCGAGCCATTTGCGGCCCGAATCGTGGTCCGCCCGCCGCTGCTGCTGGAAGTGTAAAGAACGGACCCGTTGGCTGAGCGGAGCGTCGCATTTTTTCCGGTCATTACGGCCAGCTGCTCGCAAGTTGGCGGGTCCCCGGCTCGCAGGGTGACTAACATGCAGAGAAAAAAACATGCGCTGAAAATTATCCGGATCATACTTTCTTCGACCACCGCTTCCGCAATTTATTCAAATCCCGATGTGGCGCGGGTTGTGTCATAGCCTGCCCTGTGCGAGAGAAACCCACCTTGTCCACCTCGACCGCGCTGCATCGAACCCCGTTTCTTCTCCGCCTTGGCGAATTCGTCCGCTTTTCGCATACCGTTTTTGCTCTGCCCTTCGCCCTCATCGCTTTCCTCGTTGCCACAAGCGGAAAAATCCCGCTCCCACTCCTCGGCTGGGTGCTCTTGTGCATGGTCGCCGCCCGCACCGCCGCGATGTGCTTCAACCGCCTCGCAGACTGGGAGATCGACAAAAAAAACCCACGCACTGTCCGACGCCACACTCTCATCGCAAAGCCAATCGGTTGGCTCATCCTCGCGCTCAGCCTCACCGTCCTTTTCCTTGCCGCCTCGCGTATCAATCGCCTCAGCCTCGCCCTGAGCCCACTGATGGTTGCGGTCATCTTTTTTTACTCCCTTACGAAACGCTTTACTGCCTACTCCCATTTCTTCCTCGGCCTCGCACTCTGCCTAGCCCCGATTGGCGCGTGGATGGCTGTGACCGGGGAAATGCGCTCGCTCGTTCCGTATCTGCTCGGCGCGGCAGTACTCTGCTGGACGTTTGGGTTCGACCTCATCTACTCCACGATGGACGCCGAGTTCGACCGGGCGGCGGGACTGTTTAGTTTTCCATCGCGTTACGGCATTCCGGCTGCGCTACGCCTAGCCCGCGCGCTCCATGTCGTCGCGTTCTTCGGGTTTGCCGCCTTCGGCTGGCTAGCGCACCTCGGCTGGGCCTACACGGCGGCCTGCGCTTTCACGCTTTACCAACTGGCCGTGGAACATCGCCACGCAAAAAATCCCGACCCCAGCTCGATCAACAAAGCCTTCTTCGAAGCCAACGCCTTCGTCAGCCTCGCTCTGCTCGCGGGCACTTGCTTCGATATTTTTCTCCTTCGCAGCTAGCTCCGCTTCGCGTAATAACGCCAGTCCAGTTGCGGAAACAAATTATCCCGCTCTTCGCAGAAAATTAGGAAATTCAGATCCATCGTCCCGGCCTGCAACTGCTCGTAAAGCCGCGTGAACCGCAGCACGTGATCCGTCGTGCGCCGCTTCGAATAATCCCGCGCCGTGCCCGTCTTCATCAGGAACGCCCAGTCGCTGCTCTGCGCCAGCAATAACTCCCGCGCCATCTGACGCAGCATCCGAATCGTCATCGCATCTTCCGTCGAGAAATAGGTCGTCGCCATTTCCGTCATCCGCTGCGCCGCCACGTGCAAGTGCGGATAAATCCAGGCGTTGCTCTCGTCCAACCAGACTTCCCAGTAACCCTTATGCCCCCAGCTCGAGGCCGACGGAATCACCATCTGTTGCGTCGGATGATCCTCCAGATAACGACCCGGTGTGGTCAGTTCGAAGACGCGCTGATCGCAGCCCGCTTTGCGCAGAAACAGATCGAGAAATTCCACTCCCTCGTGCCACCAGTGACCGAAAAGTTCCGCGTCAAAAGGCGTCACCACCAGCGGCTCGATGTTCGTTCCCGCTAGTAATTTTTCAAACTGCTCCACCCTCGCCCGGAGGAAATCCGTCGCATGCGCATCCGCCGCGCCGAGGGCCCAATCGCGGTGGTAAAGATCCTTGTTAGAAGTCCGGCCCGTGATGCGGTGATACTTGATCCCCGTGTTCTTCCTACGCCCATCCTGCGGGAGGTGCGGTCGCAGATACTCCAGCGGCAGATCGTGACCGATGTCGCGGTAGAAATCGCGATACGCCGGATCGCCTGGGTAACCTTCTTCCGCGCTCCAAACTTGACGTGACGACTCACGGTCCCGCGCCAGCACGGCTGGCCCCGCCGGGGTATAGCACGGCGCGTAAATCGCATAGCGCGGCCGGGGCGAGCCAAACATCAACCCATGCGAATCGATCACAAACCAGCGAATGTTCGCTTCTTGCAAAACCTCCTCGATCCCATGGATGTAGCCGCATTCCGGTAGCCAGATGCCGCGCGGATCGCGCCCGAAACATTCCCGGTAAGAATCCCGCGCGATCAAAATCTGCGCCCGCACTGCCTCCGGATGGGAATGCATCAACGGCAAAAAACCATGCGTCGCCGCGCAGGTGATAATCTCCAGCCTGCCCCGATTTTGTAACTCAGCAAACTGCCCCACCAAATCGCCCTGCCACCGATTATAAAGCGTACGGCACTCGGTGAAATGGGAGTGATAACGATTCGCCTCCGACTGCATCAACGGCTCAGCGATCGTGCGGTGGATCTCATTGGCGGCCAGTGCGATGAGCCGATCGAGATGACGCCGATAGCGCGTTTGCAGGAGCGGATCGCGGAGCATCGCGCAGAGCGGCGGCGTGAGCGACATCGTGAGGTGAAAGGGAATCGCATCCGCCTCCAGCCGGTGGAGCATTTTCAGCAGCGGTAGATACGTTTCGGTGATCGCCTCGTAGAGCCAATCTTCCTCGAGGAAATCGTCATGCTCCGGATGCCGCACAAAGGGAAGATGCGCGTGCAGGATAAGGGCGAGATGTCCTTGACGTTCGGTTGCCATGCGAGGACACCATTAGTCTGAAACCGGCCTGCGGGGAATCACAAAGAGAGGAAATAAATGTGGGCTCGCACGCTGGAAAAATGTCCACGCCGACAGATATTTCCGGTGCACCTCTGTGGTTCAGACGTATCGTTTCGGAAGCCTCATGGAACTCCCTCGCAAACTCGCCATTCTCGCCGACGCGGCGAAATACGACGCCTCCTGCGCCAGTAGCGGCGCGGCGAAAAAGGATTCGCGCGGCTCCACCGGCGTCGGCTCCACTGGCGGCACCGGCATCTGCCACTCCTACGCCCCCGATGGACGCTGCATTTCCCTGCTGAAAATCCTCCTCACCAACGTCTGCCTCTACGACTGCCATTACTGCATTAACCGCCGTTCCAGCGATGTGCAACGCGCCCGCTTTACGCCCGACGAAGTCGTCCAGCTCACCCTCGACTTCTACAAACGCAACTACATCGAAGGCCTCTTCCTCAGCAGCGGCATCATCCAGAGCGCCGACTACACCATGGAACTCGTCATCGACGTCGCCCGCAAACTCCGCGAGGTCCATCACTTTCGCGGCTACATCCACCTCAAGACCATCCCCGAAGCCTCCCCCGCGCTCATCGAACTCGCCGGACGTTACGCCGACCGCATCAGCATCAACATCGAACTCCCCACGCAGAAAGGTCTCGACCTTCTAGCTCCGGAAAAAAACCTCGCCCGCACACAGGCCGCCATGGGCCACATTCGCGGGAAAATCGACGAACGCTTTGCCGACCGGAAACGCCTTCCTAACACTCCCAAGCCACCCTCTTTCGCCACCGGCCAAAGCACCCAGATGCTCGTCGGCGCCGACGACTCCCCCGACGCCACCATCCTCCAGACCGCCGACACCCTTTACAACACCTACCGCCTGCGCCGCGTCTATTACTCCGGCTTCAGCCCCATCCCCTCACCGTCGAAAATCCTCCCCCTCGCCCCGCCACCCCTCGTCCGCGAACACCGCCTTTACCAAGCCGACTGGCTCCTGCGCTTCTACGGTTTCCAAGTCGGCGAACTCACCACCGCGGCCGCTCCTAACCTCGACCTCCAGCACGACCCGAAACTCAGTTGGGCCCTGCGCAATCGCGCCGAATTCCCCATGGACATCAACCGCGCCCCGCGTGAACGCCTCCTCCGCATCCCCGGCTTGGGAGTGAGAAACGTGGACCGCATCCTGCAAATCCGCCGCTGGCATAAAATAACGCTGGCCGACCTCACCCGCCTCCGCGTCCCACTCAAAAAAACGCTGCCCTTCCTCATCACCGCCGACCACATCCCCAAAATCATCGGCGAAATCCCCCTCCCCGAAAAGAAACCGAAACAGCTAGAACTCTTCGGATCGATTTAGCCACCGAGAACACAGAGGTCACAGAGGTTAAAAAAATCACCCTTCTTTTTTCTCCGTGTCCTCTGTGCTCTCTGTGGCTAATCACTCAGTAAAGACTGGACAAACCACGCTGGAATCGTCGCCGTCTTGAATACCAGTTCCTCCCCTTCGGTTATCTCTGCTAGCCAAGTATGTTTGCCACTTTCATTGTCTCCCGAATTATCGAAAATATACGCCCTGTTAGTATGGCGGATCGCTTCCCGCAGTAAACCCAGCGAGCGGTGATAACGCTTTACGATTAAATCTTCGGGCACAGGGTGGCCTCCTAACTTAACGCGATTACGGACGCGCGAAATATTGATCGTTTCGTCATCGGTGGCCACGTAATAGAGATATGTTCGGTAACCCATCGTCTGTGCCTGAGCTAACAAATCAACCTTACTGGCATGTGACATCACCGTTTCAAACGTAAAAGAAACCCTTTGCTCCAACAACCTCTGCCGCAGAAAATCGGCGGCGACGGAGGCAAAATAAGAATTCGCCTCCACTCTTTCGAAGAACAGTTTGCCATCCACAAAAGCCAAACTCGCCGCCGCCTCTGAAAATCCTGCCGCCTGTAAAAAAGAGGACCTCGTGAAAAACGGCAATACCTCCCCGGCAGTGGTTCTGATTCCATAGGATTCCAAGTTGAGGAAACCTTGCTTCCGAATCTCCTCCTCCATGTCATCGGCGTTTAGATAAACGCCGAGAAGCTCCTGTGGAAGATAGGATTTGAGCGTGCTTTTACCCGACCCGTTTGGCCCGGCAAACATCCATAGCCGTGGCGTGGTCACACTCACTAAAGTTTAATCACGCTTCCCGCAGCCACTTGCCTCGGGGGGTCGATTGTCTTGACGGTAATTCGATGTCCATCTGGAAAAACTTCAAAAATCACGCCTTTCTCCGACTGTAAAACACTTTGGCCGGAGGCGAGAACCCGCTGACGAGCCTCCGCAAAGGCCACTCCAGATAAGGAAGGAAACTGCGTTTCAAGTTTTTGAATATCGGGATCTGACATAATGACTTTGATAGACAAATCTTAGACTCAATATTCCATCGCTGCCAGAACAGATTGGCGAGTCAGCCGCGGATGCTCTACCACAATATCCTCCACAGTCTCACCCGCACCCAGACGTTCCAGAACGCTTTCCACTGTGATGCGAGTCCCTGCAATGACTGGCTTACCCATCATTACATCGGATTTTGATTCAATGAATGTCATGGATAGTGGCTACTTTCTTTCAGGCAAACAAGCAAGCCCGTGGAATTGCCGTCACCGCGACTTAGCTTCTAGCACGGCAACGACTTGCTCGCGGGTCACGCTGGGAAAGCCTTCCAGAAAATCATCCATCGAATCGCCTTCTTCGAGGCTATCAATCAGGTTTTGCAATGGCACACGGGTGCCCACAAACACCGGAGTGCCGCCCATGATTTCCGGGTCCGAATGAATAATGCCGCCAAAGGGTGTGCTTTGCATAGCGCAGGAAACATAGCCCATTCACTCAGTAGAAAAAGCCAATTTTCGGCAAAATCGCGCCCATACGACCACGGCGCATCGCTCCTGACTCCGTTAGGAGCAGAATATTTATAGCAACGATAACACAGAACGTGTTAGCTCCGTAGGAGCGGCCTATGGCAAACAC
>JBBRPA010000008.1:0-75172 GCA_038228695.1 Chthoniobacterales bacterium
CAAGCCTAGGAGTTGACTAAACAGGCTCGCATTACGCAAAATCATTGCCAGCCTCCTGAGTGGGTGAAGTTTGGGTTTTTCATCACCTCCATTCCAACCCATTCAGGAGCGCCTTTTAAATCTTATTTTGGACAGGTGTGCCTCGCGACCCCTTTCCTCCTCGTTTTGGACAGGTGTGCTCGACCCCTTTCCTCCTCGCCAACCAACTAACAAAACCAACCAACCTTTACCTTTTAGCTAAATCACTTTTACAGAAAATAAGTTGCTCAACCCAAAATTCATCGAGATCATGGGCGATTCAGTCATTCGACGTAATGTTTAAGCTGCTTTATCAACATCTGCACAATTTTTGTGGTAATGGTCGCAACTGAACGGCAAATGTTTTTTGATCAAGGTTAAATAAACTTCTTTTGTGCCAGATATCTTTCAGCTCATTAAATTGTCGGCACACGCCAAGCGGTTGGATTTTCTACTGATTGGCGGTCATGCGGTAAATGCTCATGGCTATACCCGTACTACTTTGGATGTGGACCTTTTGGCGAGGGACTCTCAGCGTGCCGAATGGAAAAAGTTTCTTGCGGAAAAAGGCTACCAACTCATCCACGAGACCACGGTTTTTGCCCAGTACGATCCGCCAACCCGCGAAGAAATGAATCTGGATATGATGTTTGTGGACGAGCCGACTTTCGCCAAACTTAACGCGGGGAGACAGATGTTAACAGTGGGCACGACGGTATTGCCGGTGGCGGGAGTCTTGCACCTAATTGCACTTAAACTTCACGCTACTCGTAGTAAAGATCGTGCGGCGGAGGGGACGGATTTTTATGACATTGTGAATCTGGTGCGAATGCATCAGATTGATATCTCCAGTCCAACCTTCCATGAAATCCTCGAACGCTATGCCTCTGAAAGCATCCGGCAACGATTGCTCACAGAGCTTGGTCGCTCCTCTGTATGATGGGCTGAATTTCGACCTCAATCTGCCAGTGATTCAACCCGGAGAGGGGCCGTTGCGTTTACGTGAACCGCTTTCCAGTGCGATAGCTAAGCATACCAAACTCCTACTATCATCGCGGTGTCCGCTAAAACCGGAGGAACGCGCGGCTGCTAAAAATCACGAGCCGTTTGTGATGTAGTTATACCATTTACCCGTCGTATTTTAAGCGTCACGCCGCGCACTGATCTGGCCTCGAAAACACGGAGACGGATAAGGTGTTAGTTTTGGTTGATGGTTAGAGATTGGTTGAGTGTGCGCTCGAAGTCGAGGGGCAACCGAGTCAGACGAGATGGACGATCCATTCTTTCCTAAATCCTAATCGTCAAATTGATAGTCGAGGGAGGAATGGGGTTCTACCAGCGGGCGACAGGCTGCGACCAACGCCGAAACCGGGCTGACGTCCGACTAATTCCAGAGGAACGACTGCGTAAGCGCGACGATCGTTCCGTTTTCGATCAACACAGCGCGCCAGGCAGTGATGCGTCCGTCGTCCGAGTAATCGTCGCCGATCACGGCAAAATCTGTCTGGTGCGAGCCTTTCGCAGCGGAATAATTGATCTCCCGGGCCTGCACATAGTCGTTGAGCTTTTCGGTGCGGTATTCGAGGCGGAGAGTGAGATCGGCGTCGCGATAGGCCTTCCAGTAAAAGGTGAAATAATTTCCGCGCCGAGCGTTGATATCGACGTTATCGATCGCGCCGTAGTTGATCTTGCGGAGGCGGGCGTTGAGCATTTCGTTGCTCGTTCGCAGGCGTTTTTCGCTGTTCAGGAAGGTAACGGCTTTGCGGAATGCAAAGGCGTCGCTCAACGCGAGGGGAAGGACATTGACCTTCGGAAGCGAGACTGGGCGCGGTTGCGGCGTGGCGCAACTCACCAGCAAGCCGAGCACAAGGAGAAGGGCGATCCGAATCATTTCCCCAAATGAAAGCGGGTTCAACAGGCGGTGACAACTTGAAATTCTCTCTCCCGGTCTCCGTCGGCGTGCGTAGAATAGGACAGTGCGGAAATGATCGAAGTCCACTATCACAACGGCGTGCACCTGCCGGCGCACGATCTCTGGCTCGACCCGCAACGGACCGAGGAGCTGGCTTTCGTCTCGCATGCGCACGCGGATCACATCGGGCGCCATCGCGAGGTTATTCTCTCGGCGAACACCGCACGGCTGATGAGGGCCCGCCTCTCCGGGGAACGGACCGAGCATATTTTGGAATACGACACCCCGGCGCAATTTCGCGGGGGAACCGTCCGCCTGCTGCCGGCGGGTCACATTTACGGCTCGGCGCAGTTTCATTATGAGACGGAAGCAGGATCGCTGCTTTACACGGGCGATTTCAAATTGCGCGAAGGTAAATCCGCCGAGCCGGTGCAGTGGCGTCACGCCGAGACGCTGATTATGGAGACGACCTTTGGGCTGCCGCGGTATGTCTTTCCGCCTGCGGAATCAATTCTCGCAGACCTCCGGAAATTCTGCGTGGAAACGATCGAGGATGGCGAGGTGCCGGTCCTACTCGGTTATTCGCTGGGGAAGGCCCAAGAAATTCTCGCCTCGCTCGAAACTCTGGGGGTGCCCGTGATGTTGCACGGAGCAGTCTATAAAATGACACGGCTTTACGGCGAAATGATCGGGCGATTTCCGGCGTTTGAACGTTACGACGCGGAAAATGTGCAGGGAAAAATCCTTATCTGTCCGCCCAGCGCTAATCGCTCGATCATGCTCCGAAAAATCAAGAACCGTCGCGTGGCAATGCTTTCTGGTTGGGCGATGACGCCGGGCGCCGAGCATCGTTACCAATGCGACGCGGTCTTTCCACTGTCGGATCACGCCGACTACCCGGACTTGCTGCGTTATGTGGAATTAATCCAGCCCCGGCGAGTCCTAACACTGCACGGATTCGCGGCTGAGTTCGCGGCGGATCTGCGGGCGAGAGGGGTGGAGGCCTGGTCACTCACCGGGGCGGATCAACTCGAACTGTCCATCGCGGTCGGAGGTCTATCCGTCGCAGCACTCGCAGACGTCTCGGTCCTCCCCGGCGAGGGAACGTTCAGCGAGTTTGCCGGTGTCTGCGACCGGATCGCCGCCGTCACTGGGAAAAGAGAGAAAGTGAGACTGTTAGGAGAGCTTTTGCGAGGCTTGCCGGAGGACGAAGCTCGTTTCGCCGCGATCTTCCTCACCGGACGGACGTTTGCCCAAAGCGACCCGCGGGTTTTGCAAGTCGGCTGGGCTTTGATTCGCAGAACGGTGATGTTAGTCGCTGGCGTGTCGGAAGCGGAATTCCGCGCCAAAACGAGCGGCCTCGGAGACATTGGGAAATCGGTCTTAGTTGCTCTCAGCGGACGCAGCGGGCAGGGCACATTTTCATTGAAAGACGCGAGCGAGTTTTTCGAATCGCTGGAAAAAGCACGCGGTCCCGCTGCAAAAACGGATCTTCTCCGCGAACGCCTTTGCAACCTAAACGCCCAACAGGCGGCGTATCTTGTTCGCATTCTAACAGGCGATCTTCGCATCGGCCTGAAGGAAGGTCTTGTCGAGGAAAGTATCGCCGAGGCTTTTGCCGTTGCCGCGGAAGAAGTGCGAGAAGCGAACATGCTCACCGGCGATCTCGGTCAGGTCGTCAAACTGGCGCAACAAAAGAGCCTCTCCGAAGCAGGCATCCAGCTTTTTCATCCCGTGAAAGTCATGCTCGCCTCACCCGAGCCCACGGCCGAGGCGATCTGGGAACGATTCGGCCCGGCTGCGAGTGACGGTGTGTTAGTCGAGGATAAATACGATGGCATCCGGGCGCAAATTCACATTGGCGAAGGGAAGGTGGAGATATTTTCTCGTGACCTTCGTCCCATCATCAATCAATTCCCCGAGTTAGCCGCTAACTTCTCGCAGTCGATGATTCTCGATGGTGAAATTATTGCATTCGCGGAGGGGAAGGCGCTCACGTTCTTCGACCTGCAGAAGCGTCTCGGCAGAAAAAAGCACGACGACTTTTTTATCGACTCAGACATTCCTGTGATTTTTACGGCTTTCGATCTTTTGTATCTGGACGGCCATTCGTTGCTGAAAACTCCGCTGTCGGAACGTCGGGCAAAGCTCAAAGAGCTAACCTTTCCATCTAAATTCCGACTGGCCGAAGGGACGGTCGTTCGGTCGACCGATGAAATGGAAGCCGCGTTTATAGCCGCTCGCGCCCGGAAAAACGAAGGCTTGATCGTGAAAGACGCGGGCAGTTTTTACACCCCGGGGCGCCGAGGTGGCGCGTGGTATAAATTGAAACGGGAACTCGCCACGCTCGACGTGGTCGTTACCGGTGTGGAGCAGGGTCATGGGAAGCGAAGCCATGTGCTGAGCGATTATACCTTCGCTATTCGCCGTGACGGAAGTGATGAGTTGCTAACTATCGGCAAAGCCTACTCTGGCCTAACTGACACGGAGATCGAGGAACTAACCGCGCACTTTGAAGCGAGCCAAACGGGCCAGCGGGGACGCGTGAAACTAGTTCACCCCGAGATCGTGCTCGAGATCGCCTTTGATTCGATCCAGCCGAGCAAACGCCACGCGAGCGGGTTGGCCATGCGGTTTCCGCGGATCAAGACGATCCGCCGGGATAAAACAGTGCGCGAAATCGACACACTGAGCTACGCTAAAAGCCTGTCCGTTTAGCCAAGGAGTTTGACTAACAGTTCGCCGACGACCGCCGGATTGGCTTTGCCTTTGCTAACCTTCATGACTTGGCCCTTGAGGAAATTCACCGCGGCGATTTTTCCCGCGCGATAATCCTCCACTGACTTCGGATTTTCTCCGATGACCTGAAGGCAGATTGCCTCGATTGCGCCACTATCACTTTCCTGGGCGAGCCCTTTTTCGGATACGATCGACACAGCGTTCTTTCCGCTGGCGAACATGTCCGCGAAAACTTCCTTGGCCTGCTTGCCGTTGATCTTTCCGTCGTCCACTAGATTGACTAGCTCGTCCAGTAATTCGGGACGAACTGGGGAGTGGGTGATAGTTAGGCTGGCTGCACTCAGAGCACTGAGCAGGTCGTTGATGATCCAATTAGCGATGCCTTTCGGCTTGCGGGCAGTTTTCGCTGCAGCCTCGAAATAGGTGCAAAGTTCGAGGTCGTTGGCGATGACGGAGGCGTCGTAGGCGCTCACCGCATAATCTGCGACATAGCGGTCGCGCTTTTGCGTCGGCAACTCCGGCACCCGAGTCCTCACCTCGTCCATGAAAGCCTCCGTTTTTACCGGCAACAAATCCGGATCGGGAAAATAACGATAGTCCGCCGAAGTTTCCTTTACCCGCATCAAAAATGTCTCTCCCGAATCATCGTCCCAGCGGCGGGTTTCTTGTTTGAGCACGACGCCCCCTTCGACGGCCTTGATCTGACGCTCGATCTCAAAAGCGAGCGCACGGCGGACTCCGCTGACCGTGTTCAGATTTTTCAGCTCGATCTTCGCGTTGTAATCAGCCTGCCCCTCGGGCCGGACTGAGATGTTGCAATCGACCCGCATTTGACCTTTGTCCATGTCGGCGTCGCTAACGTTTCCATAAACTAGCACTTGGCGCAGCGAGGTTAGATAAGCGAAGGCTTCCTCAGGCGAGGCAATATCGGGTTCGCTAACAATTTCCATCAGCGGCGAACCGGCGCGGTTGAAATCAATCGCGGTGTTGTGGTCGAAGTGAAAACTCTTCGCGACATCCTCCTCGAGATGAATGCGGGTGAGGCCGATAATTTTTTCCGACGTCTCAATTTTTTTCTGATGATCTTTCGGATAAGCGAGATCGTGCAGGGGCACGCCACCGCCAACGCAGATTGGCTGGTCGAATTGCGTGATCTGGTAGTTCTTCGGCATATCCGGATAGAAGTAATGCTTGCGGTCGAATTTACAGACCTCGGGGACAGTGCAATGAAGCATCAACCCTGTGAGAGCGGTCAGTTTAAGCGCTTCAAGATTCATCACCGGGAGCGCGCCGGGCATGCCGAGACAGACCGGGCAGGTGTGGGTGTTAGGTTCGGCGCCAAACTCGACCGGGCAGGCGCAAAACATCTTGCTGCGGGTCTTGAGTTGGACGTGGACTTCCAAGCCGATGGTGACGATGAATCCGGGTTTCATGGTAAAGTTAAAATGCTTAGTAAACGCGTGTTTCGGGTGGAGTAGGAGTCGGTAAGGTAGGAGCGGCGGGCTCCTTCTTCAAGGCAAAGTCGAGCGCTTTCATCAGCTCGAACGATTTGAGTTTTCCGCGCAAGTTTTCATCTTCCAGAGCGCGGAACACCTTCGGATTCTGCATCAAGGTGAAGTATTTCTTATTACCCGCCAGCGTTTGGATGGCCGGATCGTCCGCTAGTCCTTTTAATAGTGGGTCTTCCATTAGTTTGCGGGTGCCTCGGAAATCCATGAACCGCCCCATCGCGTCCGGATCCGAGCTGACGGTCGCGATCTTATCGAGTGTCCGGTAAAGATCCGCCGGGGTTGGGTCGATCGTTTCGACGACAGGGGCGAGCGGGCCATTGGTTACGGCCTCGCGAGCCTTGGAAAACTGGCTCATGACCACAGTGCGCGAGTCGTTGGGGAGCGGTGTGCGACGTTCCTTCGCGACGCGGAACTGGGCATCGGCCACCGTGCCTAACAGCCGGATGCCGGAAAGCAGAGCAACAAGGAAAACCACGCTGAAAAGCAATCCGATAAACGCACCACCGGCACCGTAAACCAGCCGCACGAGAAACGATTCCTGCTCGCGGGTTTTCCGAAAAAGAATGTTAACTACCAGCCGCAAGATGAGGTAGGTCGCGAGTCCCGTCAGAATCGAGACGATCGCGTTCTGCGCCGATCCAAGCACGGAAATGTCGGGAATGATCAGTCCCACGAGCGGGCCGATTTTGTAGCCCACGAGATAGGCGATTAAGATCGCTGCGACCCGTAGCACTTGGCGCACGACGCCGTTCTGCCAACCGGACCATACGTTCATCGTGATGATGAGCAGGCCGAGGCTGGCGAGCGCTATTTGCAGGATGGTGAGTCCCGCGAAGGTGTTTTCGGCGGCAATCATTTTGGGCTAACGAGGTACCGCGTCGATCGCTCGCTGGCGCAACCAGTGGTCCGCTAGGGTGAGCCAAGTCATCGCCTCCACCATCGGCACAGCCCGGGGCAACACACACGGATCGTGCCGCCCGCGCGCAGCGAGTTCGGTCGCTTCACCGGATTTGGTCACCGTCTGTTGCGAGCGGGTGATCGTCGCGGTTGGTTTGAAAGCGATGCGAAAAAAAATGTCCTCCCCGTTTGAGATGCCGCCCTGAGTGCCGCCGGAAAAATTGGTCGTCGTGCGCACTCGGCCATCGCGAACTTCAAACGGATCGTTGTGCTCCGCGCCGGTCATCCGCGTGCTGGCAAATCCGGAGCCAATCTCAAATCCTTTGGTCGCAGGCAGACTCAGCATTGCTTTCGCGAGATCGGCTTCCATTCGATCAAAAACCGGTTCACCCAATCCTGTTGGGCAACCGCGCACGACGCATTCGACCACGCCGCCGACCGAATTCCCCGCTGTCCGCATTTCCTTGATCAGCGCGATCATTTTTTCCACTGCGACCGGGTCGGGGCAGCGCACGATGTTCCCCTCGATTTCCTCGAAAGTGACCGTGCTCGGGTCGACCTCCGCCTCCAAGTGATGAATCGATTTCACGTAAGCCAGCACCTCCAATCCCGGAACCAGCGCGCGGAACATTTTTTTTGCGATCGCCGCCGCTGCCACTCGGCCAATGGTTTCGCGGGCGGAAGCTCGGCCGCCGCCCTGGTGGTTGCGAATGCCATATTTTTCTTCGTAGGTGAAATCGGCGTGCGACGGCCGGAACGCCGTTTCCATCTCCGTGTAAGCCGAAGGACGCGCGTCTTTATTCATGACCATAACGGAAATCGGCGTGCCGAGCGTTTTTCCCTCGAAAACCCCGCTCAAAATGCGGCATTCGTCCGCCTCGTCCCGCGGCGTCACGATTTCGCTCTGACCGGGTCGCCGCCGATCGAGATCGATCTGGATGTCCGCCTCCGAAAGTGCTACTCGCGGCGGACACCCGTCCACGACCACGCCAACTCCGCCCCCGTGAGATTCTCCCCAAGTGGAAATACGAAAAAGCTGGCCCAGTTGACTCGACATTGATTTATAGCAAAGCAAAGGCAATGATCGGCTGCGATGAAAATTTTTGATTTCACAGCTAAAACGATCCTGATTTTTTCGTTAAAAATTGTTTCATCGCGACCAAAGTTTCTTTACTGACGTGGTGTTCGATCCCTTCGGCGTCGGATTGGGCGACAGGCTCAGGCACCCCGAGGGATTTTAAGAAATCGAAGACGATTTCGTGACGAAGACGCGATTCCTTGGCGAGTTTCTGGCCCGCTTCCGTCAAAAAAATCGCCCGATACGGTTGCGCGGTCACGAAGCCATCGCGTTGCAGCCGCTGAATCGTACGGCCTACGGTGACGTGGGTGACGCCCAGTCGATGCGCCAGATCAATGGCGCGCGCTTCGCCCGTTTCGGCGATAAGATCGGCGATCAACTCCACATAATCCTGCGCTGTCTCCTGCGAATGCTCTTCACGCGTGCGCCGACGGGCGGCCACGGCGGAAACATCGCGCGGTTGCTGGGAAACATCTGGGGCGGTGGACTCGCTATTCACACCCCCAACAAAGCCGAGAAAGAAACTTTTGACAACCCTGTTTCAGAATGTATTATCGGCTACAATTATAATGCAAGGCAAAACTTTGAATAAATGGGTGCTTAAACGTCTTTTGTCGGCCATTTTTATCCTAGGATGGCTCGCTGCGATCACAGGTTGTCAACCGTCAGCGGGCCAAAAGGAAGCAGACGGAAAAAAACGCATCGTCACCACCTTCACGATCATTCAAGACATCGCGCAAAACGTCGCGGGCGATGCGGCCATCGTCGAATCCATCACCAAACCGGGTGCCGAAATTCACGAATACGAACCCACCCCGCTCGACATCGTAAAGGCGCAATCCGCCGATCTCGTCCTCTGGAACGGGATGGGGCTGGAGCGTTGGTTTGAGAAATTTTTTGGCAACGTGAAAAACGTTCCGAGCGTGGTCCTGAGCGAAGGCGTGGAGCCGATGAGCATTTCCGAAGGGCCTTACAATGGGAAACCCAATCCGCACAGCTGGATGTCGCCTGCCAACGCCATCCTATACGTGGAAAACATTCGCAAAGCGCTCATCAAACTGGACCCGGCCAACGCCAAAATCTACGACGCCAACGCCGCTGCCTACGCCGCAAAACTCCAGGCGATCGACGAGCCGATTCGCGCAAAATTAGCCGAAATTCCCGAATCGCAACGCTGGCTGGTCAGCAGCGAGGGGGCATTTTCCTACCTGATCCGCAATTACGGGATGCGCGAACTTTACCTCTGGCCGGTGAACGCCGACTCCGAAGGCACGCCGCAGCAGGTGCGCAAAGTCATCAATCTGGTGCGGTCCAACCAGATTCCCGTGGTCTTTAGCGAAAGCACGATCAGCGCAAAACCGATCCAGCAAGTCGCCCAGGAAACGGGGGCTCGTTATGGCGGCGTGCTTTACGTCGATTCGCTGACCGACCCCAAAGGCCCCGCTCCAACGTACCTCAAACTGCTCGAATTCAACGCCCAAACCATCGTGAAGGGTTTTGGGAAATAATCATCCACAGATTTTACAGATTCAGACAGATTAAAAATAGGAATTCGCCTCAAAACATCTGTCTAAATCTGTGGACCAAAAACTCATGCAGGAATCGCCCATACCTACCGACCTCGACGTCTCCGTGGAAGACGTCACCGTGACTTATAATAACGGCAACGTTGCGATTCACGACGCCAGTTTTCGTCTGCAAAGCGGCACGATTTGCGCCTTGGTCGGCATCAACGGCAGTGGAAAATCCACTCTTTTCAAATCCATCATGGGCTTTCTGACTCCCGCGAAAGGGCGGGTGCGGATTGGCGGCGAACCGATTCGCGTCGCCCAAAAACGCAATTGGGTCGCTTACGTGCCGCAAGCTGAGGAAGTGGACTGGAGTTTCCCGGTCAGCGTCTGGGATGTGGTCTTGATGGGACGTTACGGCTACATGAATTTCCTGCGCATACCACGTGCCGAAGACAAAAAACGGGCCGAGGAAAGCCTACGACGCGTGCAAATGTGGGAATATCGCGACCGACAGATCGGCGAGTTGAGCGGCGGACAAAAAAAACGCGTCTTCCTTGCCCGCGCCCTCGCTCAGGAAGGGCGGGTCATCCTGCTCGACGAGCCATTTACGGGTGTCGATGTGAAGACGGAAGCGGCCATTATTACGTTACTCGGCGAATTGCGCGATTCGGGGCACATCATTTTGGTCTCGACGCACGATCTGGGGTCGGTGCCGGAGTTTTGCGATGAAGCGGTCATCATCAACCGCACGGTGCTGGCTTTCGGGCCGATTGCGGAGGTTTTTAATGAGGAAAATCTCACGAAAGCCTTTGGAGGCGCGTTGCGACAGTTTCGTTTCGACGAATCGACCATTCAAAAACACGACGGACGCACGGTTACGGTGCTCAGCGACGAGGAACGTCCGCTGGTTTTCGGCAAAGGCGGGCATTTGGAGTTTAGTCACCGCACCGGACGGGAAAAAATCGTCGAAGCGAGGACCGAGGCGGAGGACGACGAATGACTAAACGGGAAAATAATTCAGCCACAGAGGACACAGAGAAACAACTGAACTCCACCCAACTTCCTCTCTGTGGCCTCTGTGCTCTCTGTGGCTAAAATATCCCCCCATGGACCTCCTGATTCCTTTCCAATACGACTACATGCTCAAAGCCATGTGGGTCAGTGCGCTGATCGGCGGGGTGTGCGGGTTGCTTTCCTGCTTCGTTACGCTCAAAGGTTGGTCGCTGATGGGCGATGCACTGTCGCACGCGGTCGTGCCGGGCGTGACCATTGCCTACCTGATCGGTGCGCCGTTTGCCTTGGGGGCTTTTATTTCCGGGCTGCTCGCTGCTGTCGGGATGGGATTTGTGAAAACTCGCACCAGCCTGCGCGAAGATGCGGTCATCGGTGTGGTTTTTACGACGTTTTTTGCGCTGGGCGTGCTGCTGATTTCTCTGTTCCCCGCCGGCATTAGTCTGCGCACGATCATTTTTGGGAACATCCTTGGCATTGCCGATCCTGACGTGCTGCAATTGGTCATCATTTCGGTGATTACTCTCATCGTTCTGGCTTTGAAATGGCGCGACCTCGTTCTCTTTTGCTTCGACCCGAATCAGGCCCGCACATTGGGTCTCAACCCGCTGGTGTTGCATTTTACCTTGCTCACGCTGCTGGCGGCGACGGCGGTAGCCTCGTTGCAAACCGTCGGCGCGTGCCTCGTGGTCGCCACCTTGGTCACACCGGGAGCGACGGCGTATTTGTTGACGGATCGTTTTAGCAAAATGCTCGGCATCGCAGGCGGCATCGGCGTGGGAACGGGCTTTCTGGGGGCCTACATCAGCTACTATCTCAACGGCTCGACGGGCGGCTGTATCGTTGTATTTCAGACCTTGCTGTTTTTGGCCGCGCTCATTTTCAGCCCGAAACACGGCATGTTGGCCAGTCGCCTGAAACGGGGCGAAGCGTTGCAAAAAAATTACGCATGAACTGGCTTTCTCCCTTCCAATTCGAGTTCATGCTCCACGCCTTTGCCATTGGCGCGTTGGTCGGCACGGTGTGCGCGGTTTTTTCCTGTTTCCTCGTGCTGAAAGGCTGGTCGCTGATGGGCGACGCCATCTCGCACTCCGTCCTGCCGGGCATCGTTCTCGCCTACATTGCGGGCATCCCGTTGGCCATCGGCGCCTTCTTTTCCGGGTTGCTCTGCGCCGTCGGCACCGGGTTTATTAAAAACAACAGCCGCGTCAAAGAAGACACCGTCATGGGCGTTGTCTTCACGGGTCTTTTTGCCTTTGGTCTTGTCCTTTTTTCAAAAATCGACAGCGACCAACACCTCAACCACATCCTTTTTGGCAGTCTCCTCGGCATCCCGCGCGAGCAAATTATCCAGACAGCCTGTATCGCCGGGTTCACCCTCGTCATCACGCTTATCATGCGCAAGGATCTGCTGCTTTTCTGCTTCGACCCCGGTCATGCGCAAAGTGTCGGGCTGAACGTCGCCGTGCTGAATTACCTCATGCTCTCGCTGCTGGCGCTCACCATCGTCGCGTCGCTGCAAGCCGTCGGCATCATCCTCGTCGTCGCCATGCTCATTACGCCGGGTTGCGTCGGATTTCTGCTCGCCGACCGCTTTCATAAAATGCAAATAATCAGCGTCGCCAGCGCGGTTTTTTCCAGTTTAAGCGGGGTTTACATCAGTTTTTTCATCAACGGCTCGACCGGTTCCTGCATCGTCCTGATGCAATCCGCCATCTTCCTCGTGGCCCTGATTTTCTCCCCCAAACGCGGCCTCCTCGCCAACCGCCGCGCGCGCCAACTCTCTAGCAAAGCTAGGACCGCATAAAATTTTCTCCTTTCGCAACTTGGGAGTTTTGTCCGAAGCTGCCGGACAAACTCTGGGTTGAGATTTTTTTCCACCTTTTCTGCATCACATTCAGGGTGTGCAAACGTAATGAAATTTACGTTCTCGAAAATGTTGGGCTCAATAAACCGAGTTTTGACATCATTCGATAACCACCGAACTTATAAATTATGAGCACAGCCACCACCACTCCCTTCCATCCGGTCATTCCCCGCATCGAGGGTTTTCCCCAATTTAGTCTCTCCCGCCTCCTGAAAACGGTCTTTCATCCTAAGGGCGGCGAAAATATCGCGATCCTGATCGATCTCGAGAACCCATCCGAAGTGAAGGATTTCGCGTTTCTGGAAAACCCCGATCTCTCTATACAGCGCAACGCCTACGAGGTTTTCTATCAGGGCCTTTTGAACGGCGAGGGAGCAGCCATTGACGTCGGCAACGTTGATTTTTTTGCTTTCGAAATCACCGGAGGCAGCAACCTCGATATGGGCGACGAAGCCTTCAGCCCCGATGGCCGGAAGCTCAGCCTCGAAAAAGACGTTTATCCTAACTACGACATTATTCTCTGTATTTCGACCTACTCTGCGACCGCCCCGCTGACCGCCCACGCCAAAAAATTCGGTTTCCGTGGCGCGACTTTGCACGGCGTCAATTATATCATTCTCGGCTCTGGACTGGCTGTCGATTACGATGAAGTTAGCCGCGATGCGGAAAAACTTCGCCTCGGCATGACGCGAGCCGATTGGGTTGAGATCGACTACAAACTCGACGACGCGAAATACACCCTTCGCCTCCAGCTCGATGGCCAGGAAGCGCAGAAAAGTCATGGTCTTTGCCGTGGCCCCGAGGCGGACATTGCCAACCTTCCTGCCGGCGAAATTTACTACGTCCCAACTGGCGCGGAAGGTCAGTTTCCCTCGAAATACGAGGACGGCACTCTCGCGATCATGAACGTGACAGGCGGTCGGATTGTGAAGGCCGATTTCGTCGGCGGCAATCTCGAGACGGTGACGGAGCACAACGAGAAGCTGGCCTACGATCCCGTTGTTGGCGAACTCGGCGAACTCGGTTTCGGCACCCAAGTGTTGCCCGTTTCCGGTCGCGACATTCAGGACGAAAAAGTCCTCGGCACCATGCACGTCGCCACCGGTCGTAGCGATCATCTCGGCGGTAAACTCGTTCCAAGCATGTTCAAAACTAAGAAAAATGCTACGCACGACGACATCCTTTTTGCACCCCACAAAACCCCAGAAATCAACGTGCCCCAAGTGCGGATGCATCGAAACGGCAAAACCGAAGTGCTGATCGAAAACTTCCGAATTGCACCTTACATGGCGGGTTTGCTGGCGTCGTAAAAACGTTTCGACAGACAATTTGAATAGCGCGGACCCGTCGGTCCGCGCTATTTTTTTCGCCGAACCCGATGCACCTCTTTTGAATAACCTGCCGATCTACGAAATCTCCGACGCTATCGTGGCCGCGGCGCGTCTGCCGAAGGCGCGGTTGCTGGTCCAGGCACCGACGGGGTCGGGGAAATCGACGCAGATTCCGCAGATTCTCCACGCGGCCGGGCTGACGCAAACTGGAGAGATTGTGTTGCTGCAACCGAGACGGCTGGCAGCGAGGATGTTGGCGGATCGAGTGGCGCAGGAGATGAAGGTGAAAACCGGAGGGTTGGTGGGGTATCAGATTCGGCTGGAGAATCGCACGTCGGCGGAGACGCGGATTCGCTTTGTGACCGAGGGAATTTTGTTGCGGCAAATGATTCACGACCCATCGTTGCGCGGTGTGCAGGTGGTGGTGTTCGATGAATTTCACGAGCGACATCTCTATGGCGACATCACGCTGGCGCGGGCTTTGGATTTGCAAGATACAACGCGGCCCGATCTGGTCATTGTCGTGATGTCGGCAACGCTCGACACGGCGAAATTGGAGGAATATCTGGCGCCTTGCACGGTGCTAACATCCGACGGACGGATGCACCCGGTCGTGTTTGAGTATCTCGACAAGCCAGTCGGGCCGGAATACCCCGTCTGGGACCTTGCAGCGGATGAACTGGATCGATTGTTAGGAAAGACGGAGGGCGATGCACTGATCTTCATGCCCGGGGCCTACGAAATCCAGCGGACGATTGAGGCAGTGCGCCGGACGAGCCGCGGCGCAGGATTGATTGTGCTGCCGCTCCACGGCGAGTTGCCCCCAGCCGAACAGGATGCAGCGGTCAGTCGGCAGGCGGGACGAAAAGTCGTCGTCTCGACCAATGTCGCAGAAACCTCGCTCACGATCGACGGCATCACGCTGGTGATCGACTCCGGGTTCGCGCGGGTGGCGAAGTTCGATCCGCAACGGGGAATTAACACGCTGCTGATCGAAAAGATTTCGCGCTCCTCCGCCGACCAGCGGGCAGGTCGGGCGGGCCGAACCGCGCCGGGCGTCTGCCTGCGCTTGTGGACCGCGCATGAGCATGGGTTGAGGGCTCAGCAGGATTTGCCCGAGGTGAAACGGCTCGACTTGAGCGAGGTTGTGCTAACACTCAAAGCGGGCGCGGTGGAAAATGTTTCCGATTTCCGCTGGTTGGAAAAGCCCGACGCGAAAGGGCTACGCCGTGCGGAGGATTTGTTAGTCGATCTCGGTGCGGTGCGCGACAACCGCATCACCGCATTGGGACGCCGGATGCTAGCGTTTCCGGTGCATCCGCGTTACGCGCGAATGTTTTTGATGGCGGAGGAACTCGGGTGCGTGCGCGGATGCGCGTTGCTCGCAGCAATGACGCAGGGGAGGGGAATTCTTCTGCGCAGCCAAGGGCGGAAGATGGACGATTTGCGCGACGACGTGCTTGGTTCCGAGGCGGAGTCGGATTTTTTCCTAACCATCCGCGCTTGGAGATATGCGGTGAAGGCCGGACCAGACCGCTCCCGACAGCTGGGTATTCATTACGCGACGGCGCGGCAGGTCCAGCAATTGTTCGATCAATTTCTGCGCATCGCGGCGGATGAAAAACTCGATGTGACCGAACGTCCGATGGATGGCGAGGCGCTCGCGAAATGTTTGCTGGCCGGTTTTTCGGATCAGGTTGCACGGCGAATGGACAGCGGCACGCTGCAATGCGAACTCGTGCATGGTCGGCGGGGCGTGTTAGCTCGCGATAGTGCGGTGCAGAAACATCCGTTGTTAGTCATTGGCGAAATTCGCGAGATTGAAGGTCGGGACAAGGAACTGAACACGTTGCTAACAATGGCAACTGCCATTCAGGAAGATTGGTTGCGGGAGATGTTCCCGGCGGATTTCTCCGAAGAAACGTCCGTTCGCTTCGATACCGTCCAGCGCCGGGTGATCGCTGAGACGAGCCGTCGTTTCCGTGATTTGGCTTTGGAAAAACCGAAGGCCAGTCCACCGCCACCGGGTGAAGCGGCCCGGGTGCTGGCGGAGGAAGTGGTCGCTGGTCGGCTGGTGCTGGAAAATTGGGATCATGCGGTCGAGCAATGGATCATCCGCCTCAACCGCCTCGTGGAATGGGCGCCGGAATTTGGCCTTCCGCCTCTGACAACAGAGGATCGCACGACCCTGATCGAGCAGCTTTGCCTCGGAGCCGCTGGTTACAAGGAGATCAAAGAAAAGTCGGTTTGGCCAACGGTAAAAAGTTGGCTTTCAAAAATCCAACTGGATATGCTCGAGACGCACGCTCCGGAAAAGATGGATCTCCCAGGGTTGGCAAAGCCCCGATCCATCAAGCTGGTTTATGCCGAGAACGGACCGCCCACGCTAGCGGCGCGGATTCAGGATTTGTTTGGGGTTGAGCGGGATCTAACTATTTGTATGGGCCGGGTTCCGGTGCTCATTCAGGTGCTCGCGCCGAATCATCGTCCGGTCCAGATTACGCAGAGCCTGACCACGTTCTGGCGGGAAAGTTATCCCGAACTCAAGCAACAGCTTCAGCGTAAATATCCGCGTCACGAATGGCGTTGATGGCGCTAACCGATCGCACTAACTAGCGACCCGAGGTTCCGAGGGTTTGCAGTTCCCGAGAGGTGATCAGCCAGGTGAATCCGTTGTAACGCGCCTTGTTAGCAACGAGGTTTTTGCGGGCGGTCAATGTCGGATATTCGATAATCAGAACGGGCTTTTTCCGAGCGGTCATGCTGCGGAGAAAAGAAAGGCGGTAACGGGTGTCGGCCACAGGTTGGAGGCGGTTGTCGTCGGTGAAAAGATCTTCGATCCCGATCGCGGTGATCGTATTGATAAAGTCCGCATGGGTCAGTAGTTGGGAGCCATTTTGAGGGATGACGATCGCCTGCGGCCGGATGGTTCTAGCTTTGGCAGCGATGCGCTTGACCCAGTCGATCATGTCTTGGCGATAGGTTTGGTTGGTCTCGGGATTGACGCGGTCATCGATGAAATCGTTCCCGTTTTGCTCGAAAGTTTCAAAGCCGTCGACGATATCGAGATAGACACCGTCAAAGCCGCTGGCGATGGCCCTATCCACGGCGGCGAGCATAATCGCCTGCCAAGCCGGGTCCCAGTATTTGACTCGGAAGTTGCCGGGCCAAGCTGGATTTTCCGGAAGCAGCCAAGCCGGGGCCGAGGCGGTGAGTTTACCGTGGTCGGTCCAGCCGGGCTGCCAGTAGGAACGATAGTCCTCTGCTTCGCCGATGGAGAGATAGGCGATCATTTTTCTTCCTGCTTTGCCTTTTCGAATCGTCGCGAGATTGACTGCGGTCCAGTTGTTGCCAGCGGCATAGGCTGCGTCGAGCACGATCCAGTCGCGGTCGGTGGCGGCGAGGCGTTGGATGGCGCTGGCCTTTGTTTTGGCGAAGGTGTCGGCCTGCAAAACATAGGCAAAGGAATTCGGTCCGGCCAAGCACGTCGTGCGGGCGAAAGCAGCAAGGATCAGCGCGAGCAGGGCGAGGCGGAGTGCGGGATGTTTTTTCATGTTAGCGTTGGAGGAGACGGCCGAAGCGGCGAAGACTGGCGATGATCGTGAAGTCGCGGCGGTTTAACTCCCCGATCTCGTGAGTTCTTAGCAGGGAAACGAGCAAAGTGGTAAGAATGAGAACGAGCATTGCGACAAGAAAATAGAGGCTATAACGATTGACTGACCACTCGCCGAAATGGAGCGACAGATTTTTGAATGCATCTAACAATATGCCGAACAGGATCGGCGAAAGGGCATAGATCACGCTAGTGCAAACCGTGTAGAGGGAGAAGAAATGGGTCCGTCCCATCACGGGCATGACGCCCATCGCGAGGCTCGAATTGGCGACGGAGAAATTGGCCGTGGCCATACCGAAGACGAGGTTGAGAAGCGCCACCGCCCACCAAGTCGGAGGCCAAATTCGGGAGGCGAGCAGCATCCACCCGAGCACGACCGCGCCGGTGCAGAAGGTGGTTGTGCGCAAGGCGTTCGTGATCCCAGCGCCTTCGAGAAAGCGGGCCATAAAAGGCAGCGTGGCGAGCGCTCCAATGAAACTGAAGAGCGACAGGTAAACAATCGTGCTGTCGTGAAATTTGAGGGATTCCCGAGTAAAAGCGGTGGTGAAAGTGCCCATGCCGCTGACGCCGACAGACCATAGCGCGCCAAAGAGCAAGAGCTTGCGAAAGGGCTTATAGGCGACGATGGCTCGCCAGGGAACGGGATGGGAGGATTGTTTCGCGTCCTCGGTGGCAGGCGCGTCGGGCATTTTTTGCAAAGCAAAGAGAGAGGTCACGCCGGCAATGGCGGCGAGGAGAAAAATGGCGGAGTAACGCCACGGATCCGGAAGAAATTGGAGCGTGATGGCGCTGACGCCGAGGGCAAACAGGCTCGCTGAATGCACGGCGAGTTGTTCGCGGGAGAGATAATGCCCGCGACTTCTCACGGGCAGCAATTCCGTGATCCAGGGAAACCACACGCCGACGGAAATACCGCGGAGAACGCTGAATATAACGAGCAAAATCAGGGTGAGCGCCATTTTTGTGGCGGAGTCGATGAAGATAAGAATCGGCACAGCGGACAACGCAAAAACCATGATGGTGCGTAAGCCCCAGCCGAGGAGCATAAATTTTTTGTAGCCGAAACGCGGGAGAAAACTGGCGGCGGGTAACTGAAGAAAAGCGAAGAGCGGCAGTAGGGAGGTGAGGATGCCGAGGACGGTCGAAGACGCGCCGAGTTGCTTGGCAAAGAGGACGAGCGGCGTGCCAGTGGCGATCTGGAAGTTGATCGCGTTGTAGAACGCAAACTGGTAGCCGTAACGCATGCCGGTCGGCATTTCGGACTCGCTGGAGGCGGTGTCTGCCGGATTCTGCTCAGGCTTTTCCACTGCCTTCGTATTTCTTTTTCTTACGGAAGCGGAACCAGTTGCCCCAGGTTTTTTTGAAGTTCTCTTTGGGGGTGAGATAGCGTTGGTTCAGATCGTTGCCCCGAGTGAGTTGTCGAAGCACGCCAGCGACGGAGAAATCGGTCGTTTTCAAGATGGTGTAGGCGGTCCCGACGGCGGCCTCGTGGTGCGCGTCGCTGGCGGCCGTCATCGGCAACCGGCGGTTTTGCGCGTATTCGAAGGCGTTGCGATTGTAGCGCTTGAGTGTGCTGGCGGCGTTGAATACCTCGAGAGCGTCGATCGGGAGCACGTCGAGCACGTTGCTGCGAATGCCAGCCCGGAAGAGGTCGAACGGATGCGGCGGGACGGCCAGACCACCGGCCTCGTGGATCAGGTCGCAGACTTTGCGGGCGGATTTGCCTTTGAGATACGGCAAGGAAGCCCCAATGCAAAGGAGGTGGCCCTCGGCGGTCGTCACTTCGACGCCCGGGATAATCAGGAAATTGTTTACGGGCAATCCGTCCTCGCGCATTAAGCCCTGGTCGAGCAGATATTTGACGGCGTCGCACGTGTTGTGGTCGGTGATGACAAACCCGTGGAGACCTTTTCGCTTCGCGGAAGCGATCATGTCTTCAAGAGTGCTGACGCCGTCTCCGGAGTAGTGCGAATGCGTATGTAAATCGATTTTTAGCGACATGATTGCCGGAGGCAGATTACGACGGGAATTTGCACTGAAAGGGAAAATGCGTCAATCATCGTGTCTATGAGTATTGGATTCAAAGAATGGGCGCTGGTCTGCCAGGCGTTGGAAAACGGGGCGACCAGCCTGATCATTCGCAAAGGCGGCATCGCGGAGGGACGGGAGGGATTCCGTTTTTTGCATCGGGATTTTTTCCTTTTTCCCACGCTGTTCCACGAGCAACTGGCCAAAACTCGACTGCCCGACTCCACTTCGGCAGCCCAGTTTGCTGAGGGGGCGGTGGTTATAGCCGGACGGGCCACGGTTGAATGGACGATGCTGGTGACCGATCGGCAGAAGCTAAAACTGCTCGAGCCTTTTCATATTTTGCAGCCGTCGGTCGTTGAGGATCGGTTCGTTTATGATCCGAAGCCAGGCCGGACGCCTGAGCGCGACGGGGTGAACGTGGCTTTTCTGCGGGTTTGGAAGGCGGGTGGCGCTTGGACCTTTCCGCAGGAGGCGAAATATGGCGGCTGCCGAAGCTGGGTGGAATTACCGGAACCGCCGGAGGACATCGTCTGGCACCCTGCGCTGACCGATCTGGAGCACGCGGAACGTGCGGAGCGGTTACGAGCTATTTTGTCTTCATCGTGAAGACCCCGTCCCAGTTGTCACCAGGCGGATTGGCGAGATAAAGGTGGCAGCGGCCGATGTAGAGACGGCAGACCGGATCGTCCGGATAATCATTCATGATGCTTGTGAAGCGATCCTGTGCGTCGGAAAAGTTTCCACTGCGGTAGAGTTGAACCGAATCGGCGAAACGATCGAGGTAGGCGGATAATTCGGGGGTGATGGGTTGATCCGACGATTGGTGAACAGCGAAAACTTCAGTAGGATTACCTTTTCCCTTCACCCGGACGCGATCGATACTTTGCATCACGAACCGATCGGCGATCAGTTCCTTCACATCCTCGCCGACTAACAAATCGACGTAGTAGGATTTGGTCAGGCCCTCCATGCGGGACGCGAGGTTGATCGGATCGCCGATCACGGTGAATTCACTTTTTTCTGGCGAACCGATGTCGCCCGTGATGACGTCGCCGTGGTTTAACCCGATGCCAAAATGAAACTGTTGGAGCCCCGTTTTGCGCCAGCGCGCATTCAAGGTGGCCAGCGCCGTGCGCATCTCCAGCGCTGCATTCACCGCCAATCGTGCGTCCTCGGCCAATCCGTAGCTGCGCACATTTCCCCAAACGGCCATCACGGCGTCGCCAATAAATTTGTCGAGTGTGCCTTGATGATTGAAAACGCAGCGCACCATTTCGGTGAGATACTCGTTGAGTTGGGCGACGAGAGCGTGCGGGTCGGCGCTTTCCGTCATTGAGGTGAAGCCGCGCAAATCGGAGAAAAGAACGGTCACCGGTTTGCGTTTTCCCATCGAGGCTTCGAGAAACTCGTCCTGGTTATCGAGTAGTTCGCTGACCAGATTGCGCGAGACATAGCGTTCGAGGGTTCGGCGCGTTCTCGCCCGCTCGAGCTGCTCGAGGACAAACTGGTAGATGATCGAAAGAAGGCCGCCGCCGTTCAGGGCCAGCAGGGGTGCGACCGTGATGGGATAGGACTGCAGCGAGTTGTAGGAAAACCAGGAAACGCCGAGAAACAAACCGCTTCCGCCCATAAGGGAGAGTAATTGGGTAAACGGCTTGGTAAAAAAGTGGGTGGTTAGAAAAGCCAGCATCGCGGCGAAGGCAATCGCGGCAAGGCAAAGCCATAGCGGCCATTGGCCGATGAATGCGTTCTCGAGCACGGCATTCATCGCCTGCAAATGCATGTGCGGCCCAGGCAAGTTGTGAAACGGCGTCATGGTCACGTCGTGCATGATTTCTGCATACGGTCCGACGATGACGATCTTGTCTTTAAAGAGGGAACCGTCGTTGAAGTTGCTTTTCCAATATCGCGGCACGAACAGCTCGTAAACTGGCCGGGGTCGCAGGCTGTTAGCAGTCGGATCCGCGAAATGGATCGCGTATTGCCTCAGCCCGGGTGGAATTTTGTCCTGCAAGCCCGCCTTTTCCAAAGCCCGCGCTGCCAACGAAAGAAAAACTTCCTGCTCCGGGCGGTAAACGTAGCCGTTGAAGACTTGGTGCGTCGTTCGGAAAAACGTCTCCCGCACCACCTGATCGACCGGGTCGGCCGTGAAATTGACAAATCCAACCCGATCATCCACCGGTGAACTCAGCGGAATAAGCGATTCGTTCGGCATGATTTGGGTCCAGTTCACCCCGCCGTCCGACTGGGCGATCTTCGTAAAATTGCTCCCCAACACCACGTGGTCGCGGTATTTTTCCAAAGTCGCCGCAAAGGCCTCGTCGTAAGGCGTCTGACTTTGGAAAACCACGTCGAAAATCACCATCTTCGCACCGGCCTGGATGAGTTTCTCCAAGACCAGACGATGCACTTCGCGCGGCCAAGGCCACGGATTCCCCATCATTTTCAAAGCCTGAAAGTCGCTTCCCGCCGGATCCATTTCTCGGGCGAAATCTTCTAGGTCCACCTCATTGATGGTCGTTGATGCGTCGTCGATTCCGATGCAGACGAGTCGATCGGAGACGGGCGCTTTTTTCCCGTTCACTATCAGCCAATCGTTCGCGGCATTTTCCCAGGTCACCAGTCGGTCAGGCAGTGCCGATTGCAAAAATTTGCCGAGCGCTAGGAACTGTGAAAAATAAAGCAGGCAGACTACTAACCCGGTTCCTCCGCAAATCGCGGCCAGCCAGAGGGAACGCTTGTGTTTTTGCGATGCCATAACAACGCGTTAGCCGCTCATCCGGAAATTGACGAGTACGAATTAACCGAACGCGCCGCAGCACCGGGCGATGGCCGTTTTATTGCTTCGTCCCGAGGGAAGGAGCGCCGCTGGTTTTTTCCGCCGTGGCGAGGAGGGTTTGGAAAAAGGGTGATTCGGTTTCCTTGGCGACGATGCTGACCCCGGCGTTTTGGAATCCGGCCTGGTCCAGCATTTCCAGCAACTCTGCCTCGCCGAAACCGAGCCAGAGGTCGGCGTAGAGTTCACGCGCTTGCTCGAAATGGTGGGAGAGCAGATCGAGGATCAGAATTTTACCGCCGGGTTTGAGGATTTTTTGGGCCGCCTGAAGGGCGAGCGCAGGGGCACTGGCGTGGTGCAACGCCTGACTGAGAATGGCTAGATCGACGCTCGCGGGTTCAATCGGAGGAGCCTCGATGTCGCCGAGGCGATACTCGAGGTTGGAAAAACCATTTTCCCGCGCGACTGAGGCACCGAATTCGACCATTTTTTCGGAATTATCGACCGCGATGACCTTTTCGGCATGGCGCGCGAGAAGTTGGGATAGGGTGCCCTCGCCAGCTCCGAGATCAGCGATCACGACGCGTGGAACGAGGGTCAACAGCAAATGGGAGAGCCCTTGCCACGAGCGCCCCGGGCAATAGCTGCGACCGAATTTCCCAGCGAGCCGGTCGAAATATTCCCGGGCGGTGTCTTGACGCTTTTTCAAGACCAATCCGAGGGCGCGGTCGTCGCGAGAGGTTTCTGGAATCTCCGCAGCGCTTTCCGTCACCATTTGTTGCCAAGCTTTTCCGGCTGAACCAGGCGTCAAACCGTAGTGGATGTTTTTGCCCGCGCGCCGGTCAGCAACCAGCCCGGCTTGGCGAAGCTGGGCGAGATGGGTGGAGATGCGCGACTGACCCATGGCCAGGATTTCCTGCATTTCGGCCACCGTCAGTTCGGTCTGTCCGAGGAGTCGAAGCAGGCGGATCCGGGTCGAATCGGCCAGAACACGAAGAATTTTTAAGGTTGACGCCATGAATCCAAAGGGTTTATATCATCGTATCATGATTCGTTGATATACTCTATTACCGAATCGATTTTGTAAATTATCAACTTACCCTCATGTCACGTCATTACATTTTTTCCTCTGAATCCGTCGGCGAAGGTCACCCCGACAAGGTTTGCGACACCATTTCTGATGCGGTGCTCGATGCCTGCCTGCGAAACGACAAACGCAGTCGCGTAGCCTGCGAGACCTACGCTAAGTCGAACATCGTTATTGTTGGCGGAGAGATCACGACGAATTCGTTTCTCGATATCAACAAAATCGTCCGCGATGCTATTCGTGAGATCGGATACGTGAACGACGACGACGTTTTCCACGCGGACAAGGTGTTCATCACTAATATCATCACCGAGCAGTCGCGGGACATCGCTCAAGGCGTCAACGCAAAGGGCGCTAAGGGCAAAGATACGGCCGAGCAGGGAGCGGGCGACCAAGGCTTGATGTTTGGGTATGCCAGCAATGAAACGCCCGAGTTGATGCCGGCCCCGATCATGTTCGCCCACCGTCTCGGACGCGAACTCACCCGAATCCGGAAGTCCGGCAAAGCCAATTGGCTGCGGCCCGACGCGAAGTCGCAAGTGTCGGTTCACTACGAAAACGATAAGCCCGTTTCCATTTCTAACGTCGTTATTTCAACCCAACACGTCGAGGGCAAGGAACACGCGGAAATTCGCCAGTTTTGTATCGAAAAAGTGATTAAAAAAGTGCTGCCGAAATCGATGTTAACACCGACGACAGAATTCCTGATCAATCCAACCGGTAATTTCGTGGTGGGCGGCCCGCAAGGCGACACGGGTCTCACGGGACGCAAAATCATCGTCGATACGTATGGCGGCATGGGACGTCATGGTGGTGGGGCTTTTTCGGGTAAAGACCCGAGCAAAGTGGATCGCAGCGCCGCCTATATGGGTCGTTACGTTGCGAAAAACATCGTTGCAGCCGGGCTCGCCCAGCGGTGCGAAGTTCAATTCGCCTACGCTATCGGACATCCCCAGCCCGTCAGCGTCTATGTCGATACCTTCGGCACAGGCCTCGCCTCCGATGAGGATATCCTCAAGGCCGTCCTGAAAGTTTTCAGCTTCAAGCCCGCTGACATTGTTAAACAGCTCGATCTGCTGCGCCCGATTTATAGCAAAACCACTAACTACGGCCACTTCGGCAAGGAAGACGCCGACATTACTTGGGAAAAAACCGACAAAGCCGCCGCCCTGAAAAAACTCGTCAAATAATTTAGTCCGCAGATTACGCAGATTAACGCAGATTTTTATGAATAATGATCCACAAACTTTTGCCATTATTGGGGCCGCGATGGAAGTGCATCGCGAGCTGGGGCACGGGTTCCTGGAGGCAGTTTACCAATCGGCATTAGCTCTTGAGTTGAAAGACAAAAACATTCCTTTTGTAGCCGAGGTCAATCTGCCAGTTCGATATAAAAACAATCTACTAGCTTGTGGTTATCGAGCTGATTTTATTTGTTACGAAGACGTGATCGTTGAGACAAAAGCCACCTCCAAACTCTCTGGTGCGGACGAGGCCCAAGTCATTAATGAACTCAAGGCTAGGGGGCACACTCTTGGCTTACTCCTCAATTTCGGTTCTCCTAGTCTCGAGCACAGACGCCTCATCTTCGACCCAAAAAATCTGCGTAAATCTGCGAAATCTGCGGACGATATTTCTTTTTAGATCTGTAAAACATAACCAAATAAAATCCATGAATACACTAAACACACCCGCCGTTCTCGACTACAAAGTCGCCGACATCACCCTGGCCGATTGGGGCCGTAAAGAAATCGACATCGCCGAGCAGGAAATGCCCGGTCTGATGTCCATCCGCGAACGCTACGCACCGAGCAAACCGCTCGCTGGCGTCCGCGTCACCGGGTCCCTCCACATGACTATCCAGACTGCCGTTCTCATCGAGACCATGGTCGCCCTGGGTGCCGACGTGCGCTGGGCCACTTGCAACATCTTCTCCACCCAAGACCAAGCCGCCGCGGCCATCGCCGCCGCCGGTATCCCCGTCTTCGCGTGGAAAGGTGAATCCCTCGAGGAATACTGGGATTGCACCTGGAAGGCCATCGTCAACAATGACGGCAAAGGCCCGCAAATCGTCATCGACGACGGCGGCGACGTCACCCTTTTCCTCCACAAAGGTTACGAACTTGAAAACGGCTCCGACTGGGTCAACACCCCAAGCGAAGCTCACGAAGAAGGCGTCATCAAAGCCCTCCTGAAAAAAGTTCACGCCGAGACTCCCTACATCTTCCACGAGATCGTGAAAGACTGGAAAGGCGTCGCCGAAGAGACCACCACCGGCGTTCATCGCCTCTACAAACTGCAAGAAAAGCAGACCTTGTTAGTCCCCGCCTTCAACGTGAACGACTCTGTCACCAAATCGAAATTCGATAACCTCTACGGTTGCCGCCATTCGCTCGTGGACGGACTCAACCGCGCCATCGACGTCATGATCTCCGGCAAAGTCGCCGTCATCATCGGCTACGGCGACGTCGGCAAAGGCAGCGCCCAATCCCTTCGTGGCCAAGGCGCCCGCGTCATCATCACCGAGATCGACCCGATCAACGCCCTGCAAGCCGCCATGGAAGGCTACGAAGTCACCACCATCGAGGAAACCCTCGGTCGCGCCGACATCTACGTCACCACCACCGGCAACGTGGACGTGATCACCCTGGACCACATCTCCAAGATGAAAGACCAAGCGATCATCGCGAACATCGGCCACTTCGATAACGAGATCCAAGTCGACAAACTCGTCAACTTCCCCGGTATCACGCACCTCAACGTCAAGCCACAGGTCGATAAATACACCTTCCCGAACGGCAACAGCATCTACCTGCTCGCCGAAGGTCGTCTCGTCAACCTGGGCTGCGCCACCGGCCACCCATCGTTCGTCATGTCCGCGTCGTTCAGCAACCAAACCTTGGCTGCTCTCGACCTCTGGAAAAACAAAGACATCTACAAACCCGGCGTTTACGTCTTGCCAAAAATCCTCGACGAAGAAGTCGCGCGTTTGCACTTGGAAAAAATCGGCGTCAAACTCACGGTTCTCAGCGAGAAACAAGCCGCCTACCTCGACGTTCCCGTCGAAGGTCCCTACAAGCCGAACCACTACCGCTACTAACGGAGCGATCACGTTCACGAAAAGCCCGTCCTGCAATGGACGGGCTTTTTTGTTAGGCTCGACATTTCTACATCCATTGTCGTTGCCAGTCCCGTTTCCTGAGTAAGCTGCATTATGCAGAAAACCCAAAAAAAATAAAATATGAAAAAACTCCTCTTTACCGTCTCTCTGGTCGCTTTGCTTTCCGCTTGCGAAAAAACAACCGTGATTCCCGCTGCCGATGCCCCTTCAGACACTCATACCACGATCGTAGTTCCAGCAGCCGCCGAAAAGAAAGTTGAGAATACCACCACGATTGTGAATCCTCCAGCAGCTACTTCCACTACGGAAACAGAGACCAAGACTGAGACGACCACGAAACCGTAAATCCCGATCTTCCCTTTAATAAAAAGGCAACCGGCATCGTCTGGTTGCCTTTTTGTGTTTTCATCGAAAGATGAACTGACCAGCAATGAAGAATTGCAACCTTTAGCTCGTGAGTTTATGCAAAGTAGTCGATTCTCAGTCCGCGACGTGTCCTAAATCCTATGCAAGCTGCCCATACCCGCACCGTTATCCGAACCAATCACGCCCTCATCGCTCCCGACGGCTATGTGCCGAGTGTGTTACCGGGCTGGACGGGCTGCACGAGCTATGTGCAAATCTCGTCCGCAATCGGCGCGGGACTGGGGCAATGGCTCATTGATCTGCAAAAAGGCGGCAACGGAGTAGGGGAGACATGGGGCTACGAAATGTTTCTCTATGTCGTGAGCGGTGGCATCACCGTGCAAAAGGCGAAAGTGGTCCAGGGCGGTTACGCGTTTCTGCCGCCGGGCACCAACTACGCGGTGAAAGGTGTGTCGAAAAATTCCCGAGTCCTGGTGTTTCGGAAGCGCTATGAGCCTCTCGCAGGTTACGAGGCACCGAGGTTCTTCACTGGGAACGAGGCCGATGTGAGCGAAGTGCCTTTTCTCGGCGATCCGCAGGCGCGTCTCAAAACGCTCATTCCTGATGCGCTCGGGGCGGACATGGCGATCAATATTTTCACCTACGATCCCGGTGCCACGCTGCCATTTGTGGAGACGCATGTGATGGAGCACGGGATGTTTTTTCTCACTGGCGGCGGCGTTTATCGACTCGGAGACGATTGGTATCCCGTGACGGCGGGCGACGCCATCTGGATTGCGCCCTACTGCCCGCAATGGTTCATCGCCGCCGGACCCGGACCCGCCCGCTACATCTACTACAAAGACGTCAATCGCATTCCACTTTAAGAAAAAATAAATCGTCCGCAGATTACGCAGATTTACGCAGATTTACGCAGATCAAAATACGAAAACTCAGTGTAAAAAAATCTGCGTTAATCTGCGCAATCTGCGGATAAAAAATATGACTACACTAACACTCGAAGAAACCAGAGCCCTGACCGCTGAACTCAGCGCGGCCAACCGGAAATTCATGCTGACTTATCGGGGTGAATCCGATCGCCGACAAGCCGTGCACACCGTTTACGGCGGCGCACACCTCTTCAAAGCCGATTCCACGGGCAAACTAGGAGCCGTCGCCCTTCGCTCACTTCAGGAATATGCGCCCGACGCACAAAAACTAACCTCGGTGCTTGGAGAAAGCTGGGACGCAAAATTCGCCGCCAAACTCTACGGCCGCATCACCGAAAAACTCGGGCGCGAACCAGTGGAAGACTTCCGCCTCGATTTCGAGGACGGCTACGGCAACCGCCTCGACGCCGAAGAGGACGGCCACGCCGTGAGTAGTGCGGAGCAGGTCGCTCTCGGTCTGGCCAACGGGACGCTTCCGCCCTTCATCGGGATTCGCGTGAAGCCTTTCAATGAGGATCTTAGAGCGCGCAGTCTGCGAACGTTTGATATTTTTATCTCGACGTTGGTTAAGAAAACAGGGGGCGTGCTGCCTCCTAATTTCGTTATTACGATTCCTAAAGTGCAGATTGCCGCGCAAGTTACGGCGGCTGCTAAAGTCTGTGATTTGTTAGAAACAAAATTAGGATTGGCGAAAGGCACGCTCCGCCTCGAATTAATGATCGAGACGCCGCAATCGGTTGTTAACAGCGAGGGCGTTTGTCCACTTCTTAGTTTCGTCGAAGCGGCAAACGATCGGTGTGCCAGCGTTCATTTTGGCGTTTACGATTACACTGCCTCGAGCGGCATCACCGCCGCCTACCAAGCCATGGGACATCCCACCTGCGACTTTGCCCGCTCGCACATGATCGTATCGCTTGCCGGCACCGGGATCCATCTTTCCGATGGAGCGACTAATATTCTTCCCGTCGGTCCCAACCGCGGGGAACTAACACCGGCGCTGATCACCGAAAACCACGCCGCCGTGCATGGTGCGTGGAAGCTAGCTTACCGCGACAACCTTCACTCGTTGCGAAACGGCATTTACCAAGGATGGGATCTTCACCCGGCGCAATTCGTGGTGCGTTATGCAGCGGTCTATGCGTTTTTCTTGGAAGGGCTCGGAGCCGCTTCCGGGCGTCTTAAAGCTTTCGTCGAAAAAGCCGCGCTCGCTTCGCTTTTCGGCGAAGTTTTCGACGACGCCGCGACAGGACAGGGTTTGCTTAATTTCTTTCTCCGCGGCATCGGTTGCGGCGCAATCACGGAGGAGGAAGCCCTCCAAACGGGCCTTACTCTGGAGGAAATCCGCTCTCGTTCCTTCTTGAAGATTCTTGGAGATCGCCGGAAGTAAATCAATGGGCGACGCCATTCAATTCCAACTCAACGGCCTCCCCGTCCGAGTCGAAAGCGTCTCCACTAACACTACCCTCGCCGACTGGCTTCGCTCGACCGGGCGCACCGGAACGAAAATTGGATGCGCCGAAGGTGATTGCGGCGCGTGCTCGGTTGCCATCGTTGACCGTGACGCCAAAGGCCGCCGCGTCTTTCGTTCGATTAATAGCTGCATTGCCCTCCTTCCTGCGATGGAGGGACGGGAAATCATTACCGTCGAAGGACTAGCTAACAACGGTGAACTGCATCCCGTGCAGTCTGCGATGATTGAAAACTATGGTTCGCAATGCGGCTATTGCACGCCCGGTTTCATCATGTCGATGTTCGAGGGTTACTACCGCGACAACCTAACCAAAAAATGGCAGATCGCCGATCAACTCAATGGCAACCTCTGTCGTTGCACAGGTTATCGCCCGATTCGCGACGCAGCGGTGGAGACTTTATTAGGAGGAAAAAAGACAGATCGATTTACTGAGTTGTTGGCAGTTGGAAATGAAGCAGTAACCGATTCAGTTTACCAAAACAGAAGCGAAACATTTTATCGACCTGCTTCGCTGCAAGAATTGTTAGTTTTGAAAGCGACTCACCCGCAAGCTTGTTTGGTGGCAGGGGCCACCGAAGTCGGAGTGGAAATTAACAAGAAATTCTCCCGCTTCGAGACCCTAATTTCCTTGGACGCAGTTTCCGAGATAAGAGAGATCACGCAGACCGCGACCGAATGGAAAATCGGTTCCGGTGTGACGCTCACCGAAATCGAAGACGCTCTGGAAGGCGAGTTTCCTTCGCTGGATAAGATGCTTTGGGTCTTCGCCTCGCGTCAAATCCGCAATCGCGCCACCCTGGGAGGCAATCTGGTCACCGCCTCGCCAATTGGCGACATGGCTCCCGTGTTGTTAAGTCTCGATGCTTCTGCGGTTCTCGTTTCCGCAAGTGGTGAACGCACGGTTCCTCTCGCCGACTTCTTTATTAGCTACCGCAAAACCATTCTGCGCGACAACGAAGTGATGTTAGCAGTTACGATTCCCCGAGTGTCGGATTGGCGTCGCGATTCCTTCAAAGTCTCGAAGCGTCGCGAGATGGATATTAGTATTGTCTCCGGTGCTTTTGCGGTGAAATTGGATGCCAGCGGACTCGTCCTAGACGCAAGACTAGCGTTTGGCGGTGTCGCTGCGACTCCGGTGCGTGCTTTGAAAACGGAAGCCGCTTTGATCGGACAACCGCTCGATTCTGTTGCTGCGATGGAAATGCTGGACGCCGAATTTACGCCGATCGATGACGTGCGCGGCAGTGCGACTTATCGCAAGGCGCTCATTGTGGGTTTGTGGCATAAATTCGTTACTGGCGATCAAAGCGAAGCGCAGGATGTCTTGCCCACCTTCGATAACGTCGTGCCCGCTCTGAAGTGTCTCCCGCATGAAAGTGCGGTTGGGCACGTCTGCGGGAGTGCGCTCTACGTGGATGACGTGGCTGCAAAACGCAAAATGCTAGAAATCTGGCCCGTGATGGCTCCCCATGCGCGAGCGAAGATTATTAGTCGCGATATGAGCGAAGCAGCGAAAATGCCCGGCATTATCAAAGTGTTAGTCGCAGAGGATGTGCCCGGCCTGAACGATGTGGGCGCGTCGATCCACGATGAAGTGTTACTGGCGGATACAGATGTCTGGTTTCATGGCCAGATCATTGCGATTGTCGTCGGGGAAACGGTCGAGGCTTGCCGACTGGCGGCAGATAAAGTCCGCGTCGAATACGAGGTTCTGCCGCATCTGCTAACCATTCCCGAGGCCATTGCCGCAAACAGCTTTCACACCGAGCCGAACTTCATGCGGCGGGGAGACTGGACAGCGGCCCTCGCTGTGAGCACGCACCGTATCGAGAGTGAATTCGAATTGGGCGGTCAGGAACATTTCTATCTGGAAACCCAAGCTGCTTGGGCCGATGTCGATGCCGAGGGAAACGTGCTTATTTCTTCCTCGACGCAGCATCCGAGCGAGATTCAAGCCGTCGTCTCGCACGTGCTTCATATCCCGCGCAATCGTATTACCGTGCAGGCACCACGGATGGGCGGCGGCTTCGGTGGCAAGGAAACACAGGGCAACACTTGGGCGGCGCTCACAGCTCTGGCTTCATTAAAAACCGGACGGCCCGTGCGCGTTCAGCTAGACCGCGATCTTGATATGCGCCTAACCGGGAAGCGGCACCCGTTTTATGCGAAGTTTTCTGTCGGCTTCGAGACGGATGGAAAACTCAACGCTCTGCAGTGTCAGCTTGTTTCCAACGGTGGCTGGTCGCTCGATCTTTCCATGCCAGTGACGGATCGTGCGATGTTCCATATCGATAATGCGTATTACATTCCTAACCTCGAAGTCACGGGTCAGGTGGCAAAGACGAACATCACTTCGCAGACGGCTTTCCGTGGTTTCGGAGGGCCGCAGGGAATGTTAGTGATCGAGGAAATCATGGACCGCGTGGCGCGGGCGACGAACCTGCCGCCGGAGGTCGTGCGGGAGCGGAATTTCTACCATGGCACCGGCGAAACGAATACGACCCACTACGGACAGGAAATCGAGGACAACCGGGTGCAGCGCATCTGGAGCGAACTGATGGAGAGTTCGCAGTTTGTTAGTCGCAAGGCGGACATTGCCCAGTGGAATGCCAGCAGTCCACGCATTAAGCGAGGCATCGCAATTACGCCCGTCAAGTTTGGCATTTCGTTTACCCTGACCCATTACAATCAGGCTGGAGCGCTGGTGCTGGCTTATGTCGATGGCACGTTGCAGGTGAACCACGGCGGCACCGAGATGGGCCAGGGTCTTAATACGAAGATTCAAGGCGTGGTGATGCGCGAGCTAGGGCTGGGGAGCGAGCAGATCCGCATGATGACGACGACGACCGACAAAGTGCCGAACACTTCAGCGACCGCTGCGTCCAGTGGGGCGGACCTTAATGGCGCGGCGGTGGCCAATGCTTGCGGGCTTCTGCGGGAACGACTCACACCACTCGCGGTGGAGTTGTTAGGAGTCGATCAACTCGTTTGGGCCGAAGGGAAAATCGCGGGTGGGGGAAAAGAGATTACTTTCGAGAAGTTAGTGCAGACTGCTTATGCGCGACGGATAAACCTATCGGCGACTGGTTTTTATGTGACTCCTAACATTCATTGGAATCGTACTCAGGGTAAGGGGCGTCCTTTTAATTACTACGCCTGCGGTGCGGCTGTGGCTGAGGTCGAGGTCGATGGTTACAACGGGATGAGCAAAATTCGCCGGGTGGATATCCTCCATGATGTGGGAAATTCGCTGAACGAGGGCATTGATCGCGGTCAGATTGAGGGTGGCTTCGTCCAAGGCATGGGCTGGCTTACCCGCGAGCAACTCAAATGGGATAAAAAATCCGGGCGTCTCCTCTCCCAAGGCGCAAGCACCTATGAGATCCCTGCCTTCAGCGACGCTCCGGCAGAGTTCAACGTGAAATTGCTCACCAACGCCCACAATTCCCGGGCTGTGCACGGCAGCAAAGCGGTAGGCGAGCCTCCGCTCATGCTAGCCATTTCTGTTCGCGAAGCGATTCGCGATGCCGTAGTGGCTTTGGGTGGAAGCGGGAGTTTGCCGTCGCCTGCAAGTGGCGAAGCGATTTTGGGAGCATACGCGTCTCGCGTGTAGTTTCAGGCGTCTCGCCGGAAATGCGTTAACAATCGCGAAGCGCACTCTCTAAGTAGTGCGGCTATCGAAGAGTGAAGGGCGTTTTGGGCGAGGCGCCCAAAACAACCCGCGAGGCGCGTATCGTCCCGATGCTAACCTAGTTTCGCTAGAATCTCGGTAGCGATTTCGTCGGCGCGTTGGTTAATCCAGGCGTCGTCGCGACCTTCGATGAGGAGGCGAATTTTTGGCTCGGTGCCAGAGTAACGCAAGAGGACGCGGCCCGCTCCGGCGAGGGCTTTTTCCGTTTCTGCGACGAGATCGAGGATGTCGGGGAATTGCTCGAGCGGCGTTTTTTCACGAACCCGCAAATTGCGCTGCGCTTGGGGATATTTTTTGAGAACTTGCTTTAACTCGCTGAGAGGTTTGCCCGTTTCGACCATGATGCGGAGAATTTGCAGGGCACTAACAATGCCATCACCCGTGGTGGCGTAATCGCGGAAGATCATGTGGCCACTCTGCTCGCCGCCAACGTTGTGGCCGTGCTTCAACATTTCCTCAATCACGTAACGGTCGCCGACTTTCGTTCTAACAATCTGGCCACCGTGTGTGTGGATGGTTTCGTCGAGACCGAAGTTCGACATGATGGTCGAGACGAGCGTTTTGTTAGCCAGTCCACCGTTTTTAAGTAAATCGACGGCGGCAATAGCCATGATTTCGTCGCCATCAACGACATCGCCATTTTCATCGCAGAGGAGAACGCGATCTGCATCGCCGTCGTGCGAGATGCCGATTTGCACACTTGTTTCCTTCACGATCCGCGCGATTTCCTCGGGATAGGTGCTTCCGCAATTCGCATTAATGTTAGTACCGTTCGGTGTGTTATGAAAAACTTTTACGTTGGCTCCCAGCTCGGTTAAAATACATGGTGAGGATTTGTAAGCGGCCCCGTTAGCGCAATCGAGGGCGATGGTGACGCCCTCCAGAGTGCGGTTTTTCGGGAAACTGGCCTTGGCAAATTCCACGTAGCGTCCTAGGGCATCGTCGATGCGGGTGGCGCGGCCGATTTTTCCAGCGGTTGGTCGGATGGATTCGATTTCACCGCTGAAGACGAGATGTTCAATTTCGGCCTCGACTGCGTCGTCCAGCTTGCAACCGTCATGACGAAAAAATTTGATCCCGTTATCTTCGTAAGGATTGTGCGATGCGGAAAGCACGATGCCCGCGTCCGCTCGCAAGGAACGCGTGATGTAGGCGACGCCGGGTGTGGGCAGCGGGCCGATCAGGAGCACATCCACGCCGAGTGAAGTGATGCCGGCCACGAGAGCGTTTTCGAGCATGTAACCGGAGAGGCGCGTGTCTTTGCCAAGAACGATCTTCGGGCGGGTTTCGCTGTTGTGACGGTTGGCACTGAGCTTGGTGATCACGTGGGCGGCAGCACGCCCTAGCTTGAGTGCAGTTTCGGCGGTAACAGGCTCGATGTTGGCGACGCCGCGAACGCCGTCGGTGCCAAAGATTTTACGGGGTTGAGACATGGGGCGATTACAAACTTCCGTTAGAAACTCTGCAAACGAAAACGATCGCGCCTCAAGGCCGGGCGAGTGCCCTCGGAGGAGCGAGTTGATAACTGGTGTCTGGGATGTTTTTTTTGATCAGATACCAGACTGCAAATGCGAGGATGAGCGAGACGATTTTAATCTGCCAGTTGTGGGTGAAGAGGCGTTTCATAGGGACGGTTTTTTGTCCGGCAGGTCGGGGTCAAATTCCTCGTCCTCGTTTTCAAAAGAGAGCAATTCGTTGATTCGCGCCCGGAACGTTTGCGGAGTGAAGTTTCGCTCGATTCGGCCGCGATGACAGATCGAGACCGTGGCGGTCTCTTCAGAAGTGACGATTGCGATCGCGTCGGATTCCTCGGTCACACCGAGAGCCGCGCGGTGGCGCAGACCGAGCGAGCGATCCAGATCTTCCCGCGCACTGACTGGGAAGATGCAGGCGGCGGCGACGATGCGCCCATTGTTAATCACCATTCCGCCATCATGCAGCGGCGTTTTCGGATGAAAAATCGTGAGGACCAATTCGCGGGAAAGCCGGCAGTCGATATCCACTCCGGTCTCGGTGAAGTTTCGGATGTTAGTATCTCGTTCGAGCGCGATGAGAGAACCAAGTTGCTTGGCGGCGAGCGCGAAGACGATGTCCGTGAGTTGGGTGAGAGTTTCCTGTTTCTGTTTGTTTGAAGAAAAGATCGGATGCCCGCCGAGCGCAGCCAAAGCGCGCCGCAATTCGGGTTGGAAAATGACGACGAGAGCGATGGCGAGGAAAGCGGAAAGGCTACGAATAATCCAGCTAATGACCTTCAGATCGAGAATCTGCGCGGTGAGGGTAAGTGTTAGGAAGATGAGCGCGAGACCTGTCAAAACCTTGGCCCCGCGGGTGCCTCGGAAATAGAGGTAACCATAGTAAATAACGACCGCGAGGATGAAGATCTCGATGGTCGAAGGCCAGTTGTCGCGGGCAAACTCAAGTATCTGATGCCATCTAGCCATGGATTGCCTCCGTCATGCTCAGGGCTTGCGCATTGGGTAGCACATCATGCACCCGGATGATTTCCGCCCCGGCCTCGCGACAGTATGCGGTGAGCGCGACAGTGGGCCAGAAACGTTGCTCAAGCCCTTCGTCGCCAGTGATTTTACTGATAAAAGATTTGCGCGACACCCCGATGAGCATGGGCCGGTCGGCGGGCCGGAGCAAGCCGAGATTGCGGAGAAGGGCAAGATTGTGGGCGACCGTTTTTCCAAAGCCGATACCTGGGTCGAAAACGATTCGATCGGCTTCGATCCCATCGCGCACGCAATCCGCAAGTCGCGCATCGAAGAAGTCGCGCACCTCAGCGACCACGTCCGCGTATTCCGGCGCACGCTGCATTTCGGCCGGGGTGCCTCGCATGTGCATCGAAATCGCCCCGGCTTCCGTCGCGGCAATGACCTCCCGCATGGCCGGCAACCGCAGACCGCCAATGTCGTTGACAATGTCGGCACCCGCTTTGAGCGCGGCGTGGGCGACCTCTGGCTTGCAGGTGTCGATGGAGATCAGCACGTCGGATTCGGTCCGCAACGCCGCAATCAACGGGAGCACCCGCGTCAATTCTTCTTCGACAGAAATGGCGACCGCTCCGGGCCGGCTGGATTCACCGCCGATATCGATCATGTCGGCCCCTTCGGCGATCATCTGACGCGCGTGGTCCAAGGCCTGTTCGTGGTCGGCGAAACGTCCTCCGTCGGAAAAAGAATCCGGCGTCACGTTGAGCACACCCATAATCCAGCCCCGGCGGGAGAGATTGTGGGAGTGAGAGTGAATTTTCCAAATCATGGTCGGAAGCGCTCGTCTGCCTGAGTTAGCAAAACTCCTAACTTCCGATTTCGATTTCCTCGAGCAGCGTGGTTAGAAAACGGCAGGCGCTCCGGCCCTGCTCAGTGCGCAGCTCGGGCTCGAAAAGGGCGGTCAGCTTCTTCGCTGTCTCCATCGTTTTCGGCATTTTTGGTCCGCCCATCCGGTCGGTCACGTTATCGTAGCAGTCGGCGAGTTTGATCACTTTCACGATTTCCGGAGCGGAAACGAGCCGGGCGAAATACTCCGTCTCGCGCTCGCCTTTGGGTAGCATGGCGTTTTTGGTGAGGGCGACAACGTAATCGGCGACTAGCTTTCCGAACGTGTCAGCGAGTTCGTCGTAGTCGGTGTCGGTATCCTCCAGCGTGTCGTGCAGAAACGCCGCCGCGAGGGCCGATGGATCGTCGATCCCGTAGAGATCGCGCAAGATGAAAGTGACTCGGGTTACGTGGGAAAAATACGGGGTCACGCCATCGGCGCGGGTTTGCGAGCGATGTTTGCGAGAGGCGAAGGCCGCGGCGCGCAGGACGGGATGGATAGAATGACTTGGCATCGGCATTAGAGTTCGAGGGTTTGCTGTTGCAGGCGACCGGCGGGAACGGTTTTTCTTTCTGGAGAAGAATTTCTAATTCCCACCTCGCCAGCGATAACGACTCCGCTCGCGAATTCGATCGGACCGGAAAGGGTTAGTTTTTGACATTCGATAAGAGAGGGTGCGCCGTTCGGAATGGCGGATTCGAGTTGATCTACGAACTTGTAATGTTTCCCGTCGAGATCGACGAAGGGCGGCTGGCCGTGACGCGATTCCGCAAGAACGAGTCGTGAATCGGAGGTGATCTCGTAGGCGTCGGAGCGGAGGGTGAGCAAGTCGGCGGTGGTTTTAACCGGTGCGAAGCGGGTGCGGGAAACCTCGATCGCTCCGGTCGCGTCGAAAGCTCCGATGGCTGCGCCCATGGCGGTTTCGAGTTGGTAAACTTTCGGAGAGGAACTGTCGCGGGGATCGACCGTTTTCGTATTGCGAATCATGGGCAATGGCAGCACGCCGTTGTTCGCTTGCATGGCGTCGCGGAGCCGGTCGAGGCGGATCCAGAGATTGTTGGTATTAAAGTAGCGATGTTTCTCGATGTTTTGAAATTCGGCCAAGTCATTGTCGGGACACTGGGCGGATTCGCGGAGGATGAGCTTGCCCGTGCTCGCGTCCTTCGCTAGATGGCCGCCTTTGCGATCTGCGTTAGTTCGCTTGGTCACTTCCATTAGGAAAGAAAGATCGCTCTCCGCGAAATATCCGAGGATGGAGGTGTCGAGCGTGGCGCCGAGATTGTCGGCGTTAGAAACAAACAGGTAGAGCAGGCCGTCGGCTAGAAGACGGTCGAGTAGTCCGGAGCCGGCTAGTGAAGGATAAATGTCGCCGTGACCCGGCGGGCACCATTCCATCGCCGGATGGGAAGGCCACTCAATCGGGGCGAGCGAATCGACTAACAATTTCGGAACCCGGTTTTGCAGCAGTTCTAGATCATTGCCGAGAGCGGGGTAGCGGGCCAGAAATTCCAAAGTATCCGCACTAGTCGAGAAACTGTTCATAACCAGAAAACGCACCGGCCCGCTTTTTTGCAGGTGGAGAATTTGCCGGGCGATGAGGTCGAGAAAAGTCAGGCCGTCGCGCACCGGGAGAAGCGATTTGGCTTTTTCCAAACCCATCCCCGTCCCAAGACCGCCGTTGAGTTTAATCACCACGGTTTTGCGTAACAGATCGGCGGTTCCGTTCGGTGCGGGAAAGTCATCCGCCTTGGGCAGGTCGGTAACGGGCGCGATCGTTGTTTCGGGGATCAATCCGGTGGCCTCCGCCTTCAGTTGCGCGTAGCTGGCAAGGAAGGCCGCGATGGCCGACACACTGAGGCCGTCCGCTTCCATCTTCTGGCGAATCTCGTTTTCCATGAACGCATCGTAGGAGCAAAACACCGAGTCTTGCAAATTTTCTTGGCGGGAAGTTCTGCGAACCCGATTCTCCGGTTGTGAACCCGATCTGGCAGCCCGCAAATCCCCTGGAAATCGGGGAGGCTCGCGCACTGGCGACGACCCTCGGATTGCCTTTGGCGCTGGCTCCACTGCTCTGCCGTCAAGGACTGACGAATACCGCCACGGCGGAGGCGTTTCTTCATCCGCGTTTGAAAAATCTTAAGGATCCGATGGCGCTGCCCGATATGGAAAAAGCGGCGCGGCGAATTCTGCAGGCGGTCGATGCCGGGCAAAAAATTGTGCTCTATGGCGATTACGATGTAGACGGGGTCACGTCACTGACCATGCTGCGGCGAATGCTGGCGGCCTTCGGAAATGACGCGGCCTGTTTCCTCCCCCACCGGGTGGATGAAGGTTACGGGCTCTCGCGAGAGGGAATCGAGCGTTGCCTCGCGGAGCATCGTCCGCAATTGTTAGTCGCGGTCGATTGCGGAACCAGCTCAGCGCGGGAGATCGCGGATCTGATGAAAAGTGGGATCGACGTGATCGTTCTCGACCATCACGAGTGCGCTGGGGAATGGCCGGAATGTGTCGCGGTGGTCAACCCGAAACGGGGAAACGACTTTGGCTATCTTTGCAGCGGAGGAATCGTTTTCAAGGTTTGCCACGCGCTGCTCAAACTGCGCCCGCTGGCGGGGTTTGAGCTGAAGGAGTTTCTTGATTTGGTCGCGCTCGCGACGGTGGCGGATTTGGTTCCGCTGATCGGCGAAAATCGGTTGCTCACGCGCCACGGATTGACCCGAATGTCGAACACGCGTTGGGTTGGGTTGCAGGCGTTGAAGGAAGTCGCGGGGGTGGGGGACGGGCCGGGAGCGACTGATATCGGATTCCGACTCGGACCGCGTTTGAACGCGGCCGGAAGACTGGGCACTGCGCAGGCGGCGCTGGATCTTTTGCTAACAAATGATCGTGACCGCGCGCGGGAGTTGGCGGCCGCGCTGCACGCGCAAAATGCCGAGCGACAGATGGTGGAAAAACGCACTGCGCAGGTTGCACTGGAAATGGTCACGCAGCCCGAAGCGCACGGGATTGTCGTCGGCGCGAGGGGCTGGACGCCCGGCGTGGTGGGTATCGTAGCGTCCCGTTTGGTCCGGCAATTTCATCGACCTAGCATCGTGATCGCATTCGACGAGGCAGGAATGGGAAAAGGGAGTGGTCGGAGCATTACCGGACTTTCACTAGTCGAGGCGCTGGGGAGATGTGCTCCGTTCCTAGAAAAATACGGCGGGCACGAAATGGCGGCGGGCCTAACCATTCGCGAGGAAAATCTGGCGGCGTTTGCGAAAGCGTTTGCGACCACGGTCGAGGCGTTGATCTCTCCGGAAAATCTTTTGCCAAGGTTGAATCTGGACAATGAGCTAACACTTGCCGAGGTGGATGAAAATTTGTTGGAGGCGCAGACCGTTTTCGAGCCGTTTGGCATGGCCAATCCACGTCCGTCCTTCTGGGTCCGGGGTGTCCGGCCCGGACGCGACCCGGTAGTGATGAAGGAGAAACATCTCCGGCTCGTGCTCAAGCAGGGAGGGACGATGCGGACGGCTGTGTTCTTTGGGGGAGCGACGGAACCGCTGCCGCCACCGCCGTGGGACGCGGCTTTTCATCTCGAAGCGAACACCTTTCGCGGCGAGACGAGAGTGCAAATGCAGATCATTCGTTTGCGGACAAGTTGCTAACTATGGTTTCGCTACAAACGCCCCTGATTGAAATGGAGGACATGCCTGCGGCGCAGGTGAAACTGCTCGCGCGTCTCGGACTTTGCACGGTGGGAGATGTTCTTTCGCATTATCCTCGGCGACACGAGGATCGGACGCGTTTTGATCAATTTCCCAATCAGGAGCTACCCACGCCGGTTTGCATTTTTGGAGTGGTTAGAAAAACTCATTTGCGGCGGTTTGGCGGTTATAAAAAAATGTTCGACGCAGTGATTGAGCCACCGGAGGAACAGATCCTGAGCAGCCCGGTGACGCTGCGCTGGTTCAACCTGCACTATCTACAAAAGATGATTGCGGTGGGACAGCAAATGGCGGTTTACGGGCGGCCGCGATTGCGGGGTAAGCAGCTTTTTATCGAGCATCCTGAATTCGAAATCATCGAGGACGATGCCGACGCATCGCTCAATCTGGACCGAATTGCTCCGGTGTATCCCGCGACCGAGGGATTATCACAACGGGCGTTTCGCAAGTTAGTATTTGACCTGCTTGCACGGCTTGAGCCAGTGGAGGATTTGCTGCCGGCAGGAATGAGCCCCACGGGTCGAGATCGCGCCTTGCGGGAAATCCATTTTCCAACCGACATGGAGTCGCTGGAGGAGGCGCGGCGGCACCTGGTGTTAACGGAATTTTTCGGTCTGCAATTGTTAGTCGCAGATCGTCGCTCGCGCACCGTTGCGCTTCCCGGTGCCTCGCATTGCGGTCCCGGAAAATTTCTCGATCGACTAACCGCAGCGCTGCCCTTTTCGTTGACTGGCGCACAACAGCGCGTGATTGGCGAGATTCGTGCCGACCTAGCCGCGTCGCATCCGATGAATCGTTTGCTGCAAGGCGATGTGGGCTCTGGAAAAACCTTTGTTGCATTGGCTGCCATTCTCCTAGCTATCGAAGCTGGGTTCCAAACTGCGCTGATGGCTCCCACGCAGATTTTGGCAGAGCAGCATTATTTGAACTTCAGGCGATTGTTAGAACCGCTGGGTATTCGTATCGCTTTGCGAACCAGCTCTCGAAAGGAAGAAACTAGCGGGACTGCACGCGTCTCGCGTGCCGATTTAGGCGTCTCGCCGAAATCAGACGACGGCCAACGCTTCAAAAGACGCCAGCTCCCACACGATGAGCGTCCCTACGGAATTTATGCCGTCACTTTTAGCACACGAAATCACAGGATTCTAAGTGCGGAATCTCGCGACCTGACCCTTGATGCGATCACCCACTTTCATAATAAACGCTACGAACTTTTCGCTGCGTGTATCATGCCCGACCATGTTCATCTTTTGCTCCAGCCCTTCATTAAAGACCGATTGGAAAATGGGAATCTCGTTTTTTATTCACTCACGGAAATTACCCATTCGATCAAATCGTTTACTGCGCACGGGATCAATGAGTTAGAGAAAACCGAGGGGTCTGTTTGGTTGAAGGAATCTTTTGATCGCCTCATGCGTAGTGACCGAGAAGCGGACGAGAAATATGATTACATCCTGAAGAATCCAGTTCGTGCGGGAGTGGTTCGCTCGGAGGAGGATTACCGCTGGTTGTGGACGCCGAATTCTCTTCCGCGAGACGCGAAAGAGGACACGCGAGACGCGTATCGTCCCGTCTCCGATGCGCCGCAAATTTACATTGGCACACATGCACTGCTTTACGATTCGGTGGAATTTTCTAACCTCGGTTTGGTGGTGATTGATGAGCAGCATAAATTTGGGGTGCTGCAGCGCGCTAAACTCGTCTCCCGCAGACCGGTGCCGGATGTGCTGGTGATGACGGCGACCCCCATTCCGCGGACTTTGACTTTGACGGCTTATGGCGATCTCGATGTTTCGATTTTGGATGAGTTGCCGCCGGGGCGCGGGTCGGTCCGGACAGAAGTGCGCGAGGACGGCACCTTGAAGGATCCGGCGCGTTTGAAGGATTACCTAGCCGCCGGACACCAAGCTTACGTGGTTTGCCCGCTGATCGACGACGGGGATAAACCGAACGTCAAAGCAGCCACCCAAGAGTATATGAAATGGTCGGCGTTTTTGCATCCACTGCGCTGTGAACTTCTCCACGGGCGGATTGCGCCGGAAGAAAAGGAGGCGATTATGAGTCGTTTCCGCGCCAACGAAATCCAAGTGCTCGTCGCCACCACGGTGATCGAAGTGGGTGTGGATGTGCCCAACGCCACAGTGATGATCATCGAGGACGCGGAAAAATTCGGGCTCGCTCAGTTACATCAGTTGCGGGGGCGGATCGGGCGTGGTTCGAAGACGTCCTATTGCATTTTACTGACCCGATCCAAAGAGGCGGGCGCGTTGGAAAAATTGCATACGCTGGCCGGGACGACGGACGGATTTGCGATTGCGGAGGCCGATTTACAATTACGTGGACCGGGTGACATCCTCGGCACCGCTCAGAGTGGTTTGCCCCCGTTGAAGATTGGTAATATCCTACAGGACCGCGATCTGATGATCGAGGCGCGTAATGCGGCGAGGGCGTTGGTCCGGGACGATCCCGGATTGAGCCGTCCCGAGAATCAACGTTTTCGCGTCTGGGCTGTCGAATCGTCCAAACCCATCTTATCCCACGTTTCCTGATATTAAATGAAGAGCTTCCTGAAATACCTGATTTTCGTCCTGCTGCTTGCCGTTGGAGTTTCGTTTCTTTACCTGCAAAAGAATAAAATCTCTGGCCGCAATGCGATTAATTGGCGCTCGGAAAAATTCACCCCGGCCGCGGCTCCGAAACTGGGCGCTGGCGATCTCGAAATTCTCTCTCGGCTCGATTCCGAGTATAAAAAACTTTCCAGCACGGTTATCCCCTCGGTGGTCAGCATCACGACCTCGCGCCGCGTCAACGTCCAGCAACCGGTTGATTTGCTCGAACTGCTTTACGGGCGTAGCCGCCAGGGTCGCAGTCGCCAACAGGTCCAGACCTCGCTCGGCTCCGGGTTCATCATTAGCATGGAGGGGCATATCGTGACGAACAACCACGTGATCGAAAATATGGACGAAATCCAAGTCCAGCTCTCCGATGGGCGGACTGCTCCAGCGAAAATTCTCGGTTCCGATCCGGTGACAGACCTCGCTGTTTTGAAAATCGAACTTCCGGACATCACCCCGCTGGCATTGGGCAACTCCGACGACGTGCAGGTCGGGCAACTTGTTTTCGCGATTGGCAACCCCTACGGATTACAGGAAAGCGTCAGCCAAGGCATCATCAGCGCGAAAGGGCGCAAAGCCACGTCCGACAGTATGGTGGAGGCTTTTCAAACCGACGCAGCGGTTAACCGCGGCAACTCCGGCGGTCCGCTCGTGAACATTCGCGGCGAAGTCATCGGAGTGAACAGCTCGATCTTTTCTGAATCGGGTGGAAACCAAGGGATTGCCTTCGCAATTCCCGCTAACACGGTGAAAAACGTGGTCGAAAGCGTCATCCAGCGCGGCAAAGTGGTGCGCGGTTATCTGGGTGTGACCATGCAGGCGGTCTCGCCGGAGCTCGCCAGCCAAGTCGGAGCCAACGGTCTTGACGGCGTCATGGTCGAGGAGGTTGTGGACGGATCGCCCGCCGATCTCGCCGGAGTGCAGCCGGGGGACATCATCAGAAAATTCGACGGCAAACCGATCACCAATCCGGTTTCCCTGCGCAACAGCGTCTCTCAGGTCGCGATCAACGCCAAGGTTGAGCTCGTGGTTTTCCGCAATAACGAGGAAAAAAAACTGTCCGCGCAGATTGTCGAGCAACCGGAGAATTACGCCACCTTGATTTCCCGGCAGCCCCGCCAGTCGCTCGCGCCCAATCCGCGTCCAAATGGCAGATCCGTCAAACCGGCGGTTCCCGCTCCAGCTCAGGCTCTGGGTGGAATTGAGGTCTCCGAGACGCAGGACGGCACGCTTGGAGTGGCCGTCGTTCGATTGCGGGAGGACAGCCCGGCGGCGAAGCTTTTGGAGGTGGGCGATATCATTCAGGAAATCAACCGCAGCCGGGTCGAGTCGATCGACGAATACCGGGCCTTGGTTAGCACTCTGGATCCGAATACGAACCAAGTGCTTTACATTGTCCGTGGCCGACAGAAAGCCTTTGTTGTTATTCCGCCTGGCTAGATCATTTCCTGCTTGACCGGGAGGATCGGCCTTTTCATGCTGCCGGTGCGTGAAAAAGTCCTTGCCATTTCTAGCGGTCGCCGGGTCATTTGTTTTGTTCGCCGGCACTCTCGTCTCCCAGACGCCCTCTCCCCAGGTCGAGCAGGCGCGCCAATACGGAAACTCTTCCAGCTTCCCTCAGGAGTCGGAGGCTAACGTCAGCTCCATGCCCGTTTTTGCTCCGCCCACTCCGGGCGATAACGACCTTGGCCAGCAGTTAATCCTGAAATCGCGGAACCAGATCCAGCCGTGGACCGCCTATCTTGGCACAGACCTCACCCGCACCTCGAACGTCGGGCTTTCGGAAAATAACGCGAGCCATGACCTGATTTGGCGCTCGGCCGCAGGGGTGAGTTTTTCTCCGCGGCTTTCGGATCGGTTTATCGGAAACTTCAGCATCTCGCAGGATGTCTTCCGCTATGACCGGTTTAACGAGTTTAACTTCGAGAGCCTTAACGTCGGGGCGGGCGTCTCGACCCGTGTGCCGTTTTTGCGCGGGGTGGGAGCCACGGTCGAATTCAATTACAACCGCCTGACGAGCGACGGCTACGGCAGCGAATTGTTTAGCGAAAAGACGGTCGAGTTCACGCTCTACCGGAATTTCATCCTTAGCCGAGCCCATTATTTTTATGCTCTCGCCGGGGTGCAACTTGGTTGGGCAGATCCGGAGGAGGCTTCGCGTGATGAGTTTTCTGCCCTCCTTGGTTATCATGTTCGCGTGGCGCGGAACTTCGAGGTCGATCTCTTCTATCGCGCCGCCTATTATTACTACACCGACGCGAGCCGGGATGATGTCAACCAGACCGTCCAACTCAATGCGCGTTACAACCTAACCAAGTGGCTCGCCGTCAACGCTGGCCTGAGCACGATTTTCAACAGCTCGGACAGAGTCGGCTTCGACTACGATGTGGTTAACGCGAGCGTCGGAATTTTTGCCTACTTCAAGTTCTAACAGAAAGGAAAGCCTGTGCCACGAATCGAAACGAAAATTAAATTGTCGGTCGCGCTAGCCTTGCTGCCGGCCCTTCACCTCGTGGCCGCGCCGCTGAAACGGGCTGAAGTCACCCAAGTCATCAACGAAGTCAAAGTCATCGATTCCGCCGCGTCCGAGCGTCCGGCAGTGGCCAACGACGTGATCGAAGGTAAAACAGGCGTTCGCACCGGGCAGAAATCCCGTGCGGAGTTAGTTTTCGAGGATTCGACACTGACTCGACTCGGTGCAAACACCATCTTCAATTTTGAAAACGGCAGTCGCAATATGGATCTCGGAGCGGGCACGATCATGCTCCAAGTTCCGAAAAACGCTGGCGGTGCTACGATTCGCACGGCAGCGGTCACAGCAGCGGTCACGGGCACGACGATTCTTTTCGAATACACGCCCGGAACAAAAAAGCCGAAGCTTGGCTCCGGTAAGAACGTCGTCCCTTTCGAGAAAAACCCAGTCCCAACGGAGAAGAAATCCGACGCACCGAAGCCTGGTTATATCAAGGCGATGGTTCTCGAGGGCCATCTGCGGATCACGCTGACCACGAAATTGGGCGAATCGATTGTGCTCGGCCCCGGCCAAATGATCATCATGACCGATGACGGCGAAGTGCTGCCCGAACCGGTGGATTTTGATATTGAGACGGTCACTTTCAGCTCGCGGCTGACCGACAACCGCTTCTGGCAAGGGCGCAAACGGCAGTTGGAATATCCTTTGATCCAAGAGGCGATCGACGACCAGGTTAAACGCAAGGATGACGGCTCTCTGATTACGACCAATCTGCTAATCAACGGTCGAGGGACCAATGTCCTTTTCGCCAGCGTGGACGACTCCCGGTCGAATCGCGCCAACTCCAACCTGCCGAAATCGATTCCGCCGGACGCTCCGTTGCTGCCTGAACCGACGCCGACGCCGACGCCTGCGCCGGTGAACACCCTGCCGCCAGCAGAGATTACGGGTACGACCGATCTTTTCCCAGGTTCGTTACCAGGTGGGCGGCTGCGCTCGCAATGCGACTGCCAGCCTTATCCGATCTTCTACACCGGTCTTGGCACGGTGGACACGGTCGCCCGTTTGCAGGATTTCAACGGTGGCGAAACCATCCTGCCGACGGCGGGTCGAGATTTCACGGTGATCAGCAATGGAGGGATCGATAGCATGGATGGATTGGAACTCACGGGCACGAATTACGCCCGCAATATTTCCTCCAAATTGGTGCCCCCTGTGACCCGGGCCTTCCTGAGCCTAGATTATCGGTTTCTCACCAATGAAGTCGGTAATGTCGAATTTTTCTCCGAGGGATCGGGCGGGGCGAGCTTTGGCGTCCGGAGCAACGACAGTGTCACTGTTCTGGTTGAAGGCGACTCAGGCAATTCATTGCGCTACGAGATCAGCGCGGAGAATTTCATTAGCGAATCTTCCCAACTAGCGGCCTTCGTTAAGGAAAATGTCGGTGGCTACGTGACGGGCACCAACTGGCTGAAACTCCGACTCGACCTAACGCCGTTCATTGGTGATAACGTAGTTTTTTCCATTCAAGTGCAGGACGGTCCACAGAGTCGAGATGTCGATTCTGCTTTTGCGTTCGATAATTTCAAGCTCACGCAGACGCCCGGCAGTGAGGCCAACTCGAACCTGATTGGTGCCTTCACAGGCGATTTCAAAGAGTCGATCGTTTTTGGAACCAAGTCTTCCGAATATCTGCTACCCAACGTCCGTGGCGTGGAGAACATCAACTCCTTTGGCCCGGGGTCGGACGGTGGAAGTCTAACGCTTTCGAGCGATTTCAATTTGACGGTCAATTCCCCGATCTTGGCTGATTCGGGCCCGAACAAACAGTCTGAGGCAGGCCCAATTCTGCCAGCCGGCCGCGGCGGGAACGTTTCGCTTAATTCCGTCGATGGCCAGGTGGTGGTTAATTCCACTATCCAAGTGTCGTCTAACGATCAGACGACCGGCCGAGTCAGCAGCGCGGGCGGAAACATCCAGATTCAATCGCAAAAGGGGGTTAGCTCGAATTCTGCCGCTCGGAACACGGGTATCGTCATCACCGATAGCGGGCAGTTAAGCGCCCTCCTCGACGCGGCCGCAGAAGGCTCGCCGGGCTCGATTAACCTGTCCACCAACGGCTCGGATATCGTCGTTAATGGCGGCAAAATCATTGCGGAGCGCGGCACGATCGATGTGCGAAATTCGGCTGACGGTTCGCAAATCCGCATTGGCGATCCAACCAGCGCGAACAAGCCGGAAATCCGGGGCGACGTGGTTAAAATTGGAGCCCTCGGAAACAACGGCCAAGTCCTGATTGGAGGAGGCCAGATTAGTGCCGACAGCATCCTCAAAATTTACGCGGGCGGAAACAACGGCTCGATCATTTTCCGGGCGGACACGCAGCTTAACGGGTCGTCGGACAAATATCTGGTGGCCAACACGGTCACTGTGCAAAACGGCGTGGATGTGCGCGTGAACGGACCGACTGCGGCGAAAGTTTTCACCAATAATTCCAATTGGAGCAGCGCCACTGGCGGCAACGGAAACACATCGGGAACGTTCAGTGGCCGCGGTGCGGAAGTTCACTCGCCTTCAGTGGACACGCCACCGCCGTTTGATTGATTCAGTAGCTCAATCGGCGGGCAGTTTTTAGAGCGGTTTAAACCATACTCTAGCCGCCACTTTGCAGCGGCGAGGGCCGCAGGACTGGGTCAGCAGCTCGGGCAGGGTGTTTGCACACAGCCGCTTCACTGCCGCCGCACCCCTGCAACCCCCGGCGCCCGCAAATTAATGGCCACATTATTATTTAAAACGCTCTAACCGAGGGTGAACTCAGCGGAGAACTGACCGCCCTCTTTTTTCTCTGAGCGTTTTACGTCCGTGCGAAGTAGTTTGCGGAACATCTCTTCCTCCATCTTCGCGATATTAGGATAAAGCTCGAGCAGATCCATGATCGGCGAGTGACGCTCCACGATTTTTTTTGAACCCTTTTCGCTGATCACGTCGCTGATGTACCCTTCAGCGTCGCGAATCTTGGCGAGTGATTTCGCCCGTTCGGCGGTGGTTTCGCCCTTGATTTTGCCCGCGAGCCGGTCGGTTTCTTTTTGGAACAGCTTGAAAAGTAATTTCTCGGCAGCAGTTGCCCCAAAAAGCGAATTGGCCGCCTCAAGAATGCCGACCGTGACCGGGTTGGCCGCCTCGGGAAACAATTCCAGAGCCTTTTCCGTGAGCAGATAATTCAGCTCGGGGCGACCAATGCGCCCGGTTAGATTCGGTGCACGTCGCGTCATTAGGAAGCCTTCGCGATGCAGCGCGATGCAGTGCTGCTTTACGCCCATGTAGCTCATGCCTAGTTTGTCGGCCATAGCGGAAACGGCTATTCCGCCACTGCGCTTGAGCAGATTGATGATGCTGATGCGCTGGCTGCGCCCGATTTGTTCGATGATTTTCTGACTCATAATTTGAATTTTCTCTTTATTCGCCCGGTTTGAGGACGAGAAATGCGCTTCCTTTTTCCCGCTCCACAAAGAGAAGGGTGCCTTTGGTCGGGTTGCCTTTTTTCACAGCGTCGGCAAACGATTTCTCGTCGCGCACTGGTTGGGAGTTGACCTCCGTAATCACGTCGCCAATCACCAGACCCGCGGCGGCCGCTTCGCTGCCGGTTTCGACGTCAGTGACGATCAATCCGCCTTTGCTTTTTATTTTGCGGGCAGCAGCGAGTTCGGGAGTGATTTCTTGGATCTCTAGCCCGAGCCCCGGCGATTGGCTCTGGGTGTCCTCGTCTTTCAGCGAATCGGTCGCCGGCGGTTCATCCGATTTGTCGGGCGCGTCCGGATCGGAGTCCGGGGTTACGTCGCCTAGGCGATTCGGGGAATTGAGGTTGGTTGGCATTTCCCCTGTTTTCACGGGAATGACCATTTCTCGGCCTTCGCGCCATACGGCTAGTTGGACGGACTGGCCAATTTTTTTCTTCTGGACTTCGCGCTGGAGATCGACCGTTTCGTTAATGCTCACACCGTCCACTTTCAGGATCACATCGGAAGGGCGTAAATCACTCTGCAAGGCAGGTCCATCATCGGAAAGACTTTGCACGATCACGCCTCCTTTCAAACCTGGAAATTTTCGGTTAGGCTTTGAAAATTCCTTGATCGATTGAATGCCCAGTCCGAGCCACGGACGCGAGATTTTTCCGCGGACGATGAGTTCCTCCCCGATTTTTCGCAGCATGTTCGAGGAAATGGCGAACCCCAAACCCTTGTTGATGCCTTGAATGAGGGTATTCATACCCACCACGCGCCCGTCGAGGTCGAGGAGTGGGCCGCCGCTGTTTCCTGGGTTGATCGACGCATCCGTTTGCAGGAAATCTTCAAACAACCCGCTCCAGCGCCAGTCGAGCAGGTTCTGGTTGCGTCCTTTACCGCTGATCACCCCGGTCGTGAACGAATAGGTGAAATTGTAAGGTGCCCCGATTACGCAGGCGATCTGGCCGACCCGCACCGTATCGCTGTCGGCAAACTCCGGCACCGGCAAATCTTTCGCGTTGATCTTGATAACTGCCACTTCGGACATCGGATCGTTGCCGACGACCGTTGCCGGAAAGGAGCGACCGTCCTTCAATTTCACGGTCATTTTCGCCGTGGCATCGACCACGTGGCTGTTGGTGTAAATGTAGCCGTCCGCGCGGCAGACGATGCCCGAGCCCTCGCTCAATTCGGCTGGCGCTTGGGCGGGTTCGCTCTCTTGGTCGGAATTTCCCGGAGGCCGAAATAAATCCAGCGGCGACTGCGCTGTGGGGTCCGCTTTTTTTTCGATCTCGATGACCACGACCGAGGGAGAGACTTTGTCGAAGACGCCCACATAGGCCTCATTTAACTGGCGCACCAGATCGCTCGGTCCCGCCGCTCTGGCCGGGATGGCGACCACTGCCAGCAGGCCCAAAGGAAGGAATAAATATCGTGAAAACATGTTTGCCTGCATCGCAGACCGAAGAATCGTCAAAGTTGTTCAAAATGCAAATCCGCAACCCGGCCCCGAAACGATATTTTCGGCACAGAGAGACGCTGCGTGGAACGCAGTTTGACAATCGGGCAAGGTCCTCTAATTTGCAGCTAATTCGATGAATATAGAACAAACGGTCGCCTCACAAGAGGTCCTGCCGGAAAAGAAATTTGTCTCCCTCGCCCCCGGTTATTGGCCGGAGGCGTCTCCCGAACAGTGGAACGACTGGAAATGGCAGCTCAAAAACCGCGTCACGACTCTCGCGCAACTCGAGAAACATCTCGTCCTTTCCAGTGAGGAGCGCGCCGGAGTGCTTCTCGCTGGCACCAAGCTCGCCCTCGCGGTGACCCCGCATTATTTCAACCTGATCGAGCGCGATAACCCGGAGTGCCCCATCCGCCGCCAAGTCATCCCCCGCGTCGAGGAAAGCTGGACCTCGCCTTACGACATGGCCGATCCCTGCGGAGAAGACAGTCACATGCCCGTTCCCGGGCTCGTCCATCGCTATCCCGACCGCGTCCTCTTTTTGGTCACCGATCGGTGCGCCGCCTACTGCCGCTATTGCACTCGCGCCCGCGTGGTCAGCGGTGTGGGCGAACAGGAACTCCACACCGACTTCGAACAAGCCTTCGCCTACCTCGAAAAACACACCGAAGTCCGCGACGTCCTCCTCTCGGGCGGCGATGCCTTGCTCTTTTCCGACGACAAACTCGAATACCTCCTCAGCCGCCTGCGGAAAATCGAGCACATCGAATTCCTCCGCATCGGCAGTCGCGTCCCCATCTTCCTCCCGCAGCGCATCACCCCCAAGCTCTGTCAGATGCTCCAAAAATATCACCCGCTCTGGGTCAGCATCCACACCAACCACCCTCGCGAACTCACCACCGAAGTCCGCGCCGGTCTTGAAATGATGGCCAACCACGGCATCCCCTTGGGCAACCAGAGCGTGCTGCTGAAAGGCGTCAACGACACGCTGCCCGTCATGAAAGCGCTCGTCCACAAGTTGCTCATGTGCCGTGTCCGACCCTACTACATTTACCAGTGCGACCTCATCAACGGCTCCTCGCACCTCCGCACCTCCGTCGCGAAAGGTGTTGAGATCATTGAGGGCTTGCGCGGACACACCACCGGCTATGCCGTTCCGCAATTCGTCATCGACGCTCCCGGCGGCGGCGGCAAAGTGCCGATTAATCCCGGCTATGTCCTGCATCACGACCACGAGCGCATCGTCATTCGCAATTACGAAGGCGAAATTTTTGAGTATCCCGAAGTGCCGGATTCAGCGCATGGCCAGCCCGTCCCGCCCGTCCGCGAGCGGAAATATTACGAGGAATATCTCTACAGCTAACGGCTGCCCCTGCGGAAGTCAGTTGATTGGATCACGGAGGGGGGCAGATCTCTCTGGTTTCGTCGGTGGAAGGGGCGTGCCGCCAAAATCGCAGAAATTTATCTTGTCAGCGCCGGGGAATTTGTCGTTAATGCGGATTCTGTTTCGCTGGTTTGCATGCGCTGGGAAATTTAGAGCCAGTGCGTGGGTTTCACCGAAACAGCTTCACCGCCTGTTTCTTTTTGACCCGCCAACTATCCACACCATGAGTAAATACCCGCAGAAGGCCACGTTTATTGTAGGAACTTTTGGCTTGGTTTTCTTCTTTTTCCTCGCCTCGGGCGGATCGGTTCAGGCGGGAAAAATTTACGCGCTCAGCACCTCGTCCTTCGACACTTCCGGTGAGGGCTCTACCGAGACAGTGGACATGGACGTCGAGGGCACGCTCGATTGGGCGATACCCGCAACGGGCATCCGGAAAAACGTGGGTGAGGTGGGTAATTTCAAAATCCGCGCCGCCGACCCGTCCTACCCATTTAGCTTCAGCCTGCTCGAATTTCTTTTTGGCGACATCCAGGGCAGTGGAAATGCTCCGGATTTTGCATCCAATCGCTATACGGGAGCATCCGGAGTTCAATTTCGTTTTCCCGAAACAGTGCGTCTGAGCACTAACTTGTTCGTGGCTTCGCCGACCAATGTAAACAACGTCAACGTTTACGACCGAACTGGCACACAGGGTTCCTCGCAAATCGTCGAAAATCAGTCGATATTCGTCGCACCCACTGGCTATAGTTTTGCGGTTGAGGCCGCACCCACCGAGTTGCGCACGATCAACGTTTACCTCGGGGCCTATTACGTCGCCTATCGGGTAGAATTCTCGTGGGATGGATTTAACTCGATTGATCAAACGATCGAAAGCAATAACCCGCTCAATAGCCCAAGTCGGCAGGTTTCCCAAAAAATTAGTGTTGATTACCGAGGCTCTTTTGACGGTGAATTTCTCTCGATTCGGGTGATCCCCGACACATCGATTTTTCAGATTCTACCGAGCGCTTACTACCTGCATGGAGCGGCCATCACCATGTCGACTCTCTCCTTGGTCGGACCAGAAGGACCGCAAGGTCCGGCCGGACCGATAGGAGATACTGGACCGATTGGCGATACGGGGCCCCAAGGGCTGGAAGGGCCTGCGGGAACCCCTGGCGAACAAGGTCCAGCAGGACCGATTGGCGATACAGGACCTCAAGGAAGTCCGGGCGAACCCGGGTTGGATGGTCCGATTGGTCCAACCGGCAGCACTGGTCCGGTAGGGCCGATTGGAGATAGTGGGCCCCAAGGGCTGGAAGGGCCTGCGGGAACGCCTGGCGAGCAAGGTCCGGCAGGACCGATTGGCGATACAGGACCTCAAGGAAATCCGGGCGAACCCGGGTTGGATGGCCCGATCGGTCCAACCGGCAGCACCGGCCCTGAAGGTCCGGCAGGTCCGGCAGGTCCGACAGGAGATGTTGGCCCCCAAGGAAATTCCGGCGATCCCGGGTTGGATGGTCTGCCAGGTGTGACTGGACCGCAAGGAAACCCAGGTCCACAAGGCTCGGCGGGTCCGACGGGTGCGCAAGGCACCCAAGGTCCAGCAGGCCAGACGGGTGCGCAAGGCACCCAAGGTCCAGCAGGCCAGACGGGTAGCACCGGCGCACAGGGTCCAGCAGGCCAGACGGGCAGCACCGGCGCACAGGGTCCAGCAGGGCAGACGGGCAGCACCGGCGCACAAGGTCCAGTAGGTTTGACTGGCAGCACTGGCGCACAGGGTCCAGCAGGTTTGACTGGCAGCACTGGCAGCACTGGCGCACAGGGTCCAGCAGGCCAGATGGGCAGTATTGGCGCACAAGGTCCAGCAGGACCGATGGGCAGTAGCGGTGCAGAGGGTCCAGCAGGGCCGATGGGCGACACTGGTCCGCAAGGTCCGATTGGGCCACAAGGTTCTTCGGGGTTGGACGGAGCTGTCGGCCCGCAGGGAGCCACCGGCGATGGACTGATCTGCGGGGCCGTATTGTTGCTCGACATCAATTGTCCCCCTCCAGCTGGTTACACCTTTATCGGCTCGCAGGATGCCACTTTCCGGGCACCCAACGGGCGAACTGGTAAAATTAAGTGGAAGATTTACCGGAAGAACCAATAAACGCCCCGTCCCGAAAGCTCTCCTCATAACCTGAACGGAGGCTCGCAATCGTCCCGGTGCTCGTTCCGAACAAGATTTTCTTTTTCTACCCACTCATGATGGCCCGTAACAGACTCCGAATTTTAGTCCGATCCCTCGGGGTCGTTTTTTTAGTCGTCGCAACGGGGGTGCAGATGCATCAAGCTTCAGCGTTTGCGGCTCAGCCGACAGCGCCGGTATTTCAGCCGGGAGCCATCTACAGTTTCTCCACCGAATTCATCGCTCCTGACGACTTGTCGCCGCGAATCGTCAATCTGGACGCAGTCGGCACACTCGACTGGGCCATCCCGGCTAACGCAGTTCGGAAGCAGATAACCAATTCTGCCGACTACAAAATCCGCGCCATCGACGCGAACGAACCTCAAACGACTGATGCCTTCCGCTTTGCCAATAATAATGGCGACGGGCCTGTGGATGCGTTCGTCGCCAACCGGGCAGCGGGCGCTCTCGGTTTGCTGTTTTCCTTCGTCAATGCACTCGATCTCAACGGCCCAGCGCCAATTCTTATTTCCAGTAATCCGGATCGGACTGGTCAGCAAGAAATCGACAAAGCGCCCAATGGAAATGGCTACAGCTTCGCGGTGGAAGCCAATCCTACTGCCCTGCGAATCCTTCGCATTTATTTGGGAGCCTATTTAACACCTTACACGGTTGAGTTGTCGTGGGACCATTTTTCCACCATCTCTTACAGCTACAACGGGCCAGAATTTTTCCCGCCGAGCAACTCAGAAACATCGCGAAACGACGATGGCACACAAATCATTTCGGTCGAATTTCGGGGTAGTGACGTTGGCCAATATTTATCGGTCCGAGTAGTTCCGTATAGTGGCTACCCTTTTTACGGTAATACGGGTGCTTTGCTGCAAGGTGCCGCCATCGCGCTCAGCGAAGTTCCTTTAATTGGCCCGGTTGGGCCCACGGGTCCCACTGGCCCGCAAGGTCTGGTCGGCCTGACCGGTGAAACCGGCCCGCAAGGAAACCCCGGCGACCCAGGTTTTGTCGGCCCGACCGGTGATACCGGCCCGCAAGGAAACCCAGGTGCGCAAGGCTTGGCGGGACCGACGGGAGCCACAGGATTAACCGGTCCTCGTGGCATTACTGGAAACACAGGATCGACTGGGTTGACTGGAGCCGTGGGCGCGACTGGAAACGCAGGATCGACTGGGTTGACTGGAGCCGTGGGTGCGACTGGAAACACGGGTTTGACGGGATTAGCGGGAGCGACTGGCGCGACTGGGAACACGGGGTTGACGGGGTTGACTGGGTTGACTGGGTTGACTGGAGCGACAGGTCCGACAGGCGTTTCGGGCGCGACCGGGAATACCGGACTGACTGGTTCGACGGGAGCTCTAGGAGCTCTAGGAGCGACTGGTGCGAACGGAGCTACCGGAGCTAGCGGAAACACGGGTTCGGTCGGAGCTACTGGAAACACAGGTTTGACTGGATTAGCGGGAGCAACTGGCGCGACTGGGAACACAGGCTCGACAGGTTTAACAGGCGCGACTGGTGCCACCGGTAAAACGGGAACGACCGGATCAACTGGCGCCATGGGTGACACCGGACTAATTGGATCGACAGGAGCAACAGGATTGGCCGGAGCTACCGGAAACACAGGTTTGACTGGATTAGCGGGAGCAACTGGCGCGACTGGGAACACAGGGTTGACGGGGTCAGCCGGAGCGACTGGAAACACAGGCTCGACAGGTTTAATAGGCTCGACTGGTGTAACGGGCAAAACGGGAGCGACTGGATCGACGGGCACAACGGGAAGCACCGGAATTGCTGGAGCTACCGGCGTGACCGGAGCAATGGGAGACACGGGCTTAACGGGCTTAACGGGATCAACTGGACCGATTGGCGCGACTGGAAATACAGGCTTAGCCGGAGCTACGGGATTTACGGGAGCAACCGGAGTCACCGGTCCAACCGGTAAAACGGGAAGCACCGGAATTACTGGAGCTACCGGCGTGACCGGAGCAATTGGAAACACCGGACTAACGGGATCGACTGGACCGGTCGGTGCGACTGGAAATACAGGCTTAACCGGAGCCACGGGATTCACGGGAACAACCGGAGTCACGGGTCCAACCGGTAAAACGGGAAGCATCGGAATTGCTGGTGCTACGGGCACGACCGGAGCAATGGGAGACACGGGCTTAACGGGATCAACTGGACCGATTGGCGCGACTGGAAACACAGGCTTAGCCGGAGCAACCGGAGCCACTGGTTCGACCGGAAGAACGGGAGCCACAGGTGTGACGGGAACGACTGGCACAAAGGGTGATGTCGGGCTGACCGGCCCGACAGGTTCTACCGGTGCAAACGGGGTTACGGGCTCAATCGGCTCCACGGGCCCGACTGGGAAAACGGGCTTTACTGGCCCCACTGGCACAATCGGATCTACCGGAGCGACCGGTGCAAAGGGTGACACGGGCCTTCAAGGTCTGACCGGGGAAAGCGGTCCCGAAGGCCCTACGGGCGAAGTCGGACCGCAGGGCCCGATTGGTTTCACGGGTCCGATTGGTTTCGGCTTTACCAAAGGCTCTGTCGTTGCGGTCGATATTACCTGTCCCGCGCCGGAAGGTTTTACCTATCTCGGCACGATCACTCAGACCTTCAAGACATCTAACGGGCGCATTGGCACCATTCGACTCAAGCTCTACAAGAAAAACTAATGACCGCTCGGGGCGGCCCGATCAGGCTTTTCCCACGGCCCGGAGGAACGGAGCCAACTCCGACGGGAGCCCAGCGAAACCGCTCAGATCGAGCTGTTGCTGCCCATCGCTCAAGGCCTCGGCCGGGTTCGGATGCACCTCGATGATTAATCCATCCGCTCCGAGCGCGACCGCGCCGCGGCAGAGAATTTTCACGAGATCGGCGCGTCCGGCTCCCTGGCTCGGATCCACGATGACGGGGAGGTGGGATTCCTTTTTGCAAATGGCGATCGCGCTCAGGTCGAGCGTGTTGCGGGTGTAGGTTTCAAAGGTGCGAATGCCGCGTTCGCAGAGCATTACATTCGGATTGCCATGGGCAAGAATGTATTCAGCAGCCATCAGCCATTCTTCGATTCGTTCGCTCATCCCGCGTTTTAGCAGGATCGGTTTGCCGGTTTTGGCAGCAGCAATCAGCAGGGCAAAATTTTGCGCGTTGCGCGCTCCGATTTGCAGGATGTCGGCGGTTTCAGCGACAGCTTCGGCATCGAATTCGCTCAGGAGTTCGGTGACGATTTTCAATCCCGTCTCTTTTTTCGCGAGAGCGAGGAGGCGTAATCCCTCTTTGCCGAGCCCTTGGAATTCGTAGGGAGAGGTGCGCGGCTTGTAAGCGCCCCCGCGCAGAATGGTGGCTCCGGCGGCTTTGACCGCGTGGGCGGTATCGAGAAGCTGCTTCTCGCTTTCCACGCTGCAAGGTCCGGCCATCATGACAAAATGTCCGCCGCCGACTTTCACGCCGTCCACATCGACAATCGTATCGGCCGGATGGGATTCGCGGCTGACAAGTTTGTAGCGCTTTTGGACGCGAACAACTCGTTCGACGCAGGGCAGTGCGGTGAGGGATTCCAGCGAGTTATGCGTGGTTTCATCACCGACGGCTGCGACCACGGTCTGGTTGGTGCCGTGGATGGGGCTGGGGACGTAACCGAGTTTTTCGATTTCGGAAATAACGAAGTCAACTTCGGCGCGAGGCGTGTGGGGTTTGAGAATGACGATCATGGGCAAAATGCGGGGTGGAAGACGTAACACAGTTCCACCAGAGATGGGAAGAAAAAGAGACCGGGATTTCCGGTCAGGCTTCGTGAGCGGCCTCCACGAGTGGACGAACGAAGGCGAAGATTTTTTCGCCAAGATCCGGATCGGTCGCGTATTCGAGGATGCGTTTGACGATCGCGCTGCCGACCACGACCGCATCCCCAGCGGCGGCGACTTCGGCAGCTTGGGCCGGGTTCGAAACGCCAAAACCGATCGCGATCGGCAGCGTTGTAGTCGAGCGAATCAATGCGACTCGCTCGGGCAGGGAGGTCGCAACGCTGCTTTGCTCGCCCGTGACGCCCTCGCGGGACACATAATAGATGAATCCGGAGCCGGCCGCGGTGATTTTCGCAATGCGCGCCGCTGGAGTCGTCGGAGCGACTAACAAAATCCGCTGCAACCCGGTGGAATCGGCCAATTCCGCGCTGCGCAGCGCTTCGTCGGGAGGCAGGTCGAGCAGCAGCAACCCATCCACTCCTACTGCCGCCGCCTCCTCATGAAATTTCCGGAAACCATGATTCAGCACCGGATTGAGGTAGGAATAAATCACGATTGGCAGCTCTGAGGTCTTGCGAAAATCCGCAATCAGCGCAAACAGCTTTGGAATGTTCGTTCCCGATTCGAGAGCGCGCTGGGCGCTGAGTTGGTTGGCAATTCCGTCGGCCAACGGATCGGAAAACGGCAGGCCGATTTCGAGAATGTCCACCCCTGCGCGCTCGAGCGCATGCGCTACGACGAGGGTGCGTTCCAGATCGGGGTCACCTCCGGTGATATAGGCGATGAAGCCTTTTTTCTTTTCCGTGCGGAGGCGTTTGAAAGTGTCGTCGATGCGGGTGCTCACAAAGGTAGGCGGTTGGTCGTCATTCTCGCCGGATCAAGCGCTTCGGCGAGTTTTTCCTCTGACAAAATTTTCCGCTCCTGACAAATCTCCCGGACGGTCCGCTTGGTGCGGGCGCTTTCCTTGGCGATCTCCGCCGCGAGATCATAACCGATGAGCGGCGCGAGACCCGTGACCATCGCGAGGCTTTTCTCGATGAGCGACTCGCAGTGCTCGCGGTTGGCAGTGATCCCGGCGACGCAGCGTTCCGCAAATAAACCGACCGCCGCTGTGAGCAACCGAATGCTTTCTAACAAATTATGCGCCATCACCGGCATCATCACATTTAGTTCCAGATTCCCATTCGCACCGGCCCAGATGACCGTGGCGTCGTTGCCGATTACTTGGGCGCAGACTTGCATGAGCGATTCGGCCATCACGGGATTTACCTTGCCGGGCATGATCGAACTGCCGGGTTGCGTGGCCGGAAGCTGAATTTCGCCCACGCCGCATTGCGGACCGCTCGAGAGCCAGCGGATGTCGTTTGCGATTTTGAAAAGGGACACCGCAATCGTCCGAATTTGTCCGCTCGCCTCGACCAGCGCGTCCTTGCCGCCTTGCGCTTCGAAATGATTCGTCGCCTCGCGGAAGCCGACGCCAGTTTTTTCGCGAAGGAAACGGCAAACCTTTTCTGCGAAATCCGGGTGCGTGTTTAATCCGGTGCCGACCGCCGTGCCGCCAAGCGCGATCTCCTCCAGCGCGCGAATCGCATTGCCGGCCCGCAGTTTTCCATACTCGACCTGCTTTGCGTAACCGGAGAACTCCTGCCCAAGCCGGATCGGCGTCGCATCCATCAAATGGGTTCGCCCGATTTTTAACACATCCCAAAATTCACCAGTTTTGGCCAGCAACTCCATCTGCAACTTATCCAGCGCTGGAATCAATCCGTTCTTCAACGTCTCGGCTACCGCCACGTGAATTGCGGAGGGAATCACATCGTTACTCGACTGCCCCATGTTCACGGCATCATTTGGATGCGCCGGTTTTTTCGAGCTAACAGCCTCGCCAGCGAGTTGCGAGCAGCGGTTGGCGATGACCTCGTTGGCATTGGTGTTAGTACTAGTGCCCGAGCCGGTCTGGAAAATATCGAGGGGAAACTGCGCATCGTGTTTTCCTTCCGCCACCTCGAGGGCGGCTTCGACGATGAACTGCGCCGTCGCGCCTTCCAATTTGCCGAGGTCGCGATTCGCCAACGCCGCCCCGGCTTTAATTAGACCCAATGCACGGATGAACGGACGCGGAAACCGGTGGCCGCTGACGGGAAAATTCAGCACCGCGCGCTGGGTGGAGGCTCCGTAAAGCGCCTCCTCGGGCACGGTCATTTCGCCCATCGAGTCCCGTTCGGTTCGTGTGTTAACCATAAAACAAACTACACGCTGCAATCGCCCTTGCGGCAAGTTTGTTCTCTTCCGCCTTGCCAACTGCTTCCCCATTTTTTAATCAATCATCAACGCCATGCCACTTATCGACAAACCTCTTTCCGAACTCCTCACCTATCAGGGGATCAATCCGCGCCCTGCTGACTTCGACGCTTACTGGACCGAAGCCCTCGCCGAAATGGAGGCGGTCGATCCGCAAATCGAACTGACTCCGCGTCCGTTTGCCGGCCTCGATTTTGCCGAGGCGTTTGACCTCCGATTCACTGGGGTTGGCGGATCCCGCGTCTATGCCCAGTATGTCCGGCCGAAAAAATCCGCCAAACCCGGGCCCGCCATTCTACGCTTTCATGGTTACTCCGGGAACGCGGGCGATTGGAGTCAGAAATTTTCTTGGGCGGCTGCCGGTTTTGCCACTGCCGCGCTCGACTGCCGTGGTCAGGGAGGTCTGAGCGACGATCTCGGTGGAGCCCAAGGCATGACCCTGCGCGGCCACATCGTTCGCGGCTTGGAGGATCCCGATCCGCGCAAACTGACCTTCCGCCAAATCTTTCTCGACACCGCTCAACTCGCCAAAATCGTCGCCGGCTTCGACGAGATCGACGGCAACCGTCTGGGTGCCGCTGGTGGTTCGCAAGGTGGCGCTCTCACTCTGGCTTGCGCCTCACTCGCCCCGATCCAACGCGCGCTGCCGGTCTTTCCATTCCTCTGCGACTATCAGCGCGTCTGGGAAATGGACCTAGCAAAGGACGCTTACGACGAGTTGAAATATTACTTCCGCATGTTTGATCCACGGCACGAGCGGGAGACGGAAATCTTCACCAAACTCGGCTACATCGACTGCCAGCACCTCGCTCCGCGCATCCGTGGCGAAGTCCTCATGGCCGTCGGCTTGATGGATACGATCTGCCCACCCTCAAGCCAGTTCGCTGCTTATAATAAGATCACCGCAAAGAAGAGCCTGAAGATTTATCCTGACTTCGGCCATGAGGGTCTGCCCTGGCTGAGCGACATCGAGTGGGAATTTTTCGCCGCCCTTTGACGCTGACGGGCGTCTCTAGCTGACGAGTTGTTGTTCGCCAATCAACTCCCACAAACCCGGGAAACGCGCGGCCACTTCGTCGCGGCGTAAAAACGTGATGCTTTTTGTCCCCTCGACGCGATGCTGAATGAGCCCTGCCTCGCGAAGCACCCGCATGTGATGGGACACGGTCGCTTTGGCTAGTTCTCCGCAAAATTCACCGCAACTGCATTCGCCGTTTGGCTTAGCGATAAGCTGGCGGAGGATTTCCAGACGCGCTTCATCCGAGAGCGCATGCATCACAGCGGAAAGGGTCACAGATTCGAGAACCGGGTAGAAATACTTCATGAGACGAAACACTATAAACTGCCGACTCGTTTCTGCGATGGAATTTTTCCGCACCAAGCTTTGGGTGTCTGCAGGGCATGACTTGCGGGCTCTGGTTTGTTGTAGTCCGCGTCGGATGAGGCGAGGAAGGAGGCATCACCCGTTTTGCCAAGGTGGTTGAGTAATGGTTTTTCTAAAGTGTTAGAACTTCATCGAGTTCAAGTCCTCGACGTGGGTCGTCTGACGCTGGCGATAGAGGGCGACGATGATGGCTAGGCCAACAGCGACTTCCGCAGCGGCAACCGTGATGATGAAGAAAACGAGCACCTGAGCATTGTAGTTCGGCAGACCCTCGACGGTGTGGAATCGCGAGAAGGCAACGAGGGAGAGATTGGCTGCGTTGAGCATGAGCTCTAGCGACATGAAAATAATGAGAATGTTGCGCCGCAGCATGACGCCGGCGAGTCCGATCGTGAAGAGCATCCCGCTGACGAGAAGGTAGTTGTTGAGCGTGACCATGGTTTTACTTCAACTCCCTTTTGCTGAGGACGACGACCCCGACGGTGGCGACGAGAATAAGCACGCCGATGACTTGGAAGGGCAGATTGAAATAGGAAAAGAGCGTATCACCGACATGCCAGACGTCGTTTTTCGGTCCGTGCAGAATGGCCGGGAAACTGGATTTGCCCATTTCGAAACCGCTGACCACTTTGTTGATCATGAACCCAAAAATAACGACGACGCCGATGGCGGAGAAGGTAGCAGGAAGTTGGAATTTGCGCCGCGCCTCCGCTTTGAGGTCGAGGAGCATGATGATGAAAAGGAACAGGACCATGACGGCGCCCGCGTAAACCATGATCTGGATGACGCCGATGAAGAAGGCGTCGAGCGAGACGTAGAGCGCGGCGAGAGCGAGGAAAGAAACGACAAGACTGAGCGCGCTGCTGACCGGTTGGCGCAGGAGGACGACCATGGTTGCGAAGAGCAACATCAGGCCAGAGAAGATCCAGAAGAGAAAAGGAGGCATAAGAAAAATTTATGATTTATGAATTAGGAATTCTGATTTGAGGAAGCGCAGGAATCGGAGCTAAATCTGAAATCATAAATCCTCTATCTAAAATTACTTGAGTGGGTTCCATTTGTGGACGAGGCCGTCCATGGTTCCACCGAGTTCATAGAGTTTCTTTTTGTCGTGAACCATTTCGGCGCGGTTCAGTCCCGTGATGGCGTAATCTTTCCGCAGGTAGATGGCTTGCTCGGGGCAGACTTCTTCGCAAAGACCGCAGTAGATACAGCGGATCATGTCGATTTTGAATTCTTGCGGATATTTTTCGACCTTAGCGAATTTGGATTCGGTTGGCAGTTCGCCCGGAGTGATGGTGATGGCGCGCGGCGGGCAGATGAATTCGCAGAGCTGGCAGGCGACGCAACGTTCCCGGTCGTGCTCGTCTTTTACCAGGGTGGGCGCTCCTCGGTAGTGCTCGGGAAGGCTGGCGTCCCATTTTTCCTCGGGGTATTGCATGAGGACTTTGGTGCGTCCGAGGAGCATGTTTTTGAAATGCTTCGCGGTGATGGCGAGACCCGCGACGATCGCGGGTAGATACAGCTTCTCGGCCAAGGTCATTTTGGGTCGGGCAACGGTGTAGGCCATAGGAAATTTATGAATTCTGAGTTAGGATTTCTGAAGTGGGTTCCTACTTAGGAACGATTGCCAGGATGATCGCGGCGATAAAAATATTAACGAGAGCGAGCTCGAAGAAAAAATACCACCCGAGTTTCATGAGTTGATCGTAGCGAAACCGGGGAAGGGTCCAGCGCACCCAGATGAAGAAAATGAGCAGACAAGCCACTTTGCCGAAGAACGCGGCGATGTTCACGAGGCCGAAAAACAGACCGGCGAGTCCGCCGATGGAGCCGTCAGGAATGAAGGGCAAATGCCACGCGCCGAAGAAGAGGGTGACGATGACGGATGAGCCAGCGATCATCGCGGCGTATTCGCCGAGGAAAAAGAGCGCGAATTTCATCGAGGAATACTCTGTGTGATAGCCACCGACGAGTTCCTGTTCCGCTTCGGGTAAATCGAAGGGGAGGCGATTCGTTTCCGCAAACATCGCCACCGTAAAAACGATGAAGGAAATTAGCATCGGAATCCAGAGGAGGAAACGTTGCAGCGTGAAACCATGCGGGCCGAACGGAAGGATTAGCCAGCCGTTGTCGATTTGATATTGGACGATGGCGGAGAGGTTCAGGTTGCCGACGAGCAGGAAAATCGGGATGACGGAAAGCCCAAGGGAAAGCTCGTAGGAGATCATCTGCGAACTGGAGCGGATGCCGCCGAGGAACGGGTATTTTGAGTTGGCCGACCAGCCAGCGAGCACGATGCCGTAAACGCCCACCGAGGCGATGGCGAAAATGAAGAGGACCCCGACGTCGACGTTGGCAATGACCATGGGGATCGCGCCAAAGCTGAGGTTAATGCCTATTGCATTGCCCAGCGGGACAAGGATCGGGTCGAAATTCAAAAAACTACCGAAGGGAATGACCGCCAAAGTGATGAGCGCCGGAGCCACCCCGAGCGCGGGGGCCAGCCAATAGTAGAACTTATTGACGTGGTTCGGGGTGAAATCCTCTTTGATGAGGAGTTTCACCGCGTCAGCCACGGGTTGAGCCAAACCAAAAAAACTGAAGTCTTTCTTGCCGCCGAAGAGAGTGAGGGGAATGCCGACGCGATTCGGTCCGATCCGATCTTGGATCATCGCGCTCACTTTGCGCTCGGCGTAAACCGTGTAAGAAACCATCGGCAATACCACGCCGAAGATGATGGCGAGAGTTTTGATCGCCGAGATGATTATCGAAGTAAGGAGCGTCCAGTCCATGAGCGGGAAGAAAATGACAAGTCCCGCCCGCTCTGTAAACGAACATTTTGGCTGTGAGAAAAAAATAACCCGGCGCGCCGTTAATCAGCGCAGCCGGGTTACTTTTAGAGCGGGACCTATTATCCGACCGAGATGCGGCGCGGCTTGACTCTTTCCGCCAGCGGCAGATGGAGGTTGAGCACGCCGTCTTTCAACTCCGCTTTGATCTTCGCTGTGTCGATCGTGTTGGCCAAGGAAAAGACCCGCCGGTAGTCATAGGGACGAATCTCTTGGTAAACCCAGTCGCCCACGGGCTCGGAGTTTTTTCGCCGACCGTGAATGGTCAGACGCTGCTCTTCGACTGTAATTTCCAGTCCGTCAGAGGTCACGCCAGGCAGATCGAGTTCGACCCGGGTTCCCTCGGGGCCGGAATGGAAGTCCGCCTTGGGAGTGCAATAACGGGCGCCTTCGGTGGTTTCGTTTTCGTGGATTGGTGCGGTAGTATTCATGGGATTTAGTTGGTTTGGATGGTGATTTGTTTGGGTTTGGACTCGTCCGCTTTGGCGAGGGTGACCGTAAGAACGCCGTCCTTGTAAGAGGCGTCCACTTTGTCGGGGTTGACCTCGGCGGGAAGTTCGATCGAGCGTTGGAATTTTCCAAAGAACCGCTCGGTGCGATGGGTTTCGTCGGTTTGGGTTTCGGTGACTGCCTTCCGCTCACCGGAGACGGTCAACACGCCGTCCTGCAGCGAGAGCTGAATGTCCTCCTTGCGGAGGCCGGGCAGTTCGACGACGACCTCGATGCGGTCTGTGTCATGGATGACGTCCAGTGCCGGTCCCCAGCCAGTGGCTGTGTCGGTCAGTGCGCCACCTTCAAAGAGGCGGTTCATTTCGCGGTGCAACTCGCTCAACTGTGCGAGCGGTGAGAAACGGTGGCTGGGATTTTTGCGATATTGGATAATGCTCATGGTGATTTATGGTTCGTTGTTTAGCTGTTGCGGCCCGATCACTCGGACTGCCGACTCCTTCCAAAGCGAGATTCATACCTTCGGAAAAATTCCATCATCCGTGGTGTAACTAGCTGATAAAAAGCAACTTATGACTTTCACTGTCCGTCCTCGTGCAAAACCGGAAGTGCCGAAATGACTCTATCTGTACCGGCAATTGAGCAAGAGGGTCACATTGGCGCAGTTATTCTTCTGACTTATTCGCGCTTCAGGAACCAAAGCTGCTAAGGAAAGCACTATCGCTTTTTATGGTTTCAGAAGTTTCACCCGAATTTCCCGGCACACCAAAGGACCTCGTGACTGAGTGTCCCGCCTGCCAAGGTAATTTGGCAATTCCGGACTCGCTGTTGGGTCAACTCGTGGAATGTCCGTTCTGCCAGCATCATTTTACACTTCCAGGTGCTGTTGAGCCCAGCGTGCCCGCGGTTAAATCCGCCGGCCTGACGGCCGTAGATCGGGAAGCTCGTGCCGCGCAACTATCCAGCATGGAGGGGCAGCTTCGGGAGAATGCCTCCCAGATCACGGAATTGCGGGGTCACGTCAGTCGGCTAAATATGGAGCTGCATCGGCATCAATTGCGGATGAAAGATCTCTCCGAACGACAAGCTGAGCTGCACGGGACGATTGCGGCAGCGAAGAGCGATCTTGGGATCGACGCTTAACTTTTTCCGCTCCGGAAAAATCCCTGCTTGCGTCCCGTCGGTAAACCGCGCAAATTTCCGATCCGCAGTCGCAGTCAAGGATGGGTGGCAGAGTGGTCGAATGCGCACGCCTGGAAAGCGTGTTTGCTGTTAAAGGCAACCAGGGTTCGAATCCCTGCCCATCCGCCATGCGGGCTAGTCGTTTCTCTCGGGAGCCATTTGTCGCCTGAATTTGCGATCCCTTAAAAATAACGGCAGTCAAAACTTGCCACAGACCCTTGGCTTAGGTAATTCGATAGTTTTTACCGATGTTGCTTTCTTACTTTGCCCTTGGATGTTTGCTTTTCGGGTTATTGCTCGTTTTTTATACGTTCATTTACATCCACGACATCCCCTACGAACAGGCCAAGAAGCGGAACCATCCGCAAGCCGACGCGATTCATACTGCTTGCTGGCTCAGTCTCTTCACCTTGCACGCCATCTGGCCGCTCGTTTTTCTTTGGGCCATCGCCAAGCCACGCCCATTGACCGTGGAAATCACTAATTCCGGTCTGGACCAGTTTGGAAAACCTGATCCGGCCTTGCTCACGCGCATCGCCGAACTGGAAGCCCGCCTGCAAAAACTCGAACAGCCAGTATCGACCGCAAACCTGACCGCATCCGCTCCTCGATCAGCCAAAACAAAAAAACCCACTCTATGATCGAACTTATCCTCGGTACTTACGGCGGATTTTGCTGGCTCATCTTCAAAAAATGGAAGCTCGTTCCCACAAATTCCTACACCATCTGCACAGCTATCCTCGGTGGCGTCGCCATTCTTCTGGCTCTAGCCATCTTGCTCTCGGTATTCCACCCGGTTACGCCCGATGGTCGCCTCTACTCCTCCACCGTTCCCATCGTCTCCCAAGTTAAAGGTCAAGTCCTCGAAGTCCCGGTAAAGCCCAATGAACCGCTAAAAAAAGGCGACGTCCTTTTTTACATTGATCCTCGTCCCTACGAGATCGAAGTCGAACGTCTCGAAGCGGTGCTCGCAGGGCAGAACACCCGCGTAGCCCAATTCACCGAGCGACTCGCCGCTGCCGAGGCCACCGTGGCGCAAGCGAAGGAAAATCTCCGCGTCTCCGAATCCGAAAACGACCGCCAACTGCGCGAGTCCGTCGAACGTGCCGCTGGCAAAGTGGGAGAAACCGTTGGCAACCTCGAGTTTGCCAAAAAACAAGACGCCCGTCGCACTGAACTCCTTGCCAAGGGGGCTATTTCCAAGATGGAAGCCGAGCAGGGCAAAGCCGAACTTTCCACTGCCGAGGGGAATCTTCGCACCGCCCAAGCCGCGCAACGTGAGGCTGAGGAAAAACTCAAAGTTGGGGGCAACCGCACCATGGCCTCCCGCGAAGACATTAATCGCGCCGAAGCCCAAGCTCAGGAAATTCGCGTCGAAATGGCTGCCGAAAGCGGCGGCTACAACCCGCAAGTGCGCGAAACCATGGCCGCCCTCGACACCAAGCGCTGGGAGCTCGACCAAACCACCGTCCGCGCCCCGAGCGACGGCTACATTACCCAACTCGCCCTTCGCCCTGGCCAGATGGCCGTCCCGTTTCCCATGGCACCCCTCATGGTCTTCGTTCCGGCAGATCGCCCCACCTTCATTGCCACTTACCCGCAGACCGTCATCCCCGGCATTCACCCAGGATTGGAAGCCGAGATGGCCTTCAAAGCATATCCTGGTCGCATTTTTCAGGCCAAAGTGCGCTACGTCCTTCCCATCATCGCCGAAGGCCAAGCCCAAGCTGGCGGACTACTCCGCGGCGCCGTCTCCCCCTATGCACCGGGCCGTGTCCCGGTTGTCTTTGATTACGAAGACGACCTTGCCAAGCTCAATCTACCCGTCGGCGCCCAAGCCACCACCGCCATTTATATGGAACAAGCTCACGCCCTCTCCATCGTCCGTAAAATCCTCCTCCGCATCAAAAGCTGGGAACATTACCTCTTCTTCGTCACCGGCTAGACCCCTTTTTTATGAAAACAAAACATCTCTCCATTCTCCTCGTCGCTCTCGCACTTTCTCTGTTTGCGGGTTGCGCCAGCGTCGGCTCCTCCAACACTAAAAACCTCCTCTCCGCTGCGGGATTCCGCGTGCGTATCCCTGAGACACCAGAGCAAAAATCGCTCTTTGTCGCCGCCCCTGCGTATCAGGTCCAGCGCATTACTTTTAACAATCACACCTTCTACGCCTATAAAGACGAGAAAGAAGGCATTGCTTACGTCGGCGACGAAATGAACTATCAACACTATCAACAGCTCGCCATCGAACAACACCTTGCCCAGCAGCAATACCAAGCCGCCGAAATGCAACGCAGCGCGGCGACAAGTTGGTATGGAGCCTACGGACCCTCTGTCTATGGCAGGCATACGGTCCATGTCCGCCACCGCTAACTCCCTCCCGTCCATTTTTTAACTACTCGAATATGAAAAAAACCATCGCCTCCACGCTCTGCCTTGCCGCTGTTCTCACTGCTTGCCAGACCACTCCGCCCAATCGTTTTGACCTCGCCGACAAAAACAAAGACGGCCAACTCAGCCGCGACGAAATTAGCGACTACCTCGTCACCGGCCTCTTCAAAAGCCGCGATGCTAACAAAGACGGCAAAATGACCGAAGCCGAGTGGATCGTTCCCGGTGACGAAGGAGCCGTTAAAATCTTCCGCGACCGCGACGCCAACAAAGACGGCATCGTCACGCTCGATGAAGCCCTCGCCTATGGCCGCAAAAAAGGCATCGCCAAGCAAATTGTCCAGGACGCCGACACCAGTAAAGACGGCACCGTCAGCCGCGAGGAAGCCACCGCTTACTACGCGAGCAAAGAAGGCTCCGTCCGCTAATTCCATCATCATGAAAAACCGCATCTTCTCCGCCCTCGTTACCCTAACCATCTTCTGCTCTCTGACTGCTTGTTCTAGCGACCCCTACGTCCAACGCGGACGTGTCGGCGGTGCCCTCATCGGAGCCGGCGCAGGGGCCATCATAGGTAACAACGTCAACGGCCTCTCCAGTGGCGAAGGCGCCCTCATCGGAGGGTTGATCGGCGGCGTCATGGGCGACGCCGTCGGGAAATCCAACTCCCGCTACTACCGCCCTTACTACTAAAAGCCCAACCAGTGAAATTTCTCCGCCTTTTTCCTTGCCTCCTAGCACTCGTATTCTTGGTTTCCGGTTGCGCCCAATACGCTACCGTCGCCCACCATAAAATCCGCTTCAGCAACGCCCCTGCCGACACTGGCCCCCTCGCTGACGTCGATAAAAAACTCAACCTCGCTGTCCGCAACGAAGACCGCGACCCACGCAAATCTCTCGGCGAATACATTGCCGCCGCCGATTCTGCGTCGCAAATCCTCCTTCGCAACCCCACGGACATCGCCGCGCGCGACAGCTATAACTTCGCCGTCTCCCGCGTCTTTAGTGTCATCTCCAAAAGCGGTCTCGAACCTTGGTCCGCCCCCCTCACCATCCCCTCGGAAAACGGCGACTACACCCTCACCTTCCAGCCCGACCCCCGCCCGCAATGGCATCCCTCCCTCTATAAATTCACCCCTGCCGACGAATTCGATATCAACGGCACCTACGTCACCAAACGCCAGACCAAATCCGGCATCGGCGCCCCCATCGTCGCCGAGAGCAAAGGGGCACGCACAGACGCCCGCACCGCTTTTACTAGCGACAAAACCTTCTACTGCGTCACCGCCGTCCTCAATTTCCGAGGCCGCCGCGCCACCCTCGTCTGCGAAGATCCCCTGAATAAAGAGACCACCAGCCTCAACGGTAAATGCTTCCCCCTCGCCGCCGACTACACCGTCCCCCTCGCCGTCATGCTCGCCCGCGAAGACCCGAAGAAAATCGAGATCGCCCGCGTCTTCCACCCCGGGAAATACGCCGAGACCGCCCGCATCGTCCGCCTCCAACCCTACGACCCCGACAAGACCGTCGTCCTCGTCATCCACGGCCTCGCCGACACCCAAGCCACCTGGACCCCCATGATCAATGATCTCCGGGCCGACCCCGCCATCCGCACCCACTACCAATTCTGGTTCTACAGTTACCCCAGCGGCTACCCCTATCCCCATTCCGCCGCCATCCTCCGCCGCGAACTCGACTCCATCGAAAGGAAATTCCCGCTCAAACATAAAATGGTCGTCATCGGCCACAGCATGGGCGGTTGCATCAGCCGCCTCCTTATCACCGACACCGGCGATAAACTCTGGCTCGGCACCTTTGGTAAACCGCCGGAAAAAACCCGCCTCTCCCCCGAAACCAAGGCACTCTTCGCCGAGGCCCTCATCTTCCGCCATCGCCCCGAAGTCGGACGCGTCATCTTCATCTCCGCCCCCTTAAAAGGCAGCGACCTCGCCACCAACTGGATCGGTCGCTTCGCCTCCAGCCTCGTCCGCTCGCCCCTTACCCTCCTCGAAGCCGGTAACGAAGCCTTAAAAGTCATGACCCTCCAAGACGGCGGCCTCGGCCTCAAACGCATCCCCAACAGTGTGGACACGCTGGCGCCCAACAACCGCTTCGTCAAACTTATCAACACTGTCCCCCTCGTCCCCGGCATCCCCTACCACGTCATCTGCGGCGACCGAGGAAAAGGCGACGCCCCCAACTCCAGCGACGGCATCGTTCCGTATTGGAGCACCCACATGGAAGGCGCACAGAGCGAACGCGTCGTCCCCTCCGGCCACAGCGCCCACCAAAACCCGCAAGCCATCGAAGAAGTAGATCGCATCCTCAAGCTGCACGCCCGGAGGAAATAAACGCCTTCGCGCCGACCGTTTGCGATGTGGCTTGAAGAGCGACAAGAAAAGCAATTTTACTATCTCGTCATTATTGGCGTTTTAGAGACTTGAGCCGCATTGATTGGTGTGTTGTTATAGATACCCTATGAACTTTACGACGCTGGAACTGTGTGCAGGAGGCGGAGGACAGGCGCTGGGACTGGAAATGGCGGGGTTCCATCACGCAGCGACTGTCGAATATGAACCTCAGTTTTGCACAACTTTACGAGCCAACCGTCCGCAATGGAACGTTCTCCAGCAAGACATTCGCAACCTCCGTCCACAAGATTTTACGGGATTGGATTTAGTGGCAGCCGGTGTTCCTTGTCCGCCTTTTAGCATCGCTGGCAAGCAACTTGGTAGCGATGACGAACGCGATATGTTTCCTGCGGCTCTGGCTTTGGTAGAAGGGGCCCGTCCTCGTGCGGTGCTGTTTGAGAATGTGCAAGGACTGGCATCTGAGAAATTTTTTTCACATCTACTAAGATTGAATAGATAGATTTGAAATTACTTGGTCCAGGGAACCTTTTATGTGGCTTGTGGCAAAAGACTGACACTCCCGATACAGCCTTTCTAACTCTTGGTGTAACGATAATTGTGCCTTTAGTCCTAACTGCGTTGCTTGATCATACTCTGTACGAAATTCAAAAATTCTTTTGAGCGCATTCTGCAAATTTCGACTCCTTTGCTTTTGTTCTGGCCAGACTAATTTCCAGTAGTGGCAGGTTTTGCAAGTTTCCGCACATTTGGTAGAGTCGTGTGAAAGAAATGATTCCCAGCCACTGTCTGCGAGCTTGAGTTGGTGTAATTGGTCGTCCCTTCGTTTTTCATTGTTACATTTTTTGCAAGAAACGATCACGTTTCCTTGAATATGCAGGCCCGCACGGAATCGATTCATTCCATCAAGATGTTCTACCGCAGCACGATCAGCTTCTAGTTCTTTGCCGCAGTAGCAACAGTTTGTGCCAAATTTAGCAACGACGGCATTTGCATAACGGGGATCAGCAACATTCATGTCCAGAGATGCCGATATTTTGCGGCTTACCTCATGTAGAAACATGCTTACCAGTTTGTTTGCGACGTCTGATTTTGCACGCGCCGTTGCCTTGCGAAGATAAGCTGCGGTTTCAAAACTCATCAGCTCGATTTGGTTGTCCGATTTGTAATTCCCAGCAACCAGTTGGCGTCAACTTTCAAAACGGTAGACAAAGCCCTTACCTCAAAATCAAAAGCGCTCCGTCGGCCTCCCTCAATTTTTGCCAAAGTTACGCGGTCCAGTTGTATCCCCTCTTTGGCTAATCTTCCAGAGAGCTGATCCTGGGTTAATGGTGGACTAAATCCTTGGCGCGCCTCTTTTACTCGCACGCCGATGATATTTCGGGATTCAGGCTTATGAGTGGTATCCGCCATTTATCATTCTGTAACAGAGAGCGGTCACCGGAGTGTTCCTTAAAAGAACATCTTGAAGTCACTCTGCCGATATGAATAAGCTCAAGTATGGAATTGCCCTTTTGCCGTATGTGCGGAGCCGCAGACAATGAACGATGGGAGACAAATAAAAGCAGGCGCGTCATTCTTTCCTGCACTTTGCGCTTTGGTGATCCTGCTACTACTTGGACCATTTGCAGTGAGTGCAACGAAGGCCTCCAAAACACGGCACTTCCGAAACCCGACCGCGTGCATCTGCTGGCACAGGTGCGCCGGGCAACCATCGACGATCAAGAAGCTCTGCTCAAATGGCTGCTGGGTAAGTTTGGGTTGGTTTCGAGCAAGAAACCCTAGCCAATTCCCCTCACCCAACCCGGCCTCACGCTTCCCGAGACCGAGCGTGCCGCATTCATCACCACCAACTGCATCACCGTCGCTTAGGCATAACCTGATGGATGAGTCATCATATCCAATCCGTTTGGAGCCACACGAAACCGAGTCATGGATCATACAGTCTGGCCGATGGGTTGTCTGGTTCCATTCCGATTGCGATGGAAAATAATTGACCTGTCCCTTAGCGCCCCTCTGTCCCTTAGCGCCCTCCTGACCCCGGGGGGCGATGCTGGCGAGGTGGAGATGGAGCGCCGGTGCGGGTTCAGTGACCGAGAGGCCTGCTGAGGGCAGGATGCAGGAATTTGCCCGCGGCCTCGCAGCTTGTTTTTTTGTGGTATCCATAAAAACTTGGTTGCCTTTGTTTTCATCTTTTAAAAAGACAAAAAGTCGTGGCTTTGTGCGAGTCGCTGTAACCCAACCTTAAAATAGCTCAACCTTATGAAAATAAACAAATTCCTGACCCTCGCCGGCCTTGCGCTGGCTGTGGTCCTACAACTCACGCCGACGGCCCACGCCGCCGACGCCAAAAAACCCAACATCCTGGTCATCTGGGGTGACGACATCGGCCGCGACAACATCAGCGCCTACAGCCGCGGAATTATGGGCTATCAAACCCCTAACATCGACCGCATTGCAAAAGAGGGCGCAATCTTCACCGATTCCTACGCCCAGCAAAGCTGCACGGCCGGCCGCGCCTCGTTCATCATGGGCCAGCATCCGTTCCGCACAGGCTTGCTCACCATTGGTATGCCCGGCTCCACCCAGGGAATTCCAGACTGGGCACCAACGATCGCGGATCTGCTCAAGGACAAAGGCTACGCGACTGGCCAGTTCGGAAAGAACCACCTCGGAGATCAGGACAAGCACTTGCCGACCATGCATGGCTTCGATGAATTTTATGGAAATCTCTATCACCTCAACGCGGAGGAAGAACCGGAAACCTATTACTATCCGAAAGACCCGGAGTTCAAAAAGAAATACGGCCCCCGTGGCGTCTTGCATTGCTGGGCTGACGGCAAGGGCGGGCAGAAGATCGAAGATACCGGCCCATTGACCAAAAAGCGCATGGAAACCGTGGATGAGGAGATCATGGAAGCTCACACCAAGTTCGTGGATAAGTCGGTAAAGGACGGCAAACCGTTCTTTGTCTGGCTCAATGCCACCCGCATGCACGTCTGGACTCACCTCAAAAAGGAATCCGAAGGCGTAACCGGCATCGGCCTCTACCCAGATGGCATGGTCGAGCACGATAAGATGGTCGGCATAGCGCTCAAACAGCTCGACGACCTCGGCATCGCAGATAACACCATCGTCATTTACGGCACCGATAACGGAGCGGAAACAGGCACCTGGCCCGATGGCGGCACCACTCCTTTCCACGGCGAAAAAGGCACCACCTGGGAGGGTGGCTTCCGCGTTCCGATGATTGTGCGCTGGCCCGGGATGATCAAGCCCGGCACTGCCGAAAATGCCATTTTCTCCCAAGAAGACTGGATGCCGACGCTGCTTGCTGCCGCTGGTGAGCCTGACATCGTCGCGAAACTCGCCAAGGGATACGAGGCGAACAAGAAGACCTACAAAGTCCACGCCGACGGCTACAACTTTATGCCTTACTTTAAGGGCGAAGTCGCCAAAGGCCCACGCGAGCAGATTTTCTTCTTCAGCCAGGGTGGTGATTTAAATGCCGTCCGTTGGAATGATTGGAAGGTTCATTTCGCCATCAGTTCCGAGGGCAATATCGCCACCTCCACTCGTGAAGTGACCGGCTGGCCGCTCATCGTTAACCTCCGCGCTGACCCCTATGAGAAGGCACCGCACGAGTCCGCCATGTATATCCGCTGGTATGCCGATAACATCTGGTTGTTTGTTCCGGTGCAGAACGAAATCAAAAAATTCCTCTCCACCATCCCTAGCTTTCCCTTCCAGGAGGGCGGCAGCCTCAGTGCTGATGGGATCAACTACAAGTCGCTCAAAGCGGCTGGCGCGATGGAGCGTCTGAAGCAACTAGAAAGCCTCTCACCTCCGGGTAACTGATTCAGTTTTTTCGGCTTTGAACCACGCGGGCCGTCCTCTAACGGGGCGACCCGCGAATTCAGATTCGAATCCAAACGCGCATTCATGAAAAACCATCTCTGCTCAAAACTCACGCTGCTCGCACTGAGCGCCCTATCTCTCGCCGCTTCGGCTGCCGACGCGCTCACCCCAACCGAGATCCGCGCCATTGCAAAGGAGGCCTACATCTACGGCTTCCCGATCGTGGACAATCTTCGCGTGCAGTATGCCTATTTCGCCGATCAGACGAGTCCAGAATACAAGGCTCCCTACAATACGATGGTCAACGTGCCCCGCGTCTTCACGCCGGATGACAAGACTGTCCAGACCCCCAACTCGGACACTCCCTACTCGTGGGTAGGCCTCGATTTGCGCACGGAACCTATCGTTGTCACCGTGCCGATGATCGAGAAAAGCCGATACTGGAGCCTGCAACTCATTGACCTCTATACTCACAATTTCAACTATCTCGGCACCCGAACCACGGGTAATGACGGCGGAAGTTTTCTCCTCGCGGGTCCAAGCTGGCAGGGTGAAACGCCCAAGGGCATCATCACCGTCATCCGCTGCGAAACCGACCTCGCCCTAGGCCTGTTCAGGACGCAACTCTTCAACCCCGACGATCTCGCCAACGTCAAAAAAATCCAGGAGCAGTACAGCGTGAAGCCGCTCTCCGTCTTCCTCGGACAAGCAGCCCCTGCTGCTGCGCCGGTGATTGCTTTCCCGAAACCGCTTACGCCCAGCACGCAGAAGACCTCCATCGAGTTCTTCAATCTCCTGAATTTTGGCCTCCAGTTCTGCCCCGCCCATGCCTCCGAAAAAGAGCTCATGGAGCGATTTGCCAAGATCGGCGTCGGCGCGGGAAAAGCCTTTGACGCAACTACCCTTTCGCCCGAAATGAAGAAATCCTTTGAAGACGGCATGGCCGACGCATGGACCGACTTCGCCGGTGCTATGAAGAAAGTCAGCGCCGGGGAATTGACCAGCGGCGATGTTTTGGGCACGCGCGAGTCACTGAAAAACAAC
>JBBRPA010000009.1:0-74368 GCA_038228695.1 Chthoniobacterales bacterium
AGGGCTACGGGTTTGGTTGGTTTTGACTTCTCCGCCAGCATCCAGCACGCCTTGGCCTCGCTCGACGTAGTAAACCCCGGCATCAATGTCGCCACCGCTGCGAACGAGTAAATCGCCGCCGCCGATTTCCAGAAGGTTTGTTGCGCTTGGAGAGATTGCTTTTCCGGCGGAATCTTTTCCGGCCATGCGGGCGTTGGTAGGCACAACTGCATCCACGTTGGTAACGTTGCCGCCAGCTTGAAGGGAGACATCGCCGCCGCCAAGAGCGCCAATGCCCTCGAAGAAGTTGCTGAAATCGATCCACCAAGTGGTGGAGGCAATGTCTCCGTAACGTGATGCCGTGAAAAGACCTGTGGTTGGATCAATTGCACTGCGACGGTTCAGCCAATTGGTCGGAAGTTGCTTTTCGGAGTTTGCCATCAGGACTCCATTGATCAGAGTGGTACGCTCTATGTCAGCTTGCGCGTGGAGGCTGACATCGCCGCCAGCAAAGGAATACTGGGCAGTGTTGACCACGCCAATTCCTTGTTGAACTGCCCCAAGACTACCAACGTCGTTGTTCCGCAGACTCGGAATTGGCAAATCAAAAGTGCCACCTAGAGTCGCATCAAATATTTGTGTACCTGTGGTGTAGATGTTTGCAAATTGATTCAATAGTTGGACGCTTCGACCAGAAGTGACAGTGATGTCGCCGGAACCGGTTCGAATGACTTGGAACCGATTGTTAAGAGCGGTGCTTGTCTGCGCCGAGGCCCCGCCAGCTACGGTTGCATTGCCCGCGTTTTTTCCGAGCTTGAGGGAACCAATGTCGTCGATGGTGGAGGTGGTTGCATCTCCTAGGCTGGCGAGCTGTTGCACGCTGGCAAAATCGGCGGCTGAAAGGTCGGCTCCCGCGGTGATGTGGTAGGACCAGGATTGACTGTTAATCGGGGTGAAGGTATCGGCGGCGAGCAGGCGGGCATTGTAGGCGCTGCTAACAAAACCGTCGCTGATCGCGTTGAAGAGAATGATGTCGCCTGCGGCGCGCAGGGTCAGGATGCCAGGTGCTCTACTCACATCGCCATTCAGCAAAGTGGAGTCGTAACGGAAGGCGGAGAGATCCCAGTCGGCGGTGTTCGTGGAACTGGTCGTGCCTAAGGTTAGATTGCCGGTCCCGTTGATGATTTCGACGCCGGGAGCGAGCACGAGCAGGCGGTCGAGATTTGCTGCGTCGAGGTTTATCGCGAGGAGTTTGGCCCGCATGGCTGCTCCGCCATTGGAGATGTAATTATCTGCGGCAGAGTTGATCGAGGTCCGCAGGTCGCTATCCAAGGTGCCGGTGTCGGCGCGGTCGTATATTTGGTAACCCTCAGCAACAATGGCGGATGCGCCGTTGATCGCGCTGCCGAGGGAGGCGATGAGGATGTCGTCTCCGCTTCTTGGGGCGCGCAACAAAAGTTTTCCAGTAAATTTCCCTTGATAAGCACTGGATGCAGCGTTGGTGGAATCACCCGCAACGTATTGATCGACGCCTAGATCAATGGTCGACTTGGTTTGCAAATCCAGCAGGGCGGCCAAATTGGTAACGCCATTAACGGCAGACCCGGCTTCAAGATGAATCTCGCCACCTTTTCCGGCGTGGCTGAACTCTTTTGCATGAACGGTGAGGACTGCCCCAGATTCGATGGTTAGGTTATTGCCGGAAATGAGGCTGATGCTGCCGCCGGTGATCCCAGAAGCATCAAGTGTGCCGGTGACTTTGATCCAGCCGGTGTCGGTTGAGAGATTGAAATGGGACACTTTGAATTCGCCAGCAAGTTCTACGCTGTCCGTCCGAAGTCTGAACGACTGCGATTCAGTAAATCCGCCTAATGCTAACACGTCTGCTAGGGCGGAAAAATCAGTTACGCTATCTGCGTCAAGTGTGAAGCTGGCCGTCTGGGCGATGGAGGTGCCTATCAGTTTTCCAGTGAGATCAAATTTACCCTGTGCAGCACTGACGGAGAGAGTGCCTGCGTTGCCTCCGTTTTTCGCTCCCGCAACAGAGATCGAAGCGGTGTCTTGCACGACGACCGAGCCTGCGTCCGCCTGCAAACGAATCTGACCGGCGTTTGTATAGCGGACGACATCGAAAAGCGATTGGGCAGTGCCTCCCACATCGAGTGCGCCGCCGATGGTTAGATCACCGTTCGTTGCGCGCAGGGTGAGCAGCCCGCTGGGCAAAGCAATATCGCTCGTGGCTAAGACGCTTGCTCCCTGAAGGGTGAGGCTAGCGCCGAGCCCGCTGATTTGTGTGCTTGCGACAGATGTGGTGGCAGGTGTCTGAATCAATAATGCGCCGCCGGCAATGATCGCCTGGGTGGCAGCTTTTCCAGCGGTGATGCGCGGAGTGGTCGCGACCAGATCGTTTTGCGCGTAGAGGCCGCCGGTTCCAGCCACGTTCAGACTTTGCGAGGCGTTGAGCGATACGCTGGAAAATTGGTCAATGTAGAATTGGTTTTTGCCGATGGAGATGGTGTTGGCATCAAACTCCAGAGTGGCTGCCGTGGTTGTTGCAGGCGTTAGGTGGGCGGCGTTTGGGCTGTTGTCGAGCGCGATAGCATTGGCGCGGAAGGTAACCTGGCCACCGCCGTTGTTGAAGCCGCGAAGCTCGCCGCCGTGTAAGGTAAGGTTTCCAGCAGTTGCAAATGTTCCGCTACCGTAGGTGTCGATCGAGGAATAGCTCAACAATGACAGGGCCTGCGCCATTTTTACGCTCTCAAGCAGACCGCCAGAGAGGACCAGTCCGTTGCCCGCTGGAAGGGAGCCGGGGTCATTAAGCAAAATAGAAATCTGCCCGCTGTCGAGTGTGACGGCATCCGCTAGAAGCCGAGTCTGCTGATCAATCGCGGTGCCAGAGGTGGAATCGAGGATGACGCTTCCGCCGCGAAGAGTCGCACCGGACCCGATGGTTAGGAGCGGGATGGACGAGCTGGTGTAATTTTGCCGGGTGATCTGAGCGCTCCGGTCGCTGCTAACCATGAGCAAGACGCCATCGCCGCTGCCAGGGGTGCTGTTTCCAAGAATTAGTGGATCGGAGGCTCCATGGATCGCACCGGTCTGCACGATGTTAGCATCGGGGGCGATTGTGAGATTTTCACGCGCCACCAAGATAATCTCGGGAGCTGACAAGGGTGCTCGCGCGTTATCCACCGACAAGCGCGTAGTGATGACGTTCACATTGGCGGTGGTGATGCCTCCCGCATCGGTCGTAAGGGTCCGGACTCCTCCGACGAGCAGACTCTCTGCACCAAAGGAGCTGAGGCTCTTCGCATCGAGCGTCAACACACCGCTGACCGGAGCCGACCCGGGTGAGTCAGTAATGTAAATTTCGGAGGTGCTCGCAATGTCTACGAGCCCGGCGCGGGAGAAAGCATTGGCGGCTTGCGCGTAAACCCGGCCCTGCAACGTCATGCTTTGGCTGGCCTGAAGTATAAGATGGCCCGCATCATTGGGCAGACGCTGACCGCTATCGCTCAGAAAGCTGTTAGCCAAAAAGCTATCGAATGCGGCGCGGCTTTGCACGACGTCCCGGGAGGCAACTTCAAAACGCGTGTAAACAGGTTGGATTTCCCGGTTGCTCGTGGAGTCGTTGTAGCGGTAGCCCGATACGAGACGGGAACCATCGGTCAACGCAAATGTGCCGACAGTTTGTCCCACCTGTCGGATCGTCTGGGTAGCTCCGTCGAAAAGGGAAGTCGAATAGTCAAACGCGCTGGTGCCAGATCGTGGTGTAACCAGAACGGCCCCGGGGAGCAAGGCATAGCGTGCGGGTAGCAGCGTGTAAACACCAGCCTTTAAACTTTCGCTGGCTCCAAGCCAAACGCGATCGCCCACATTCAAGCCCGTTGTGGCGTAGCCTGGATCAGTCGTGCTGTTGAAAGGCGCGTAAGGCGCAAAATTTTCCGAGTAGGTAGGAATCACTGCAAAGCGCTGGGTAACTCTTTTCCAATAGTCACCAGCGATCGGTGGTTGTGCAGCGACATCGGAGGTCAGGTCCGCACGGGCATACCAAAAGGAACCGTTGTAACTAACAATCGATGACTCCTTATAAAGTTGGCTTGTGTTCCAAGTGCCTTGGAAGTTCCAGCCGAGCAAGTCGGTACTTCCCCCGTTGCCCTTGATGAATCGGTAGGCAAAAAATTCTCCCCCGCCTCGGATGTCGAGTGCAGAACCCCGGGCGATGGCGATGTTTTTGCCGCCGAGGGTGATGTTTTTGGAGGGCACCTGACTGCTTGCAATATCATTCCCGGTGGGGTCGATAAAGGTCGTGCCGTTCGAACTGTAGCCATACGGCAGTCGGAGGCCGTCTGCCGAGACGGAAGTGATGCTGCCCTCATCGAGGGTGAGAATTTCAGAGACCGGAACGTTAGTCCCAGCCACGAGATCCAGACGGTTTCCAGCGGTGCCATCGCGTCCTAGATTGATCACACCCAAGGGGGCGCGAAGGACACCGCCTTGATGGATGACGGAGGCATAGATATCGAGTTGGCCGCCGGCAGAATAAGGAATCACTGATGAACCCAATCGAGCGAAGGTGATGGAGCCTCGCGCAAACGTTTGCGTGGAGTTGTTCACGGAGGCATTTGCGCCATTGGCCAGCGTGACAAGGTTTCCCGAGATGGCACTAACGGTCGAACCTAATAAATCGGAACCGACTGCGAAATCGGGTGGTAAAATAGCAGAGGCCAATGTGACTGCGGTGTTACCTTGATTGCTGGAGCCTACGAGAATGGTTTTGTCGTAACCAGCGATGGTGAAATGGCCTGCGGTGGTCGGATAAACCTGCCCGCTACGGATGACGAGATCGCCTGAGAAATCAAATGTGCCGGTTCCCCGGACGTCACCGTGATTGGCGATCAGGGTGGTCTGGCCGATTCCTTGCAAGGTTAGATTGCCGATGTCAATTAGACTGGCCGTCACGGTCAGAGAGCCGGGGCCGTAGGTCGGTGGAATGTAATAGGGTCCGTTGGTGAGCGGGTCGATGTAAGGCGCAATCTCGCTGTTGACCGCGACCGGCAAACCAAAAGCGGTGCCGAGGCTGGCGTGCGCAGCGGTCAGACTAACCTGGCCGTCGGCCTGAAAAACACCTTTTGTTGCCACGGAAAGCTCGCGGCGTGCCAAGATGGAGACGTTACCAAGAAATCTAACATTTCCCTGCAAGGCGAGAGAGTCCATCCCGCTGTTGGCGAAGGTTTCGACGGAAAAATAGCCAAGACCTGCAATGGGAGCGTTATCTTGCCCGAGGACAGCAATTCCTAGGGGGCTCTGCCCGTTTTGATAGTCTACAACAGGCCGGGTCGATTCGCTTTGTGTAACGATCAGGCTGATGTCGCGCGGCGTGGGCAGTAGATCGCTAAGGGAATAAAAGCGACCGGAGGAAATACTTAGCGAACCTCCTTGGGCAGTAGGTCCGCCTGCAGAACCATGGAGGGTGGCGTCGATGAACAACTCCCTCGATCCGGCGAAAGTGATGGAACCGGCATTGCTGTCTATCCGGGTGGCAACGGTTTGCAGAGTCCTAAGCGGCGCATTAATTCCGCTGTTGGTTGGAATGTTAGTCGCTGAGCTGCTTTCTCCAGTTTGGGTCGCCGTGTAATCCACCGATGAGAGCGCCAAATCAAGCAGTCCGCTGGCACCGGAAACGTCGAGTGTAGCACCGTGGTCAGCGATAATGTTTCCAGAAACAGAGATCGCACCACCATCAATGACCGACCCGGTGCGCCGACCGTAAGCGTCGGGTGTTAGTAATAGTTTTCCAGCAGTCGAGAGCAAACTTCCTGGCGCGAGCCAGAGGGTTGGCAAAGCGGTGGTTGGCGCGGCATCGGTGCCCGATTGCGGGTAGGTGCCGTTTGCTGAGAGGTTGATTTTTCCGCCAGGAGCGATGATTGAGCCAAGAACTGTCACCGTTCCGCCTTTAAGGGAAACCGTGCCTAGGGGACCTGCTTCGAGGAGGGAGCCTCTGCCAACGACCAGATCACCGCGAGAGAGCAGGAGGCCATCGAGAGTGGAGGTTGCATTCGCATTGAGTGAAATCGACGCCGAAGGACGCAATCCCTCGGGTTGCAGGATGGGCGAGAGCACTACGCCGTCTGTTCCTAACACGTTAATGAAGCTCAACCACGTTTTTACGTTTGGAGTGATGAGCGTGTTTTCCGCAACGGTTAGCGCTGGGCGGTATTGACCGGATGTTCCGTTCTTTCCGCCAATTCCGTTGAGAGAGAAATTGGAGAACCCGCCTGTGTTGAAGAATTCCGGTTGAATCCAGAAAGTATCGGAGGGAGCCAGTGCGCCACCGATCTGGATAAATTGAGATTGGATCGAGAGGGAGCCACCCTTTCCACTATCATAACCTTGGAGGGATCCACCGAGGAATAATTTACCTCCGATGACCGATGCTGCGTTAGCATTAGGATCGCGTCCAGTCAGAATACCAATACTGCCCGCAGTGCCGTAGTTTCTCTTTCCAGTCGGGCTTACGGTCAAGCCACCCGAGACATTCAGAAGGCTGCCGATGGCAAAGTTCGCAGAGAAACTGTTCACGGAAATGCTTCCGCCATTGATTGCTAGCAGGCTCTTGAGGTTTTCCGGGTTGCGCTCGTCGATGACCAATCCAGCGGTGCTGAGAGTAATATGACTAGCCAAGGTGAACAATCCTCGGTCCGGAGCCGCGGCTGGTGTGGTCGTGTCAAGCGTCGCGGCAACGGCCGGGGAAATATTGTAAGAGATAAAGCCGAGGGCCCCGCCTGCGGTCGAGATGTCCGATCCGATCAAGATGTTAGCTGCCTCGAACAAGAGTTTCCCGGAGGCAGGGCCATGAAAATCGATGCCTTCTGGCACGATCACATCTCCATCAGTATTGCGAATGGAAAATTTTCCGAAGCCGTCTGTCGTGAATAATTCCGGCGAGAGAACCACCATTTTTTGCCGATCTGGTCGCAAGGCGAGAGGATTACCAAACGCATCGAGCCGAAACGGATCTGCTGTGCGCAGCGACGCCGAATCGGAGAAAAAGATCGTCGGAGGGCGAGGCGAGAAACCGGGGTAACCCGGGATCAGTTGCTGAGCTTCAAAGGTAAGCAGGAGCTCGCTGTAGGCAGGTGGAGTGCTTCTTTGATAAGAGCTGGCCACGGTTTGTCCGACCAATTCGCCATCGATCGCCATGGAAGGCGAGGTGATGGAAATTTTCCCACCAGATGCTCCCTGGATGTAACCCGTTTCGTAATGGGTGGTCATCATCGCGAGCGGATTATTGTAAATTTCTGTAATGCCGTATTTTTCTGCGAAGAATGTGGACTGGCCGGTGTAAATTCCCTGATAAACCCGGTCGGGCGTGGCTTGTGAAATATCGTAAAGTTGTCCGCCTGAGAGCACGCGACTGGTTTCAACCGTGCCGCTCTCGAATTGGATGTAGCCGCCCGACGAATCGACGCGCGAACCCGGTTGCAAAACTACGGAGGAACCGGCGCGAATGCTTACATTGCCGCCAGCGGCAGTGAGTTGGCCGACACCGCGCTGAATCAGCCCGGCAAAACCAGTTGCATCGCCAAGAGGAGTTCCGATCCACGCGGCGCCGTTGTATTCGCCGCGGTTGCGGATGTCGAGATTCAGCGAAATGGCGCGAAGGACGCCGTCGCGTTGCACGGGGGAATCTGCAAGCTCGGCCCCACGCAGTTGCAGGTTGAGAATGTTCTGGGTGACCGACACGAAGACGGCCGCGCTCCCGGCAACGTCGATGCTCGCACCCGAGTCGATATAGACTTGTCCGTTTGTGTTCACGAAATCAGCGGTGAGCCGGGTAGTCGTGGATTGTGGCGGAATGTAGTTCCAGCTTCCTGCCGTTAGCGTGGCGTCTGCGTTGGGAGCAAAAACGAATGAATCCGGAGCGAGGTGGATGGCGAGCCCTTGAAATTTGAGACGTGATGGCAGCGCGAGTTGGGTGCCAACGACTGTTTCCGCACTCTCGTATTCTGGCACGATGCGAGTGACGCTTTTCTCACCAAGGGTAACAACACCGGAGGATGAAAATCCAAAGGCCGATCCGAGACTCACATTAGTCGGATCGTAGGAAGGATTGGGTTGGGCGTTGTAGTTCGCCTGCAAATCCACACTGCCATTTAGTGATACAGAAGTGGTGCTGCTGATCACACCTAACTGCGCGACATGTTTTCCAGCGATGGTGGCGTTGCCTCGGGAGATATCTATCAATCCGCTATTGGCCGCGTTGCCCGATTGAGAATCTACGCTGCCGACAAACACATCGAGTCCGCGCAGCGACGCATCGGCCTGTGAATGCGCAAAGAAACCAACTTCCCGTCCTGCCGCAAGAATCACCTGGCCATCAGCCGCTGAAAGGGTTCCTTGGTTGCTAACATTAGGAGCAATCAGATTCACTCGGCCTCCAACTTTTGACGGCGTGGTCGGGCTGGTCAGGAGCGCGCCGGGTTGGACGATAAGATCTCCTGTGGCCTGGGTGTAGCTGGCACTGATAAAAGAAGAACCCACTTTGGCCAGGCCGGAAGTCGTGAAATCAAGTTGGGTCTTCCCGTCAGAATTATTTTGTAGAGTGTAATCGTCTCCGGGCTGAAGGGTGTTTTGTGTGGTTCCGTTGTTGTAGCTAACAACTGGTGTGGTTCCGCTGGCGACCGGTTTAGTTAGCGTCTGGGTGGATCCGCTGGAAAGCGTGAAAGCGGGATCGGTGGTTTTTGCAGAGAACAAAAACTGGACGTTGCGAGCCGTTTGATTGAGTAGGCCGCCGCTGATGAGATTTTGGTTAATCGGGAGGCTGGAAGCGGTCAGGTTGTGGAGGTTGACCGTGCTGCTGCCGCCGAAGAGGATGCCGTTGGTGTTAATCAGATAGACCTGACCGATGGCGTTGATGCTGCCGAGGATTTGGGTGGGGTTTCCGCTCGGGTCGTTGATCAGGTTGAAGGCGATCCATTTGCTGGCGTCCGCTTTTCCGGCTTTCTGATGAAAGGTGACAGAGGTCTGCTTGCCGACGTTGAAAGTCTGCCAGTTGAGAAGCGCTTGCGATTGCGTCTGGACGATGGTGACTTTGGTTTTGCCGCCAGAAAAGGTTTGAGTGGGAAGTTTGGCTCCTGTCCAGAGGTTAGCATTTTCACCAGGTGCCGGGGCGGTCAGGTTAACGGGGACGCCGGGGGCGACTTGCAAGCCGCCGATGACGAGTCCGTTCGGGACGTTGGGGAGGATCTGGCCGGGGAAGTTAGGGTTTTTGCCGAGATTGTTAGATCCAGCGATCGCGGCTTTGCGCGCGGCGGCCTGCATCGATCTGACGGAGTTAATCGCGGCAGTGGTGCGAGCGAGAGCGTCGGCGGCGTTGGCCTGGGCTTTGGCGGCTTGCGCGGTGGTGGTGCCGGAGGTCGCGCTGGGCGCATTGACCGTGGAGGCAGCAGGCGCCCCGCCCCGTAAGATGTCGCCAGCGCGGGCCGGAGCCACCCCGGCTAGGGCCAGACTAACGGCAAGCGCGATGGTGTGGAATGGTGTGTTGGTCTGGCCCATGCGACGACTTAAATTCAAGTCCTAAACTACCACTGCCGGGGTGGGGACTTCATGTTACGATTGGGTGACAAGAGGGGGCGGGAAGGGAAGTTGCGCGAAGAGTGTGAGCGCCCGGCGCGAAGCTTACGGTTTGATGCGTTGGTCCTGAATTTTGTCGGAGTAATCCTGGATGAGGTTTTCGAATTTCACGCGGGTCAGGCCGACGAAGGGTTCGCGAGCCGTCAGAGCGTCGCCGAGGCCGAACTTTTCGTAACGAGTCAGGACTTCGTTGCCGATCTTAAACATTTCGGCGTTCTTGGCTTTCTGGTCAGCAACTTGACGGTCGAGAACGATGACTTGGGCGGCGAGTTTGGCGCGTTCGGCCTCTTTGGTTTGCGCGGTGTTAGTCATGTTTTGCAGGGCCACTTTCCACTTTTCGATGGCGGCTTTTTGGGCGGCGATCTCGCTCTCGGCAGAGGTTAGTTTGGTTTGCAGATCGCCAATTTTTTTATCGCTGGCGTCTTTGTCTTCAATGGCCTGTTTGGTGAGGGCGGCGACTTGATCGCCGAGAGTTTTCTTTTCGGTCTCGAGAGCGTCTTTGGCGGATTGGAGGGTGATGTTATCGCTTTGCGCAGTGCGCAATTGGAGCATGGTGCTTTTGAGGGTGTCGCGCAGACGGACAACTGCAGGGTCTGGCTGCTGCTGGGCACGGGCGGCGAGCGCGGTCGCGATCAGGAGAAAAATGGTTAGTAAACGCATGAAGTTAGAACTTGCTGTTGAGATCGATTAAGAGGACATCGGTTTTGAGTGGGGGTCCTGCGACCTCGTTGGCGCTCATCCATTGGACACCGAACTGGACGTCGGGAGAGAGAGCGAGATTGCCGCCGAGCGTATAGCCTTGGACGTTGGTGCCGCCGCCCCCAAAATCGGAATCGGTGAACCCGTCGATGACCGCATCGGACTCGACATAACGGTAGCCCAGGTTAACGGCCCAATCCCAGCGGTTGTCGAGGGTCGGACTGCCGACGCGAAGATTGACGATCCAGGCGGTGTCGCCGCCATCATAGGGGCCGACGCCGGTTGGGGCCGGGCCGCGGTTGTTGACTGCTTTAGCTGCGATGTCTTGCTGGCTGAAGGCGGTGTTTCTGATCCATTCGCCGCTGAGGATGACGTGAAACGGCTCGTATTGGCTGTATTCGAGTTTTCCGGTGAGGGCGACCTGGGCAAATTTGGAGGCGAGGCCGAAATACTGGTATTGGTTGGTCGTGCCGAAATTGTTAGAGGCATTCGGGACGATGTTGCGGATGGCAAAGTAGGTGTTGCCCTTTTGCGCGAAACTTGGACGGGTCGCATCGGTGTTGCCTTGGTCGGATGGGGTGAGCGGAGTGAAGGGATCGGAGAGTTTTCCTTCGACCCCATCGAATTGATAGTAGGCGGCGGCGAATTTTGCCGTGAGCACACGGATGATTTTCCAATCCACCCCGGCCTGTGCGGCATAGAGCCATTTATCCTGGCTTTTGAATTTCGCGGACTGGTTGGACGCGTAGTTGAAATCGGTGTTGAAAACGGGAAACGCCCCGCCGCTCACGAAGGGAATAACGGCGCCGTCGGCCAGTTTGTATTTTGCCTTGAGGGCAAACCCGTCGAAGCCAAGGTCATCATCCCAAAGGACGGCACTAGAAAAAAACGGATTTTCGAAACGGCCCGCGAAGAACGCGAGATTGAAATTTTCGATGCCGGAAAAGTCGTAGCGAATGAAAGCGCGATCGAGCCAAATCTGGTATTTGGAGAAATTGCCGCCGGAACTGCCGAGGGTTTGATTGGTCGTGACGGGGGAACTGTCGTTGCCAGAGGCGACGCGGAAGCCCGAGGTAAAGTTGTCGCGCAAGGTGAGCTCGGCGCCGAAGCGAAGACGGAGTCGAGTGCGATTGCGGTTTTGATCGACGTTAAGCTGAGGGGAGAAAACGGTTCCGCTCACATCGAAAGGTGTGCCAGTGTTAATGGCGTTGAAGTTAGGAAAGGCGCCGGTGTTATCATTCCCGTTACTAAAATAATCGCCCTGATAGCGCACGCGCACATCGCCGAGGAGACGGAAGCGGGTCAGCCAGTCGGGAAACATCCGGGGTGAGGACCAGTTTTCGTCACGGGCCTGGGCTAGGACCTCGGTCTTGATCTGCTCGCGCATTTCGTCCTTCACCGATTCCGGGATATAGGAAACGCGCATCGTGTCGTCGGGTCCGGGGTAAGCAGCGGGAAGATCGGCTATTGGTTGGATAGAAGGATCGATTTGCGGCACTCCAGCATAGGTGTCGGGGCCGGCAGATTGTGCGGCGGCGACTTGCTGAATGGCGGATTGGACGGCCTCGGTCTGCTCGCGAGCCATGGCCGCGTCGGCCTCGGCTTGTTTGATGAGGTCAGCGGAATCCTCCTTGGAGAGCAGCCCTTTTTCGACCATGCGATTGATCAGATTGATCGTCACGTTAGTGGACGGGGCGGGTTTTCCGGCGGTGTTAGCAAGATCCGGAGCAGGACTGCCCGGCTCAGGAGCGGTCGCAGGTTCACCTGTGCGCATTTCTGGCGTGGGAGCGGACTCCTCGGCAAGAACCGGCGTGCTAAAGCCAAGGGCGAAAGCGACGGCTAGGGCAAGCGGAGGGTAAAATGAACGTGGGACAGTGGGCATAAAATTAGATGGCTTTTTTAGCGGTCAGCCGCAGGACGATCGGGAGCGGCATTTCTGCAGGCGGCGGGTTGTCCAATTGGAGTCCGTTGAGCACTTCGGCTTCAATCGCGCGGTCGAGCGCGACATCGCCAGAGGATGTTTTCAGCTCGGCGCGGGTTACGCGTCCGGTCTGATCGGGCCAGATGCGCACTTCTACGCGCATGTTAGCATTGCGGGTGGCGCGATTTTTTTCCAAGGCGGACTGAATGCGGCGCTGGACCTGACCGGCATACCAGCCGTATTTGCTGCCGCCGCGGCCTCCGCTTCCACCTCCACCGAAACCGCCATTTCCACCGGGGCCGCCGAGACCGAAGTTATCACCAGCGCCGTCGCCGACGTTGTTAGTACCGAGGGGTTGATCGGGAGGGGCGTCGGGTTTTGGCGGAGCCTCATCGGGTTTGACGGCTTCTTGGGGTTCCATCGGCCGGGATTCATCCATCTTCTGATCGACCGGCGGTGGGGTCGCTTGAGGTGGGGGAGGAGTTGGCTTTGGCGGTGGCGGGGGCAGGGGAGGGAGGGAAATCATCGTCACGTTTTGCGTGCGCGCTGGAGCGTCCGATTTGTTGCCGAGCGCAAGCGGGGCGATGAAACCGGCGACCGCTAGGGTGATGACGCCACCGACGATGGGGCCGCGATATTTTTCCCAGAAGGAATCGCCGTCGTCGTCTTCGTCGAATGATCGTTTTGTAGCCATGTTATTTTTTCGGACCCTGGGTGGCGAGACCGACTTGGGAAATGCTCAGCCGCCCGAGGACATCGAGGACATCCATCACCCCTTGATATTGGGTGGCGCTATCGCCGCGGACGACCACGGGCATGTCGGGGTTCGAGGCTTTGAGGGTGGTGAGTTGGTTTTCTAGTTCGGGGAGAGTGACGGGAGTGGCGTTGAGTTTGATCTTGCCTTGATTGTCGATCGTGATGGCCTGCATTTTTTTCTCCTTCATCGGAGGAGCCTTGCTGGCTTTGGGCAGATTCACCTTTACGCCTTGGACACCGGCGGTGGTCATGATGATAAAGATGAGCAGGAGGACCAGATAAAGGTCCACCATCGGGGTGACGTTGATATCGTCGTAGGATTTATTATCGCCGGCTTGCATCGATTATTTTTCGGGATAGAACTCGGCGACCTTGGCGAGGAATTCCTCGATGAAAAGTTGCATCTCGGCGACGGCGTCCTTGATTTGCGAGCTAACATAGCTGTAGGCAAACAGCGCGGGGATAGCGACGGCGAGACCGGCCACGGTGGCGAGGAGCGCACCCGCGATGCCGGGAGCGATCGAGTTCACCTCGACTTGGCCAGATTTGGCAATGACGGCAAAGGTGATCATGACGCCGATGACGGTTCCAAGGAGTCCAAGGTAGGGACCGCCGGCAATGCCGATGGTTAGGAAGACGAGGTTGGAATTCAGTTTATGCACCTCGCGGGCGAGTCCGCCCTCCATGGAGGTTTTGATGGCGTGCATGGAGCGTCCGGTGAGACCTTTGAAGTCTTCCTTTTTGACGCGGTCGTAAATTTCGTCGGAGCCGGCGTGGTAGATGGCGTAGAGGGGCGAGTGGCGCATGAGGCGACGGGTTTTGGCGTTGGCGTGGCCGGCGAGACTACTGATGTTTTCTTTGTTGCCATGGTCGAGAACGGTGATGTCGCTGGAGACGTTGTCCCATTGCTTCAAGAAAACCTTGGTGGCTTTTTTAATTTTGCCGAGGTAGGTCATTTTTTGAAAGGTTACCACCCAGCCGACGAGGGCGAGGATGAAGCACAACCCGATCACGACCCATCCGTCGAAAGTGAGTGATTTCGAGATGTCGCCGATCAGCGAGAGGTGCTTAGTGATTTCGTTTTCGCCGTGCTCGTTAATCTCTTCGGGTGCGGTCGCGAGGAGTTTGCCGGCTTTTTCGCTGCCGCTTTGGGAGATGGCGGCGAATTGCAGGTAACCGATCGGACGAGCCACTTTCGAGATTTCTAGCTCATCAAGTTCCCCGGCGAAGCTCGTGCCCAGAGTGGACTCCGAGCGCAGGGCGGGAATCGGCATGGTTAGCCCGGCGTATTTCTCACCATCGAGATAGAGCGTGATCTGCGATCCAGAGGCGACGACCGCGAGATGGCGCCAGATATTGATCGCGACTGGTTCGCCGGTGGCGGTGCTGCGTTGGTTCGTTCCGGCGCTGCTAACCTCGACGTAGGGAACCCCGTTATCGACTCCGATGGTGAGCGAGTTGCCGTTCTCGGCGCGGCTGTAGAGCACCGCGTTACTGGCGAGGGCAGAGGGTTTGATCCAAGCGGACCAGGTCATGTTGCCGGAATCTGCGAAGTCGAGCGCGGGGTTCGCAGGAATACCCACCGGCTTATTGCCATCAAGTAAAATGCCGCCGCCAATGATCGATCCATCGACCGGTAGCGGGGCCGAGGTCGCGGTGATCCCGCTGGCGGAAGAATCGACAGGCGGGGTGCCTTTTTCGGAGAAATGAAAGACGAGCGCGGTGTCGGCGTCGTAAGTCTTCTTTGCGTCGCTGGTGGCGGTGGCTTTCTCGCCCGCGTTGCCGTAGTAGAGCCAGAAATCGACCGCGGCTCCGGGCTTTAACCCTGGGATTTTCACCCAGACGAAGGCCTCGTTGAGCAGCCCGTCGTATTTTTCAATATGATAGGTCAGCGGCGTTTTATCGTCGGCCGCTACGAAGCGGATGTCGGAGCCGTCTTCCTTTGCGGAAAGGAATTGGAAATTGCCGTCGTGCAAGCGCACGAGCACGGCGCTGTCCCCGATGGGTTCGGTAATGGCGACGCCGTTCTGGCCGGTGTTGATCGTGATCTTTTTGCGCAGGGTCCATTCTGCATTCCACCAAGCTCGGGCTGGTTGGATGGTGACGAGCAGAACGAGCAGACTAGTAACGAAGAAATGGCGAAGGTGGGACATGGTGAAAATGGTTAGAAATCGGCCCAGAGCCGGAAGTTAACTTGGTAATCGTGGGCTTGAGTTTGGCCCTGGCTGATCAACGGCATGGCAAGATCGATCGAGCCGTTGTAGTGATCCCAGAGTTGGATGTTGCTGCCAATGCCGATGCTGGCCAATTCGAGTCGGGATTCCTGCCCGGGGAGGGCTTTGTGGATGGTAAGGAATCCGCTGTCGATAAAGGAGTAGACTCGCCATTCGCTGCCTCGGTCGCGCAACCACGGGAGCGCTTTGAAGAGATTGAAAGTGCGCAGTTCTAACGTGCCGAAGAGCCCATTGTCGCCCGGGACTTCTGATTCGAGGTAACCGCGCGCCGTGCCCACGCCGCCACCGCTGAATTGCTCGGCGCTGACCAGCGCTTGGTCCGCAATCTGGCCCTGAATTTTGCCATAAAGCTGAAATTCACCGGGCAACTCGAGGGTGTTAGCCAAATCAGCCCGTAGGTAGATAAAACTCCCGCTGGCCTTGAAGCGGCTGTTGGAAAACTGCGCCTCGCTGCTGCCGGTGCCGCGCAAGTGCGCCGTGACCCCGACGTTCAACTCCGTTCGCGCTTTTTCCCCGACCCAGGTCGCCGTGTAAGCTGCGCTCAATGGATAATAACTGATCGGCGAAAGAATCTGCCCGGTCCCTAAATCCACTGTCTGATCGAAATGCTTGTAGTCCATCCCGAGGCTGATCGAGTGGTAGAAGTTTTTCCCTTGAGGCAGAGCGAGATTTCCGCGAATGCCCACGATCTCGCCACGCCCAATGACGGCCGCGCCGCCGAGAGTGGACACGTTGCTGTCTTGCTTGGTTCCTTGAAGGACGAGGCTAAAATTCGGTAGCTCCGAAAACCGGGCCAGATAAAATCCGGAAATGACTTTCGCATCGTCGGCGTTTTCGGGAGCGATTTGGAAACTCAACCCGGCGGAATGCCCGATCTGCCAGAGGTTGTTGTAACTAATCGAGCCGTTCGCTCGCAACCGCGTGGTGTTAGCGCTGTAGCGGTTATTTAGTTCGAGGCTGCCGTGGAGCGGGAAGGTATCTTTCACCTCGAGATCGATGTCCACCGTGCCCGGTTCGATCCCGGCCCGGAGCGATGGAGTTACCCGGCGATCCGGCCACTGGTTGAGCGCCACGATGTCGCGGGTCACGTCATTGAAGTTCACCACTTTTCCTTCCGCCAGAGACGGGGCCGATCGCTTGATTTGCTCCAGTGAAAAATAGCGCGAACCGCGCACGCGCAATCGGCCCACGGTGCTTTCGACCACTTTCAAAAAAACTACGCCGCCGCGTCCAGTTTGCTGCGGCACTTGGACCTCGACGGTCTGGTAGCCTTTGTCTTTGTAAGCTTTTTCCAGTGCTGCCCGCGCTTGCTCGACGTCGGTTTCGGAACGACCCGGTCCCATGTAATGATAAACCGCCCGTTCCACCTCGGCGCGCGGCAAAACCTTCGCTCCCGTCACGCGAAACTCGCGAATGTAGAGCGGGCCCGCTCCCGGCTCGGGCGTGGTCTGGTCGGCCCGCAAGTTCTCGGCCAGCGGCAGCGCGCTGACGAGGCAAGACAGACTAAGAAATTGAAGAAGGCGAGACGACATCGGAGTCCGGTTTTCGGGCTCGCAAGGTTACAAACCGCCCTCGACGCCAGCAAAGGGTTTAAGGTTACAATTGTGTGACGAAAACGCGTTGGCGGACGGTTAAGCATTGAAAATCAACGCCTTGCCGCTCGTTTCCTCGTCCCACGATCCCAATTAGACGCCCCGTTGGTTTTTTAACGCCACCACCGCAACTCCCAGCGGCGGCAGGACCAGCTTTGCCGAAACTGGTTGCCCAGTGAGTAAATCGATCCCGTTGTGTTCCGCGAGGTTAAGCTGGGCGGGTTTGTCGCGATGATTGAGCAAAAATAGAAAACGCTCCTCGCCTTTCTCGCGCACCGCCACCTCGACGCCAGAGGGCGCGGTCAGCGGAGGCCGCAGGTCAAACGGGGCGAGCAGATCGTCCATCCATTCCGCCAGATCATTATCATCGAGGCGAGTGGCGAGGTAGAGGGCCTGGCCTTTGCCGCGCGCGTGGCGGGTGATTGCAGGTAGATCCCGCACGGGTCCGTCACCGAAAGTCGCCAGCACCTCCGCGCCTTCGGGGTGGATCACCTCGCTCCAGGTCCGGCCTTGCAGCTTGTTTTTGCCAATCCGGACTTTGCGGGTCTCTTTTTCCGCGAGCGGGAACCATTCCTCCACCCAGAGCCCGAGGGTTTTGCGCAGGTGAGCCGGGTAGCCGCCGGCGATGATTTGTTCCTTTTCATCAACGATGCCGGAAAAGAAATTTGTTAGCAGTGTCCCGCCGCCGCGCACAAAGGCGTCGAGATTTTTAGCATCTTCCTTCGTGAGCAAATAAAGCTGCGGCGCCACGACCACTGCGTAAGCCTGAAGATCGGCCCCCGGCGCAACGAAATCCACCGCGAGATTGCGTTTGTAAAAATAGCGATGGAATTGATGGATCGCGTCTTCATAACGCAGGTCGGTCGGTTTTGAGGGCAGTTCGAGCGCCCACCAAGCGGCCCAATCGATGACGATCGCGACCCGGCTACGCACGAGTGACCCGGTGACTGGAGCGAGTTTTTTCAACTCCGCGCCCAGTTCGCAGACTTCCCGGAACACGCGGCTTTGCGTGGGCGGCGCGTGCTGAACCATGGCGCCGTGGAATTTTTCGGCCCCGCGGACGGATTGGCGCCACTGAAAAAACAACACTCCGTCGCTCCCTCGTGCGACCGCTTGCAGGCTTTGCAACCGCATCAGCCCGGGCGGCTTCGTGCCGTTTACCTGCCGCCAATTCACATGCGAGGTTACTTGTTCCATGAGCACAAACGGCCGCCCCGGCTTGAGCGAGCGGGTCAGGTCGTGTCCGCGTGCAGCGTATAAAACGCCCGCCCCAGTTTCCAGCGGATCGGGGTAGGAATCCCAGCACGTGAAATCGATTTCCTTCGCCCATGCCTGGTAGTCGAGCGGCTTGAAGAAGCCCATGAAATTCGTCGTGATCGGCATCGTTGGCGTGGCTTTGCGCAAGATGTCCCTCTCCATTTTGCAAAGATCGAGCAGCGCGTCGCTGGAAAAGCGCCGAAAGTCGAGTGATTGCGCTGGGTTTGGAAACGTGGCCGTTTTTCGCGGGGTCAACACATCGTTCCAGTCGTGGTAATATTGGCTCCAAAACGCCGTGCCCCAAGCATCATTCAGGGCGTCGAGCGTGCCGTAACGGGTCTTCAACCAAGAACGGAAAGCGGTTGTGGAAGCCGGGCTGTGGCATTCCGCCACGTGGCAGCCGTATTCGTTGTTTATATGCCAGGCCGCCAGAGCGGGATGTTTCCGGTAGCGAGCAGCGAGTTTGCGGACGAGGGCCGCCGCAAATTTTCGGTAGGTTGGGCTGCTCGGCGAATAATGCTGGCGCGATCCATGGGTGCAGACAACGCCGTTGGCGTCCATCGCACCGAGGTCCGGGTAGCGCGACATCCAAGCTGGGGGCGACGCCGTGGCGGTGGCGAGATCGGCGTGGATGCCATTGGCGGCGAGCAGATCCATCACCTCGTCGAGCCAATCGAAGGTGTAGGTTTTCTCGTTCGGTTGCAGCTTCGCCCAGCTGAAAATCCCGATGCTGACGAGGTTGACGCCCGCCGCCCGCATCAATTTCATGTCCTGCTTCCAGACCGACTTTGGCCACTGCTCCGGGTTGTAGTCGCCACCGTAAAGAAGTCCGTGGGTTTTAGGGAGCAAGGGCAAGTAAGACATTCCCCGTAAACAAACCGAAGTCGGACAAAGACTGCGAGCGGAAAATTTCTCGCGCGGCAGAATGGGTCTGCCCCGCTGGTGATGGCTTGTCTTTACGTCCGTTTCACGATTTGATCCGTTATCCTTTACGACTTATGGAACTCAATCACTGGACTCACCAATTTCGCACCATTTACGATCAGGCCGTCGCGCAATATCAGAGCGGCCAGCGCGGTGCCGACACTTTCTTTAACCCGGATCAGTTTTCCTTCCTCGCCTCCATCGGTTTGCGCCCGATCCACGTTTACGATTATGCCGAAGACTTCGTTGGTCGCGGTGAACCCGACTCGGACACTGCGCTTCTGATGGTCGCGGCCCGCCGTGATTATTTTCTACACGAGCTGCACGGCCAATGGAGTGCCACGCCGATCCGCGAGGTCGATCTTCCGTCGAAGGATGAAGCCTACGCCGACATCGAATGGCTTCCGCGGATCATTCCCAAGGCAAAGGCTTTTCTCGAAGGCGCGTTGCCACCCGAGATTATGTATTGCTGCGGCGGTGACCGGAAATTTTTCAAAGCTAATAACGTTCATCCGGCCGACTTTCTCCGCGTGACATGGTCCGTCAAAGCCGACCGCGACAAATTGGCCGATTACGTTAAATCGAAGCACTAACCTAACGAGGTTAACATGACCCGCTGCTTCCTCCTGTCGCTCGCACTCTTCCTCGGAGCGTGCGCCACTCCAAAGATCAGCCCGCGGCCGGTCACCCGCTCCGAGCCTGCTGCCACCGCTCTCGTCGCTAAGTCGCAGGCGGCGCATGGAGCGGACGCCTTTCGCAAGATTCACACGGTCGAGCTTTCCTATGATGGCAAGTGGGCTGCGGTCGGTCCGAAGTTTCAGCCTATCCTTGCCGACACGAGCTTTCGAGGTGGTTCCCGCGAACGCTATGACCTGCGCCGCAGAACCGTGCGGCAAGAACACACCGGGGTTGCTGGTAGAAAAGAGGTTCGGCGCGCGGTCGGCGAAGTCGCAGTGACTTACAACGGCGTCCGCTCGAACGATCAAGAGGTCTTGCGAGCCGCGGCGCTGGTCGCTGATGCTTACACGCTCTTTTTGCTCGGGCCGTTTTACTTTGACCGCCCCGGCGTCGTCCTCGTCACTGCTGGAGAGGGAACGGTGGACCGCCAACCGTGCGATCAGGTACTAGCCATTCTCACGCCGGGCTTTGGTTTCGCGAAGGAGGATCGAGTATTACTCTCGATCGACCGCGCCACCCGCCAACTCCGCCGGGTTCGCATGACCTTGAACGGCCTCGACAGTACCATCGGCGCAGAGGTGGACATTACCTTCCGCGATTTCCGTAGGATCGATGGCGTGCTTTGGCCGACCGATTTCGACGAGCGCATTCGGGTTCCCTTCGACCTGCATGCGCATCATTGGAAATTGGTTAGTCTGACCACTAACTAATCATTTCACCGATCTCCGGAGAAGTTGACGCGATCAGGCGAGGTCGAAGCGGTCGAGATTCATTACCTTGTCCCAAGCGGCAACAAAGTCGGCGACGAATTTCTTCTCGCCGTCGGCGCAAGCGTAAACTTCTGCGAAGGCGCGGAGTTGGGAGTTCGATCCGAAGACGAGGTCCGCCCGGGTGCCGGACCATTTCGGGGCACCGGTTGCGCGGTCGAAACCAGCGAAGGCGTTGCCGCAGGGTGAGACCTGTTTCCACTCCGTGCCCATGTCGAGCAGGTTGACGAAAAAGTCGTTAGTTAGAAGTCCGGGCCGCTGAGTGAGCACGCCGTGGGCAGTGCCGCCAGCGTTCGCTTGGAGGACGCGTAACCCGCCGATGAGGGCGGTCATTTCGGGCGCGGTGAGAGTTAGGAGTTGCGCTTTGTCGATCAGCAACGCTTCGGCCGGCACGGTGTAGCGGCCCTTGAGGTAGTTGCGGAAGCCATCGGCGATCGGTTCGAGGACCGCGAACGACTCGATGTCGGTTTGTTCCTGAGAAGCGTCCATCCGGCCCGGGGTGAAGGAAACCGTGACATCGTGTCCGGCGCTTTTTGCGGCTTGTTCAACGCCTGCGCAACCAGCGAGAACGATGAGATCCGCGAGGGAGATTTTTTTTCCTCCGGGTGCAGCGCGGTTGAAGTCGTTTTGGATCGCCTCCAGAATTTCGAGAACGCGGGCGATCTGGGTGGGTTGGTTAACTTCCCAATCTTTCTGCGGGGCAAGGCGGAGGCGGGCTCCGTTGGCACCGCCACGTTTATCGGAACCGCGGAAGGTCGAGGCAGAGGCCCAAGCGGTGGACACGACTTCGGAAACGGATAGACCGGAGGCAAGAATTTGCTTCTTCAGCGAGGCGATGTCGGACGCGTCAATCAGCGGATGATCGACGGCGGGAATCGGATCCTGCCAGATGAGTTCCTCAGCGGGAATATCCGATCCGAGGTAGCGGGCACGGGGCCCCATGTCGCGGTGGGTGAGCTTGAACCAAGCGCGCGCGAAGGCGTCGGCAAACTGGTCAGGATTCTCGAGGAAACGGCGGGAGATTTTTTCGTAGGCCGGATCCACTCGCAGCGCAATGTCGGTGGTGAGCATCGACGGACCAACGCGCTGGGCGGGGTCATGGGCATGCGGGACGGTGCCTGCGCCTGCGCCGTTTTTCGGTTTCCACTGGTGCGCACCGGCGGGGCTTTTGGTGAGTTCCCACTCGTAGCCGAAGAGGTTTTCGAGGTAGTTGATGCTCCACTTCGTCGGGGTTGTCGTCCAAGTGACTTCGAGTCCGCTAGTGATGGTGTCGCCACCTTTGCCCGAGCCAAAACTGCTTTTCCAGCCCATGCCTTGCTCTTCTAGTGGGGCGCTCTCGGGATCGGGGCCGATGTGGGAGGCAGGGCCGGCGCCGTGGGTTTTGCCGAAGCTGTGCCCGCCGGCGATGAGCGCGACGGTTTCCTCGTCGTTCATGGCCATGCGCGCGAAGGTCTCGCGAATGTCGCGGGCGGAGAGGAGAGGATCGGGGTTTCCATCCGGGCCCTCGGGGTTAACGTAGATCAGGCCCATTTGCACGGCAGCGAGCGGGTTTTCGAGATCGCGTGAGTGGATTTGGCCGTCGGCGGTGTCGTCGGTCACGAGTACGCCGCCTTCCTTCTCAACGCCTTCTGATCCCTGCGCATACCGAACGTCACCTCCGAGCCAATTGGTTTCGCGGCCCCAGTAAACATCTTGGTCTGGTTCCCATGTGTCTTCGCGGCCGCCGGCGAATCCAAAGGTTTTGAAGCCCATGGTTTCGAGGGCGACATTCCCGATCAGCACAAAAAGATCGGCCCAGGAAAGTTTGCGTCCGTATTTCTGTTTCACCGGCCAAAGGAGGCGGCGGGCTTTGTCGAGGTTCGTGTTATCCGGCCAACTGTTCAGCGGGGCAAAACGTTGTTGACCACGACCCGCGCCACCGCGTCCGTCGCCTGTGCGATAGGTGCCCGCGCTGTGCCAGGCCAGGCGAATGAAGAAACCGCCATAGTGGCCAAAGTCGGCGGGCCACCAGTCCTGCGATTCGGTCATTAGGTTGGCGAGATCTTTTTTGACGGCGGCGAGATCGAGGGTTTTGAATTCGGCGGCGTAATCGAAGTCTCCGCCCATCGGGTTGGATTTGGAGGAATGCTGGTGGAGTAGTTCGACTTTCAACTGGTTAGGCCACCAGTCAGAATTTTTTGTTCCGCCGCCAGCGGTTTGATGAAAGGGACATTGCGATGCAGTGGACATAGGTCAGTGATGAGTTGAGGATTCTACAGGCAACAGAACCAGAATTCGCGTCGTTTTTTTGAAAAAAATTCTTCGTCTGGTTACTATCAGCTCTGCCTCGCCAAAGTGGCGTCAACCCGCGCCAGCGGCAAGGGAGTTCTTGAAACTAATTGAGGCGCGATTTGCCGGGAAAGGCAAAGGTTAGCCGACACGGGAAATCGTGCAGGGGAAGGTTTTTATCCTTCGATGACGTTGATCTCGAGCGGTTCGACTTTGACCCCAGTTTTTTCCAACCATTGGATGGCGGCGAAGATTTTTTCGCGTTCGCCTTCGACTTCGAGCGACATCACGCCGGCGTCCTTACTGACTGAGGCTTGGCGAATGTTGGTCACCAAGCCAAACTGGGTGACCAGCTCGTAAACGATGGGTTGCTTGACGAGTTCGCCCGGGAAATCGAGCCAGAAGCGTTTTTTTTCGATGGCCATAATGTTCTAACCTCCGGCGATTGCGGGCACGATGCTGATTTCGTCACCGGCCTTCACGGCCGTCTCGTTTTCCTGCAAAAAGCGGATGTCCTCGTCGTTCAGGTAAACGTTGACGAAACGGCGGACGCGGCCGGATTCGTCGCAAATGCGCTCTTTTAATCCGGGGAAACTCACATCGAGATGATCGAGCAGCGCCTGCACGGTGTCGCCCTCGGCTTGGACGACTTCCTGTTCGTTGGTGAGCCGGCGGAGCGGGGTGGGAATACGAATGTTAGTGGGCATGTTTTGAGTAAATTAGCTCTTCTTTTTAACTTTTGGCGAGTTCTTTGCCAATAAGTTCGTCAAACTCGCGCAAGCTGGGGTTGATCAGGCGAGGTTCGCCGCATTTGCCGATGATGGCTTCTTGCGTTTTCAAGCCGTGACCGGTGATGCAGAGAACGGCGCTTTCGTTCGCGGGAATCTTGCCGGTGGCGATGAGTTTTTTGGCGCAGGCAACCGTGACACCGCCTGCCGTCTCGGCGAAAATGCCCGTGGTTTCGGCGAGCAACTTGATGCCCTCGACCACTTCCTCGTCGGTGCAGTCTTCGGCGGAGCCCCCGGTTTCGGTCATCGATTTGATGGCGTAATAGCCGTCCGCCGGGGTGCCGATGGCGAGCGATTTCACAATCGTGTTTGGTTTGGCGACGGGTTTAACGATGTCGGAGCCGCGCTTCATGGCCTCGGAGATCGGGCCGCACCCGGACGCCTGAGCGCCGTGGATCGCGTAGGGCGAATGATCGACGATGCCGAGTTGGAGAAACTCTTTGTAAGACTTGTGAATCTTGGTCAGCAACGACCCGCTCGCCATGCAGACGACAGTGTGGCGCGGCAATTTCCAGCCGAGTTGCTCCATGATTTCGAAGCCCATCGTCTTTGAACCTTCCGCGTAATAAGGGCGGAGGTTGACGTTGACGAAGCCCCAGCCATATTTGCCGGCGATTTCAGAGCAAAGGCGGTTGACCTGATCGTAAGCACCATGGATGCCGATGACTTTTGTGCCGTAAACGAGCGAACCAAGGACTTTTCCCTGCTCGAGATCGGCGGGGATGAGCACGTAACTTTCGAGTCCGGCAGAGGCGGCGTTGGCGGCGACGGAATTCGCGAGATTACCGGTCGAAGCGCAAGCGACGATCTTGAAGCCGAGCTCTTTGGCGCGGCTCAGGGCGACCGAAACAACGCGATCCTTAAAGGACAGCGTGGGGTAGTTGACCGTGTCGTTTTTGATAAAAAGTTCGCGAATACCCAACGCCTTGGCCAGACGCGGGACCGAGACCAGCGGCGTAAATCCGACCTGTTGCCCAACCGTGGGCAGGCCGTCGATCGGGAGCAATTCCCGATAGCGCCACATCGATTGCGGGCGCGATTCGATCACTTGCCGGTTAAGCACCGCGCCGATCGCTTCGTAGTCGTAGGCCGCTTCGAGCGGGCCGAAATCGTATTCGCAAATGTGGATCGCCTGCTTCGGATAGAGGCGTCCGCATTCGCGACATTTCAAGTTCGAGAAATAAGGTTTCGTTTCAGTTGTGGTTTCCATGGTCTTGCAAATTTTTCGCTCCGATCCAGAACGGCCGGGGTTTGGAATCGCCGGGAGATGAAGAGTCGAAAAACCCCGAAAGTTTCGCTTTGGAAATGCGGCCCACGGATTTTTCCCTCATCTTCTCCCGACAAACTCGCGCTCGCCGGAACTGGATTTGGCACCCGGTCCTTTTCGTCGCAAGTCGAAACCTGCGCCAATCAGCGGTTGCCGTGACTTCATCGGGCCAGTCCCTCAGTCACTCTGGATAAGAGTTGGACGAAGGATAATGCATTGGGTCCCCGCGTCAAAAAAAATTTGCCTCCCATCTCTCCAGCCGAAAATCTCGCGGGACGTCCGGAGTTTTCCGGTTAAAGTTTCGCACCTTGAAACGACTCCGCTCCTTTTCTGGCTGGCTGCTCGCTGGGTTGATGTCCATCGCGGCCGTGCAAGCGCAGAGTCTCCGACTGATCGGACGGGCCACCTTACCGCATGGGATGGCAGTTGGAAAAACGCAGCTTGGCGGTTTGTCCGGCGTTTCTTGGGATTCGGCGACGAAGACTTTCTGGGCGATTTCGGACGATTCGTCCTATAAAGGCGGTCCACCTCGTGCGTATCAGCTTTCCGTGCGACTTGACGGAGGTGCCGACTTGGAGCCCCGCGTCCTCGGCACGCTGACCCTTCGCGATGAAAACGGTCGGCCTTTTCCCGTGGCGGACTGCGAAGGCATTGCCTGCACCGGGCGCAGCGCAGTTTGGGTGAGCAGCGAGGGACGCGCCGGTAAAAACGGCGCTCTGCCTTGGGTCCGTCTCTTTTCCCTGAGCAGCGGTAAAGCCCTCCGCAGCCTGACCCTGCCCGACGTATTTTTGCCGAAGAACGTTGCGGGTAAAAACGTCCCGATCAATGACCCGACCGAGGTGAGCGGCATTGTCGGCAACAAATCGCTCGAATCGTGCTCCGTCACCCCTGATTTGGGCACGGTTTACACGGCGAATGAAACGTCGCTCGTCCAGGAAAAAATGCCGGGCGAGAACAAGGGCGGCGCGGGTATTTTCAATCGCACGCAGGTTCGCATCGCTGCCTTCGACGCGCGGACCGGGCGTTGTCTGAGCCAAAAAATTTATGTCTCCGACGCGGGCTGCCTTTTCGGTTCCATTTCCGATCTCGCCGCTACCGACAACCGCGGCGGGTTGCTCGTCCTCGAGCGGCGCGTTGTCCGATTGCAGGAAGGCCCGGGCGCGTGCGGGATTCGGATTTATCGCGTAAACTTCTCCGATCCAGCAGCGACCGACGTGCGGTCGTTCGCCAGCGTGACCGAACAAAAAATCGTTCCGCTCCGGAAAACCTTGGTCTATGACTCACAAGCTACTGGTCTGGAGCGGGCGGATAATTTAGAAGGAATGGCGGTCGTTCCTCTGCCCAACGGACTAACGGGACTGCTCATGGTGAGTGACGATAACTTCAAAACGAGCCAAGAAACCCAAATTATGCTATTTAGATTGGTCGAATAAAATGAAAGTAATCCTAAAAAACACACCTAGCATTTTTCTCCTGATCACCTCGGTCTGGCTTTTTTCCGCGACGGCCAAAGCCGAGGACAAAGCGGGCTACCGGATTACGGTCCAGAAAACCACCCTGACCCGGGATGATATTCGCACGGCCGACGCGTATGCCGACCGGATTGACCGGACGCTGGGCTTAAAAGTGGCAATCAAGAATGTTTCGATGAAAGACAAGGCGGAGGCGGAAATCAGCTACGCCATTATCGTTAGCCGCTGGGGATATAGTCCGCCTCGCTACGAAAAATATCAGGGCAAAGAAAAACTGGCCGCACTGAAACCACAGGAGGAAGTTGATCTAACCCTTGGAAAAGCACGCATCGGCGGTTATGCAAACTATGCGAACAAACGCTACCAAGACAAAGTTGAGGTTTGGCAAGTGGCTATCATTCAGGAGGGTAAGGAAATCGCGAATTTCACTAACGGTAGCAACTACGAGCGGTTAAACGCCAAGTCCATCAAACCCTCCGAGCAGTGAGCATTTCCTCCACTGCATTCGCCCGCGCCCGGCAACTCATTCCCGGTGGCGTTAATTCTCCAGTCCGCGCTTTTCGCGGAGTGGGCGGGGAACCGTTTTTCGTCGAGCGCGCCCTCGGGTCCCATATTTGGGATGTCGATGGTCGCGAATACATTGATTACGTCGGAACGTGGGGACCGGCCATCCTTGGCCATGCGCCGAAAGTGGTGCTCGACGCGATCGCGGAGACGGCACAACGCGGAGTTAGTTTTGGCATTCCGAACCCGCTCGAAATTGAGATGGCGGAAATCATTACGCGATTTGTTCCTAGCATCGAGAAAGTGCGGATGGTTAACAGCGGAACGGAGGCGACCATGTCGTGCATTCGACTCGCTCGCGGATTCACCGGACGCTCCAAACTGATCAAATTTGAAGGCTGCTATCACGGTCACGTCGATTCATTGCTAGTCAAAGCTGGGAGCGGCGCGCTCACTTTGGGCCAACCCGATAGCGCTGGTGTGCCAGCAGAGCTCGCCGCCCTCACCCTCACGCTGCCTTACAATGATCCGGAGGCGCTCAAGGCTATTTTCGCTCGCGAGGGGAAGGAGATCGCCGCACTCATCGTGGAGCCGGTGCCAGCTAACGCGGGACTCTATCTTCCGAAACCGGGCTATCTTGAATTGCTGCGCTCGCTTTGCGACGAATCGGGCACGGTCCTGATTTTCGATGAAGTGATGACCGGGTTCCGCCTAGCCAAAGGAGGTGCGCAGGAAGTTTACGGCATCCGGCCTGATCTCACCGCGCTGGGCAAAGTCATTGGCGGCGGATTGCCGGTGGGCGCGTTTGGCGGCCGGGCCGACATCATGGATTTCCTCGCGCCGGATGGTCCGGTTTATCAGGCCGGCACACTTTCTGGAAATCCGCTGGCGATGGCGGCGGGCCTTGCGCAACTCCGCGAATTGGAACGCCGCGATGGCTGGGCCGAACTAGAAAAAATCGGGCAGGCTTTCGAGGCGGGAACACGCAAGGCGCTCGCGAGGGCGGGACGGCCGTTCACCTTCCATCGCATCGGCTCCATGTTCTGCCTCTACTTCACCGATCAGCCGGTGGACAACTTGGCCATGGCCCAACAATCCGATCGCGCCCATTTCGCCCGGTTCTTTCATTCCTGTCTCCAAGCGGGAGTGTATTTTGCCCCATCGCAATTCGAGGCGGGGTTTCTCTCGCTCGCTCATACGGCAGACGACATCGAAAAAACCGGATCGATCGTCGCCGAAGCCCTCGCTCGGTAATCTCGGAAAAAAATCGTGCCAAGCCGGAAAATCCGTGGACAGTAGAGATCCATGTTTTCCAAAGCACCTGACGAACAGCAAATCCGCGAACAACTCAAGACGATCAAATATCCCGGTTTCAGCCGGGACATTGTTTCCTTCGGCATCATTCGCGAGGTGACGCTCGACGGTAAAGAGGTGACCGTGAAGATGGCACTCGCGACGAATGATGCAGCGATTCCGCAGAAAATTAAGGCGGATACCGAGGCCGCACTCAAGGCGGTGTCCGGTGTAAGCAAAGTGAAAGTCGTGATCGACATTTCTGCCCCGCCCTCGGCGAGTGCGACTGGCACCACGGCGATCCCGGGCATTAAGCACGTCATTGCCATTGCCAGCGGTAAAGGTGGCGTGGGAAAATCGACGGTCGCTTCTAATATTGCGGCTGCCTTGGCCTTGCAAGGGGCCACAGTCGGTCTGTGTGATTGCGATCTGTATGGACCAAGTCTCGGCGTCATGTTTGGGGCGCGGGAACGCCCTTCGTCCACCGATGAAAACCAGATCATTCCACTCGAACGCTACGGGATCAAACTCATGTCGATGGGATTCCTAACCGATGACGATTCCCCGGCGATTTTGCGTGGGCCGATGGTGACGCGCTATACGCAACAATTTCTGCGTCAGGTCGAATGGGGCGAGCTAGATTTCCTCATTCTCGATTTGCCACCGGGCACGGGCGACATCCAACTAACCATTGTGCAGACTGTCGCGTTGGCCGGAGCGGTCATCGTGACCACGCCGCAGGAGGTCGCGTTGATCGATGCGAGAAAAGCCGCGACAATGTTTCAGAAGGTGAACGTGCCTTTGTTAGGACTTGTCGAGAACATGAGTTTTTTCCAATCGCCGAGTGATGGAAAGCGCTACGACATTTTTGGCAACGGCGGCGGTCGCCGCGAGGCCGCGCGGTTAGGCATTCCATTTTTGGGAGAAATCCCCATTGATATTAGCACTCGCGAAGCGGGCGACAAAGGTCAGCCGATCGTCTTGAGCGAGCCGCTGAATCCGGCGTCGCAAGCCCTCTGCGACATCGCGGGGCAGTTGCATCGGCTTTTTTAAGGAAGATAGGTCATATGGGACCTCTAGGACCTATGACGACACTTTCCTAGCCAACCTCAAAAAGGCGCAGGCTGCTAGCCCAGCGAAAATCCATGGGAGCCAACCTAAAGCATTGGTAAAAAGAGCGTTTTCGGTGGCCAACGGGTGCGTGGTTTTGAGGACCCGCAAGAGGCCAGCGAAGAGGAGTCCGGCGCTGCCGTAGGCCAAGTTCGTCGCGAGGCCGCGGAAGCTGAGGATGGTGGCGCGGCGGGCAGGGTCGGCAGCTTTGTTAAGGTAGTAGGAGGTGAGGAAATTCATCACCGACATGCCAGTTCCTAACACGAGCGGAAAGACGAGGCCAATTATTGGCAGGACGAACATGAGTCCGCCCAAGCCGAGTAAGGTGAGCACGGAGACAGCGGCGAAGGCTTTGACGGGAGTGCCTTCGGCGATGAGGCGTTTGGCGATAGGTGGCGCGAGATAACCCAGCAGGGCAAATCCTGAGCCGATGAGGCCAAACGACGCCTCGGGCAAGTGGATGAGCCGATAGTATTGACTGCCGATGGTTAGGAAAAGTCGGATAAAACTATCGTTGCAGATGGTTGCGGCGATGACGAAGAGCGCGAGGGGCGACGCCCAGATCCAGCGGCCGGCTGCTAACACTTCTCGAAAAGCGGCTCCAGCCGTGGCGTGGGCGGCCATTTCGCGAGGCGGTTCGTGCAGACGACACGCGGCGAGGACGGTCCCAAAGGAAGTGGCGAAGGTCAGATAGACCGGCCAACGCACGGTGTCGGCTTTGTCCAACGTGTTAGCACTGCCGAAGAAATGGAGCATTTTGTTGACGAGCAACGGATCGTAGACGGCCGCCCCGAGAACCATCGCGAAAAAGAACCCGCCCGACGACCAGCGGGCGAGTCGTTCGAGGACGTGGGGCCATTCTGACTCGCGGCCACAGGCTTTGAGCGAATCATAGACGAGCGCTTCGTCCGCTCCGCTCGCGCTCGCTTCGGCGGCACCGCTGATCACGCGATTGAGCATGAAAAGCCAGAAGAGGAGGGTCATGTTTCCTGTGGGGACGAATGCAAAAACAGCCATTTCTACGACCATGAGGCACGCGGCGAAGACGACCAGTCGTTTGCGTCCGACGAGATCGGCCACCGCGCCGGAGGGTACTTCAAGCAGGACGATTGCGGCCGCCCAACCCACGTTGAGCAACGCGTATTGCGACATGGACAATCCGAGATCGAGAAAAAGAATCGCCATCACAGGGTAATAAAACCGTGCGTTGAAAAGGACGCGGAAAACGATGAACCAACGGACGTTGCCGTTGGCGATGGAAGTCGGATTCACGCGGCTGTATTTATCCTCGATGGTTAGGAAAGGCTCAGCCGTTTCTGCTTGCGCATGACGAGGAGCATAGCGATACCGCCGAGAACTCCAAAGGCTGCCATAATGACATACCAAAACAGCCAGCCATGTTCTGCTTTTGTGGCGTCGAGGACGCGCCCAGTGAGGATGAGAGAAATGCCCCCCCCGTAGTATTGAAAGGAGTCGATGACGCCCGCCGCAAAGCCGGCCATCTTCTTGCCGCCAATGTCCATCGGTGCTGCCGCGCCGACGATCGAGTGCGTCGAATTGGCGGTCAGCGCGATAACAACGAGGATGCAGCACCCGGTTAGAATCCCCCCTGGAGTTGGCCCGACCATTCCCTTCAGCAGGAGCACCGCAGCGAGGCTGATAACCAAGGCTTCGAGAAAATACAGGACCATGGCCACCGGCGAGCGATGGCCCTTAAAGAATTTATCGGAAACCCAGCCCGAGGTGAGCGAGCCGACCACAGCTGCCAGGGGCATGGCGGCCAAGGTCCATGCCACCGTGGCGGGGATGTTGGTTTTCATGTTCATGCCCAACTGATCTTGGAAATATAAGATGGCCAGTTGATCCGAACTGGTGCGGACGGCACCCGTGCAGGCATAGGCACAGGCGTAAAACCAGACGAGCGGGTGGGTAAAAATGGTGTGGAAGGATTCCTTGAGCGAAACCGTCACCCCAGCCGAGCTATCAATTTCGTCCTCGATTACATTCGGGAAGCCAGCTTCTTCAGGGGTTTGTTTGGCCGCAAAACTCATAAAGAACGCCATAACCAGAGTGACAAACGGCGGAATGATGAACAACCAGCGCCAAGTGCCCGGCGCGATGGCAAGGATGCCCACGGAGATTCCGTTGAGAATAAACGGCGAAAGCTTCGAACTGGATACCTGCCCCAGTTGGATCATGAATCCGAAGATGCCCGCGAAGGTGCCCCGTTCGGTGCGATGAAACCAGGCGGCATTGATTTTAACCATGCCCGGTGCGCCGAACGACTGGAACCATCCGTTGATTAACCAAACCACGGCGATGGCGATGAACGCGGGATCAATCGAGTCCACCCGGAAGACGAACTTCGCGGCACTTGCGAGTGCTCCGCCGATCAAAAGCAACGGCAGTATCCCCATGAGAATATTGACGATGATGGTGCCGAACGCGCCGATCTGCATGGAACGTTTCCCCCCGATTCGGTCGGTCAGAAGGCCGTTGACGAGTTGTCCCGTCCCGTAAGTCAGAGACCAAATCGCGAGCATATCGCTGATCTGGGTGGTAGTGAAACCAAACTCGGCTTGCATGCCGGGCGTGGCGAACCGGAAATTATACCGGCACATGTAATAGGAGGCGTAGAGCAGTCCGATACTGAACCAATTCAGGCCGCGTCGGGGACGAAAACCCGGGGGATGGGTTAGAAATTTCTCGGGGGTCGCTGACATAACGACCCAGTTGACCACGTTTCGCCCCGTCCGACGATGAAAACTGACGCCCCGGGGGCAGAATTCGTCGAATCGTTATTTTCCCGCGTCCGCACCCATCGTCCGAATGCGCATCCGGGTGAGCGCGAAATTGATCACGATGCCCGGTAGGTTGCCGAGCAGTCCCATCCAGAGGACACCGTCGACCGTGGTGACGGGCAGCAGAAAAATCAGCACGGCTTGGGTGGCGATGGAGGCGGGGATATAGACCCACGGGGCGACAATCCAACCCCGGGCGGAATTGAGGCTCCAGAGATTGGCCCCAATGACGCCGAGCACGGAGCCGGCGACCATGAGCAGCACTTCGTTATTTAGATGCTGGTATTTATTGCCGAGAATCCAAAGAATCTGGCTCGGGAAAAGGGCAGCCAACGCGCACATAATCAGCCCCATGAAGACGAACAGCGCGATGATTTGCAGATACCGTTTCCAGAGCAGAGCTGCGTCTTGGATATGGGCAAAGCGGGGATAAATGATCGTGCTCATGACCGAACCGATGACGGCGAAAACGCGCGCCAGAGCGTTGAGGGCAGCGACATCGGCGAGGTTGCTGACATTGCCGGAGAGCGAAATCAGAAAGATGGTGATTTGCCCGTAGAAGCAATAATAAATCGAACTGGGCAACTGGCGTTTGATTAGGCCAACGAGGACTTGTCGGTCCTCCTGATTGACGGGCGCGTCGGGGTCAGCCAGCGGTGGCATCCAATTCCGCAAAAAGCGGGCCTGCACGACGGAGCCGATCAGGTTCGAGACCAGCGCGGTGAACGTGCTCAGGGCAGTGAGGGCGGAGGTGGCAATGAGACCGAGCCGGAGGAAGGCGATGCCGATGTTGAGTTTCTGAATCCGGATGGCCTGGAGGTGCAGCTTAGGGATTTCTCCAAGGATCGAGGTCAGAATCTGGAAATACGTTCCGATGATGACGACGGAAGTGATCTCGATGGTCTGAAAGACGGAACAGCCGTTGTGCCGCAGGAGATACCAGGTCAGGGGGGAAACGACGGCCACGGTCGCCACGGTGAGGCGGCGTCGAATGTGAAAGGCGGTGGCGATGAGCTCGCCGAAACGCCGTCGGTCGGACCAGACGCGGCCGCCGATAGCGTAAATGCCCGCCCCGACGCCGTTGTCGGAGAGGAGTGCCATCATGCCTAGCATGGAGTTGGCGAGGTTATAAAAAGCCGCGTCGGCTTTGGAAAAATGGTGGAAGAGGAAAATCCCGATGAGAAAGCCGATGCCTTGGACGAGGATTTCGCCGGAGACAAAACGGGCAATGAGGACCGCCCAAGACCGAATGCGCGAATGCAGGATAGAGGGAGGGAGACTCGCTTCGGACATGGATGCGCTCGAACTATTTATGCGAACTCCGGGTTTGTCGATAGCCAGTGGCGCGATTGCTGGGAAACGTTTTTCGAAGTCCGTTCCCGGGGAAGGCCTTGCGATCAGGACTTCGGCATGGCGATCCGGCGGGTGACGCGAGCAGCGGGTGCGGGAGCCTTGGAAGGTTTCTCGGTTTTGCGGGTCACTTTTGGAGCGGTTTTTGATCCGGTTTTCGCGAGGGCTTTTACGGTAACTTTTGTGGCGGTTTTCGAGGCGGCTTTGAAAACGGTCCGGGCCGGAGCTTTGACGGTGACTTTCTTCGTTATCTTGGCGGTGGTTTTTGCCCCTTTGTGGGCTTTCACGTCGGCCACGCGGACGGTAGCTGGGACTTTGCGGGCCGTTTTCGGAGTTGCGGTGGCGACTTTGCGGGTCACTCGTCTCGATTGCGGACGTTGGATACGCCCCATCGCTCCGAGGGGGGCGACGCGCCGGGTGATCTCGGGTTTGATCTTGGGTATTTCCTCTGGAGTATTCCGGTCTGCAATGAGACGGGTGACACGGCGGGTGACGCGAGGAATGGCCTTCGACTGGTTGCGGGCGGACGGTTCGGCGACTGGGGTGTTGGCGAGGTGGGCGATGCGGCGCGTTACTACGACCGGCTCACTGGCAATTTTTCGGGTAATTTTCGCGGCAGGAACCGGTGCTGGCTGGGAGGTCGCAGGCGCGGGAGTGGGGGTGGGAGCGGGAGCCGTGCGGAAGCGACGGACCATTTCCAGCGCTTTGTTAACCATCGAGGTCGCGGGTTTTGGCTGGGTGGGGGCGATGCGAGCGGGAGCTGGGACAGGTTCGTGAACTGCGGCAACTGGGGCGGGAATGGAGGGACGAGGAGCCAGAACCAGAGCGGGCTCGGGCTCGGATTCGGGCTCGGGTTCAGCAGCAGGCGGAGCCATTTTCGGGAAGCGAGAGAGGATGCCCTCGAGAGTGGCCTCCAACTGTTGAAGGCGGAAAGGCTTAACGAGGATGGCGGAGTTGGTCTTCTGAATGAACTCGTCCACCTTTGGATTTTCCTGATGGCCGGTGATGAAGACGAAGCGCTTGCACAAATTGGGGCGGGTCCGTTGCACGGCAAGGAAAAACATATCGCCGGGGAGCTGCGGCATCATCATGTCGCAGATCACGAGTTCAAAATCCGACTTGATTACTTCCTTCAGGCCATCCACGCCGTTGGCGACTGCGACCACTTTGTAACCGAGCGACTCGAGATACTCGCGGAGGATCATGTTCGTCTGGGCCTCATCTTCGAGCAGTAAAATATGTTCGTGCCGCTCAGGCGTTGCGTTGAGGCTAATCGGGGCGCGAGTCACCGGTGCAGCTGGCGGCTCGGGCGGGAAGCCGCGAGCAGCGAGACTGCGTGGAAGAATGACTTTGGCCATGGTGGTGGAGTGCTGATTGGTTTTTCTTCGTCCCCTATCCGTTTGGCAAAACGGTTAAAGACAAGAAAAGGTAAAGCACCCCGCGTGCCGAATCCTTTAAATCGGCCCGGAAATTGAGAAACTATCGCATTTAAGCGAAAACCGACGTCCCTCTCTAGCGCGAGATGTCGCCCTGCGTGAGAATTTTGAAGCCCGCGCCGGTCAGGACTGAGATGGCGCATTCGTCGTCGTCGGGGTGAATGACGAGGGCCGAACGTTCGTGTGGACGGGTCATCACCGGGTAGCTGTAATGAATGTTCACCTCCGCTTGGAGCAAGGTGGCGAGAAGTTTGCCGAGTTCGCTCGACTCGGTCATCTCGACGACGAGAACTTCGGTGTGGCTATGGGCAATGCCTTGCTGGGCAAAAAGGTCTTTTACGAGGTCTGGATCGCTCACGATCATGCGGACAATCGAGGAGTCGGCAGAATCCTGCACACTTAGAGCGACGATTTCGACGTGCTCCCGGCTGAGCAGGCGCACGAGGTCGAGCAGAGCCCCGGCGCGATTTTCGGCAAAAACGGAGAAATGCTGCACGCGCGGTGCGGAAAGTTTTTCGATGGTTTCGTAGGACGGGTCCATGGGTGCTTGGAAGATTATTTGTAGGCGTAAAGCAGGCAGACTGTCGAGACTTCCGAGGATTTTTCCCCGGTCAGGGTGATTTTTACGTAGTAGCTGCCGCTATAGGCGGCGGTGATTCCGGCAGCGGCCCGGGAACCATCGTGATATTGCTGAATGGGCAATGGTTTCCCGTTTTCATCGGAGAGAACGACTTCCATGGCTCCAGCAGCGGGAACTGCGGCGACGCAGAACCAGTAGCTGTTCCCTGCGTAGAGGTTCACTTTGAAAATTTTCGCTTCGCCAGGCTTGAGCGGGGTCGCGTAAAAGCCGTCGCGCAGCTTGTAGCCATCGTTGGCCGAAAAGGCCCCGGCAAGGTCGAAAGCGGAGCTGCGGGCTGCGACCGCCTGCTCTTCCGACGCGAGAACTGGGAACGCCGCGCCGAGAGCGCAGAGCAGGAGGAGATAAAGCGGACGCAGTTTCATTTCGCAGGTCGGGTGATGAGGGGCATGGTCTCCGAAATGGCGGTGCGCAGGTCCACGACCTCGGCCGTGGTGGGCGTCCGATCGATCGGGAAACTGACCAAATCGCGGATGGCCGAAAGGCGTTTGCGGAGGTCTTTGATCAGGGATTCGTCCTGCAAGGCTTGCGGAAGCTGATCGAGCTGTCTGGAGAGATACTCTACGATGGCGGGTTGGCGGAGCAATTTGGCGTCATCTGCGTCGTAATTCTGGGCCACCACACTACTCACCACGTCCATGCCGCGCATCCAGCCGCCGATGTTCACGAGGATCACGAGGTCCTGGTCATCCATGCCAGCCATGGCCGAGCGGACGTCATTCTGGGTCGCCTCCAGTTCCTCCTTGAGCGCGTTCCACTCATTGTTTTCGGCGAAATCGGTGATGCTGTTGCCGCGCCCGAGGACATTTTGGCTAACGCCCAATTGTTTCGCGAGGCTGATAATGTCGCGGCCGATGTTTTTGACCTGCCGACTGTCCTGTGCCTCGACGGCGATGTAGCCATCGGCGATCAGGCCGCCGAGATTCAGGGCGATCTGGGCGCGGTTGCTGTAGGAGAGGGAGATGGGCGTCCGGTAAAAGAGCGACCAATTGGGGCGGTTACGCTTGCCGATCGCGGCAAAGAATTCACCGGGCATCGGGAGGGTGAGATCGTCGCTTTTGGCGGATTGCTCCATTTCCAACTTGGTCAGGTCCGCCACCTGCGGGACGACCAGTGTGCCCAGTTCTCGTGCGGTTCCCTCTGCACGAGCCGCCGCCAAACTAAGAACGACGGCCATCAGCACCGAGAAATAGGGGAAAAAGCCAGAGCGCATGGATCAATCTAAACCGACCTCTTGTTTATTCGTTCGCCGGGAGGATTTCCACTATTTATTTCCCGAGCGGCGTCGTCACGTTGGCCCCGGCGGGCGGGGTGAAATCAAAGGTGGCTGCGGGAATTGGCTCGTTTTGGAGGTTGGAAAGCCGAGTTTGGATTTTTTCCCCGCGCGGTGAAACCGTCTCGACGCTTTCCAAGAGCAGATCGTGATCGAAATGAACAGTGAGCTGGGTGAAAAGCCGTCCGATGGCTGCGTTCTTCGGGGCGAGCTGCAGCATGTAGCCGGATTCGTTCCCATCGGCCGTGATCGTGAAATCACGCCCGACCCGGGCGAAATCGAGCCCGGTGGTGAATGCCGCGATGCCTTGGTTGAGTAGTTTTTGCTTTTTCAGGTCGTAACGTTCGGCCTCTTGAAAAGCCGGGTAATACATCCAGAGAATCTCGCCATTGCTGACGACCACGCTTTCGCGACCTGTGCCTGCGCTTTCTTTGCGAAATTTGTCGGGCGCGGCATACCAGAGTTTTCCACTCGTCACGGCTGGACGAGCGAGAATGCCGCCGCTTTTTTCTTCGCGATAGTCGGCTTTTAAAAACGGTTTCGCCTCGCGCCGGGCCGCGATTTTTTCCACCAGAGCGCGAGTAGCGACTTCATCCAAGGGCTGCCCCTGCATCAGAGAGCAGAGGAGTCCAAACAGGAACGTAGTTATACCACTGATCCGGATAACGCTCGAGGAGCGTGGCGAAGAAATCGGCGATGCGTTGGGTGTTGGCATGATGAGTTTCGGAAAGGTTGACCGCATGGCCCATCTCGATCGGCGGATACGCGTGGGAGGCGTATTTTCCCGAAGGCTGGGCAAAAACGAAGGCTGGAAGGATAGTCGCTCCGGTGTGCTGCCACAAGAGCGAGGCTGCGGGCGAAAAATAAGTGGTCCGCCCGAACATTTGCACGGGCACGGCGTTTTCTCCAAACGGTCGATCCACCAGTAAGGCGACGATGCCATTCCGGCGCAACGTCTGCACGATCTCCAGAAAAGAAAATGGATCCTGACCGAGCGTGATCGTTTTGATCCCGAATTTTTCGCGATATTTTTCGCGCCAGCGGCCGAGGTCGGCGAGCGGCTCGGCCAAGGTCACGACCGTTACCGGAATCTCCCGCACGGCGAGCAGAATGCCGCCCAGTTCCCACGCGCCGAGGTGGCCAGTGATAAGCACCGTGCCTTTTCCACGAGCCTGCGCGGCTTGCAGATGTTCGATCCCAGACCACTCGCTGACGATCTCGGCGACATCGCGCACGTTGGAATCCATGAAGCGAACATTGTCGGAGATCTGCTGGATGAAATGGATGAAGTCACGTCGCACCATCTGGTCGAGATCTGGTCCCGAGGCGCCAGTGACCACGCGGAGATTTTCTTTGATGATCTCGCGGCGTTCGTCGCACAGGTCGTAGGCCAGATGCCCGATGAAGCGGGCCAGCGCCTCACAGATAAACCGGGGAAAAAAGATCGAGATCCGATGGGCCGTTTGGAACGTCCACGACGTATACCAGAGATTGCGTTCGTTAATTGCTTCGTCGGACATAGGCAGGAACGAGGAAAAAAAGAGTCGCGAAAATGCTCCAGACCACGCCGATCGCACAAAGCAGGCCGAGACGGCTGAGCGAGGGATTTTCCGCGAAACCAAGCGAACCAAAACCGGCGGCTGAGGTCAGTGCGCTGAGCAAAACCGGCTTGAGAATGCCTCGGAACAACGCCTTTTTTTCTCCCGGGGCGCGAACCGCTAACAGAACGTAAATTCCGTAATCGACGCCGACGCCGAGGACTAAAGGGAAGGCGAGAATGTTAAACAAATTGATTGGCAAACCTACCATTTTGACGGTCGCGATCATCGCGCCAATCGAAAGGATCAATGTGAGCATGAGCAGGAGCAGCGGGGCGATCTGACGGTAGAGGAAAATCAGGAGGACAACATTAAAAAGAATCATGGTCACGCTCAACACGACCAGCTTGGTTTGCGCCCAGGAAATGAGGTCGGCCATGGTGAACGTCCATCCGGTGAGATGCAGCGGCACACGGGGTGGGGTCGCGAGGGTGAGAAACTCCGCTTTGTCCTGCGGCGTCGTGATTTTCCGCACGGGAATAAGGTAAGCCGTGGCGAGATTAGGTTTCGCGCTAAAGAATTTATCGAGGACAAACCACCAACTGGAATTCGCCGGCAACACCTCGCGAAAGGAAAGCGCCGCCGGGCCATTTTTTGCGACTTTTTGGAGGAGATCGAGCGTGTGGAGTCCGCCCTCAAATGCCGCCTCGGAAAATCCCTCCCGGGCCAGCGCTGCGGAAAGTCCGGAGCGAATCGCGGTGAAGTCGAGGTCGGCTAGTTTGGCGGAGTTTTCCGCGAGGCGATCGGGGGAAAGGACGAAGGCCGCCGGGGTGGAGGCCGATTTAATTTTTCCCTCGGCCACAAGGTGATTCCAGTGCTCCGTCGCAGCACTCCAGCGGCGATGGAATTCCCGGGCTTCCGGGGCGTCGATAATAGCTAGGATGGGCTCGTCCCCGGTGGGTGACATTTTTTCCTGAATCGTCCGCAAGGCGTAACCCGCCGGGACGTTTTTCGGTTCGAGCGAGCGCGGATTCGGCTCGATTTTCAATTCCGCCAAAGGCAACGCGGCGAAAATTGTCAGTCCTAGCAACAAAGCCAACGCCACCCACATTACACCACGCGGCGCACGGAAAAGGTGGGTCAGATACCCTTCGAGCGAAGCCGCAAGAAGGTCGCGATGAATCGGGCGATGCTCCGAACCGATGAAAAGAAAAAACACCGTGAGCATGAGCGCCGCCGCCAGCAAAATCCCAAACCCGATAAGCACCCCGAGTTGGGCGAAACCTGCGCATCCACTCAGAAGCAGGGCAAGAAAACCCGCGCCGGTGGTGATCGCTCCAAAAAAGATGCTTTGGCCTAGCCGACTAACAGACGTCTCGATCGCCTTTTCGTGGCTGGCACCGCCGTCGCGTTCGGTTTGGTAGCAGCCGTAGAGCAACATGCCGAAATCCACTCCGAGTCCGATGAGAATCGAGCAAAAGCCGACCGTGATGCCATTGAGCGCGCTGAAACAGAGACTGCCAAAAGTGACCGCGAGCAGGCAGCACAAAAACAGCACGATCATGATTGAAAGCAGCGGGCGAATGCGGCGAAACCCGTAATAAAAAACTCCGGAGACCAGTAGAATCGAGCCGATGAGAGTCGAGATAATGTCCCGCTCCATGCCTTTGGAAAGCTGCGCCACGTAGGGGGTTCGGCCGGTGACGAGAATTTCGGGTGCCGGTCCGGTCCACGATGCCAGCACACGGCGGTTAAAATCGTCCACTTTGCGCATCGTCGCTCGACATTCCTCCGGGCTATCGCCGAGCTGGTCGGTGAGCACTAAAATGAGGCGGAGGGTGCCGTCGGCGGAGGCGAGCGGCTGGGCTTTTTCCATCGAGAAATTACTAGCCATCGGCTTCATCGCGGGGACGACGAGGCCGAGCGGATCGAGGTTGAGTTGGGCCTCCGCGCGCACGGAACCCGATTCGATCGCGACTCGTTGCTGGGCGAGGCGGGCGGCGAGGGCGGGTGGTTGCAATTGGGCGACGGCGGCATCGAATTCCGGCCCGGGCAGATTGAAAAGCAGGGGAACGGCAAGAGATTGCACATCCATCATGCCGCCGGTTTTCTCCAACGGTGATCGGTCGAGGAAACGGGTCACCCAGCGTTCGCGGTTGAGCATTTCCGAGAAATGCTCGGCGAATGCATCGAAATCGGCGGTCTGTTTGGGATCGTAAAGTGCGAAGGTTAGCTCGCGATTTTTGCTGAACTGCGAGTTGTAAATCTTGAGCGATTCGACGGTGTCGAAACCGGACGGCAACAGATTCAAAATCTCGGTGTCGATCCGCAGCGAAAGAGCGAGGGCCGCGAGTGATCCGAGCACCACGACAAGAAGCGAGGCGAGCCAAGTGCGGCGTCGGTGAACGATGGAGTGCGCCACTGCGCGGCTGAAGTTCATCACCTGAAATCCAGTCTAGCGTTCCAGCCGGAATTGAATCCCGGTGCCCGGCGCGGGCCGGGATTTTTCAAGGGCGGCAGTTGTCTCCTGAAACCATTCCCGCAGGTGCGGCGGTGCCGAGTCCACCAATCCGGAAAACGGTCGGTGCGCCAGCGGACCTCGTGCCCAGCCAACGGTTTCAGCACGATCGAGTTGGAGGAGAATCAGGCCGGCTTTGTTCACTTCGAGGGAAAATTCCCGAGCGCTGCTTCCCTTGCGCAACGTGACGTCGGCAATAATGGCGCGATGCGCGTCGCGGTAGCGAACTTGGCCGGGAATGGTGGCCCAATTCGCGGCGGGTCGGGGAGCGACGGATGGCTTTTGCCAGAGTGCGCAACCGGAGTGAAGAGCGAGGAAGACTGTTAGGAGAACCAGTCGTGCGATCTGCCGAAAACCCATCAGGCCACTTTGGGTTCCAACGTCAGTTTAGGCGAAAGCGGGTAGCGTTTTTGCAGGCGGACAATGAAGCGGAAAAGCGCCATGCGCCAGCGGATCGCAAAACTGCGGCCGTCGTTCCCGGCGAGGATCGCGTTGATCGCGGGAACCATTTGCAAATGTTGGGTGGGATTGAAAAAGGTCTCGATAAACTCCTGACGATACCAGCCCAGCACGAGGTCGAGGTAAAGGTCCATCACCCGGTTGATTTTGCGATGGTAGGAGGCAAACAAACGGGGGCGCAGTTTTGGGTTCTGCAACGCGGCAAGAATCGCGTCGCCGGATTGTTCGCCAGTCAGGATTGCGAGAAAGACGCCGCTGCTGAATACCGGGTCGATGAAGCCGGCTGCATCCCCAGCCAGAATCCAGCGATCGCCCGCAAAATTCTCGTTGCGGTAGGAGTAATCGCCCGTGCCATGGACTGGAGTGACGCGGGTGGCGCGGGACATTTTTTCCTGCACGACGGGCTGATTGGCGATGGCTGATTCGAGCGTGTCCTCCGGGGAAAGGCCCTGAGCTTTATAGTCGTCGAGATCCATGACGAGGCCGACGCTCATTTTCGTTTCCGTGAGCGGGATCATCCAAAACCAAGATTTCGATGTCCGCACCATGCGGGTGAGCGTGCCGTCGATTCCTTCGGGGCGTTCGACGTTTTCGTAGTGGGCGAAAACCGCGAACTTCTTCAGGTCGTGATACGATTTTTTTAGTCCAAAATGGTTTCCCACGAGGCTGTTGCGGCCGCTGGCATCGATTACGTAATCGGCTTCGATCTCCGTCGGGCAATCGTCTCCGTTTGTGGTTAGGCGAACTCCGTTTTCAGAGAATTCGATCGCCGTCACTTGCGTTTCCTCGAAGACCTCGGCACCTTCGGCGCGGGCGTGGTCGAGCAAGAGTTTGTCGAAATCGGCCCGAGTGACCTGGTAGGCGCTCTCCCTTTTGGATTTGAAGCCGTTTTTAAAATGGAAACGCAACTCCCGCGTGCCGCAGCCACTGGCGATCTCCGCTCCATATTTTGGCATAAATCCGGCGCCGCTCATTTTCTCGCGCAATCCGAGTCGATCGAACGCGTCCATGCTGTAGGGCAAAAGCGACTCGCCGATGTGGAAACGGGGAAATTTCTCGCGCTCAAGCACGATGACGCGCCGCCCACCTCGCGCAAGCGTGATAGCTGCCGTGCTCCCTGCTGGGCCCCCTCCGATAATGGCTGCGTCGTATCGCATTGCTGAGGTAGATTTCTAATCGCGGACCAAACTTCTTGCAAACGAATCCCGCACGAATCATCGTTTTGAATTGCCCCGATGCATCTACTCCACCGCTACGTTGTCCGCCAAGTCCTCGCCACTTTCCTGATCGCGGTCTCCGTTTTGAGCGGCATCTTCATTCTTGGCTCGATCATGACCAAGGTGCTCGACTTGCTCGTGAACCACGATTTTCCGCTCATTTTTGTCGCACGCTTCATCGCCTACATCGTGCCGTTTTCGCTCATGTACACGATTCCGTGGGCGTTCCTGACCACCGTCCTGCTCGTCTTTGGGCGGCTCTCGGCGGAAAATGAATTGATCGCGATGCGCGCCTGCGGGGTCGGGATCGCGGGCATTTGCGCCCCGGTCGTCGGAACGGCCCTGCTCCTTTCGATCTTCTGTTTTTGGATCAATACCACCGTTGCCCCCCGCGCCCAGCAGCAAATGAAGGAAACGCTCAAAGACGTCGCCACGAGCGATCCGCTGTCGCTTTTTGGCAGTGACCGGATTATCGACCAGTTTCCCGGGCGGAAAATTTACGTCGGGCAGAAAGACGGCAAGAAACTGAACAACATCCAGGTCTTCGAAATCGACGAAACGAGCAAACCTGTTCGCGTCGTCTCCGCACGGGAGGGCAGTCTCGAGCTCGACCTCGCCCAAGAGCGCGTCCTGCTGCGCCTGAACAACGCCATCTACGAAGAGCGCGACCAGACCGATCTTGCTAACATTCACAAAATCCGCCAGGGCATCACCATGGAGGAAGGCGTGCTACCCATTTCCCTGAGTGCGTTGTATGACAAAAACCAAAAGCGCCGCGGCCTGACCACGCTGACTTTGCATGAACTGAAAAGCGCCCTCGCGGCGGACAACACCGTCGAGCGGAAAAGCGCCACCCTCACCGAACTGAACAAACGCTATTCACTTTCCCTCGGTTGTTTTGCCCTCGCCCTCGTCGGCATTCCACTCGGAATCACCGCGCATCGGCGCGAGACCTCGATCGGCTTCGCGCTCAGTCTCGCGGTCGCGGTCTCCTACTTTATTTTCATCATGATCGCCGACAATTCGCGGAACAATCCCGCGCTCTATCCGCAGTGGATGATCTGGGCGCCGAATGTGATTTTTATCACGCTCGGTGGTTGGCTCAGCGCTCGGATGGCGCGGAACTAATTAGCTGCTCGTGGCGGCAAATGTCTCGGGTAGTGCGGGCATCTTGCCTGCTGGGCGGCGCATCTTGCGGCGCTGCCTCTCAATCGGATGGGCGATAGTTTCGGCGAGACGCCAAAACCAGCAGGAGAGACGCCCGCACTACCCGAGACCACATCCTTCTCGCGGCCAGAGTTTTTCTTAGAATGCGTTAGGAGCGCCCGATGGTGGCTCCGTGATTTATGGTATGACTTAGGGTAGGCGCAGATCGAAGGTCACATCTGAAGGCGCGGCGCGGCGACATTCCCGGCCCGGCGAATGAATCGCTTTCGGCAGCGGACCAAGAAAACGCGATTGGCCGGCTTGCAATTGGAAGAGAAGTTTTTTTTGACCTTTGGTCACTCCAAGTTCCAACGGCAGTTGCGGCGGAATGCCGGGGTGCAGACTCGGGTAAAGCGCGGTGCGACGGAAGCGCAGGCCAGCTCCGTGTAGGTTCGAAGGGAAGGGGCTGAGCGGGAGTTTTCTGCCCTGCACCTGCACCGTGACAGGCGCGTCGGCAGTGATCTCGATCCGCTCGATGCTCGTGTCCACAAACCGACTGGTGCTGCCGCCCTCGAGCGGTTGCTCGCAGAGGAGCGGCCAGCTTTCGAGGCCTTTCCGGATCGTCACAGTGGCGGTCCCGACTTGAGTTTCGAGCAACACCGGGAAACGCCATTCCCAAATCTGGCGGAACGTTTCCAGCGGGAGGCGGATGCCTTGCCGCGAGAGATGGGTGAAGACAGATTCGAGATCTTGCCAGAGGAAACTCGGCAGGAAATAGCGATCGTGCAATTGGCCGGAAAAATCGCGCAGCGGTTGGTGAAATGGTTTAGCTAGAAGCGCGGCGGCCAAGGCGCGCCAGAGCAGGCCGACTGCTGAGGTCCATTCCGCCGAAGGCAGCGTCTCGACGGCGCGGAACTCGAGAATGCCGCAGTCGCCGCCGGGGAAGCCGGTGTTCCAAAATTTATCGAAGCTGATCTCGCTGCGATGCGTGTTGCCTGAACCGTCGATGTGCAGATGGCGAAGGGTCTCGTTAATAATCTGCCGGTGATCGCCGCGCCCGAGCGATTCGAGATATTGATAGGCCATCTCCAGATCGTAGAGGCTACGGGCCGATTCGTCGGTGCGCGGCGCTTGTGAACTGGAGCCGACATAAGAGCCAGTGAAGAGATAGGACAAGCTCGGGTGATGCTGCCAGAAACGGAGAATCGAGGTGACCCAGCCCGGGTGGGTGAAAAAGGCATTTTTATCAAGGGTCGGTCCTCCGAAGCAGATGTGATTGCCGCCCCCGGTTCCGAGTTCAGCCTCGCCTGCGACCTTGATCGAGCGGAGGCCAGCGGCACGTCCGCATTCTTCGATCGCGTCCATCCAACTCGCATATTCCTCCCATGTAGAGCACGGTGGAATATTGATTTCTAGCACGCCCGGATCGGAGGCGACTCCTAGCTTCGACCAGACCCCGGCTTCGTCGGATGGAACGTAGCCTTGGAACCGGACTTGGGAAATATCTAGCGAGTTGAGCAATTTCTGAAAAATAGCTAGCAAGGCGAGAAACGACTCCTGCAAAAGGGGCGGAAAGAAAATGGCAATGGAACCTTCTTTTAATTCTAAGGTTAGAGCGCGGCGACTGAGGCCTTCGGGCACCTCGTTGAGCGGCAGACGTAGGCCCGCCGGCGCGTCCAACGTGAGCAGGGTGAGCGATTTTCGTTTCCAATCCGCGCTCACAAATTTTTTCCCGTCGTGATCCAGCGGCAACACCCAGACTTGCGCGTCTGCCGACTGACCGCGAATCCAGCGAGACTCCACTTTCAAGAGTGCGCCGAGGGCGCTGCGAAGTTTGGCGAACGCGGCCGACGTGACGGGTTGGGCGTGCTCTGGAAGTTGCAGGAGCGGTTGCCCGTCTTTGCGGGTGAGCACATGGAGCACCCAACGGGGATTCGTTTCCCCGGGGTAGGATTTCCCGGGCGAATAAAAAATCGCACTGCCCGGGAGCCGCGTGGCGGTCATCATTTCGGAAAAGGCGTAGGCGTAGAGCAGCTTGGTCGGACCCACGGCAGTGATGGACCATTCTGCACCTTCGGGTTGGATGGGCACCAGCGTGGGTTCGCCGCCTTGGGTGAGGTTGATTTTATGCTGGCGCAAGAGGGCCTCCACCTTGCGGGCAGGATTGAGGAGTTTTTCAGGTATCATTCGATGGGTTCAAGAACGAGCGAGGTGGTGAGTTGGAAGGTGGCGCCGCCCGAGAAAGTGCCGAGGGTAGGGGAAATATCGACGGGGCTGAGACCGACGGCCGTGGGGATGAGGTTATGGTCGGCGAATGTGCCATTGGTGGGGTCCATTCCGAGCCAGCCCGCACCCGGAATGTAGGCCTCGATCCAAGCGTGCAGACTGCCCTCGGCGCGACGTTCGGCAACGGGCACGTTCAGTTCGGCGGCGTAACCGCTGACCAGTCGGACTGCGATCCCCGCGTCGCGCAGAAGCGAGGCCGCAAGCCGGGAAAAATCGCGACAAGAACCAGTGCGGAGCGAGACCGTCTCGGCCGGAGTGTAAGCCTCGCCTTCCTCGCGGTATTCGTAGCGGAAATTGGAATACACGGCTTGGTTAAGTTCGATCAGGGCCTCGACGGTGGAGCGCGGTTGATCGGGCGACCAGAGGTCGCGGGCGGCGGTCTTTTCGGAGTTGGATTGAGTGAGATACGGTTGCAACGCGAGGCGCTCGGCGTCGTGATAGGAAAACGGGAACTGCACAGCATGCAGATCAACGAGGAAATCGAAGGCGGAGCGCTCGCGGGTTTCGATCTCCAGTTCGAGTTGGAACTCGAGGAGCGGACTGTCGGTTTGATAGACGCAACGGGCGATCTGGTTGTCGAATTGATCGCGCTGCCGATAAACCAACGCCTCGGGCGCGGTGGAAAATTTCGAGGAGAGAATTTTCAAATCCAAATCAGGCCGAGGAAAAAGCCGGACGAGATGGGGCGAGAAACGCACCGGGCTGGAGTAATTATAAAGGGTCCGGCTGGAGATGCGGAGTTGCATGTTAGTTTTTCACCGATTTCGTCGAGGCCAGCTGGCGGACGAGAACTTTGACCTTCAAATTCTGCGCGCCCGTGCCTTTGAACGTTCCACGCAGCGGGGTGGCGTCGCGATAGTCGCGTCCGAAGGAAACGGTAATGTGCCGTTCGCCGCACCATTGGTTGTTAGTCGGATCGAGCGCGACCCAGACTTGGCCCGGGAGCATGACCTCGACCCAAGCGTGGGTGGAGAGCGCGCCGACGAGGCGTTTGCCGTCTGCGTTGACCGGGTTGGCATCGATGTAGCCGCAGACGTAGCGGGCCGGGAAACCCGAGGTGCGGAGAACGGCGAGCATGATGTGGGCGAAATCTTGGCAGACGCCCTTACGATCGCGCCAGACGGTGTTGAGCGGGGTCGAGTTGTCGGTGCTGCCCTTGCGGTAGTCGAAGGTTTCGTAGATCGCCTTGTTGAGGCTTTCCAAGGCGGTGCGCACGCTGACTTTGCCGGGGAGATGGCGATTGGACCATTGATGCGCTTCGCGGCCGATTTTTACGATCTCGGTCGGTTGCAAGTAATCGTAGATGTCGGGCACGAACGACCCGAGAATTTGCCGGGCTTCCTGCACGCTGGCGGAAAGGCTCTCTTCGGGCAGAGCGCGGGGGAGTGTCTCGACCGCGAGATGATTGATCACGCTGAGCCGTTTGTGGCGGTAGGGTAGGGAGAGGAAATCCACGTTGTTTCCGAAAAAATCGACGTATTGCGAAGTCGGCGTCGCGGGATTGATGAGGATTTTGTGCCGGAGGACGCGTTGGCTGGGCATTTCTGGCGGCGTGAGGCGGGCCTCGAGGTAGGCTTCAGCGGCCGGTGTCGCGTAGGCGTAGTCAGTGCTATGGGTGATGTCGAAAATCATGTTAGCGCAGGTTGCTAAAGAGCATTTGCTCGCGCTGGGAGATGATCGCCTGGTGGTTAAGAAAACTGTCGGCGATGTGGTTGTGAATATCCGAAGTGCGGCGGAGAAGATCGTGGAGAAGGCTGGATAGTTTTTTTGGAGCGAGCGAGGAGTCGGTCGTGTTGCCAGCTTCGTCCTCTGGGGTGGCGACGAAAAATTCCTGCCAGTTGATCTGGTTGAGTCGGAAGATGAGTTCCTCGACGGAGTTGAGCACCTGAGCGGGATAGTGCGAGTTGGGCCCCATCGAATCGCGGAGCAGGTAAGCGCATTTTTTCAGACAGCGAACGACCGAGCGCGGCATTTCGGGGTTGCGCCAAAGGATTTCGAGGACTTGGGCCGGGGCGGTGCGCATCTGGTAAACCCGACGGTAAGCGTCGCGGCTGCCGAGCAGACGGAGAAAGGCGGAGAGTTCGATCTCGTGCGAATGCTGGTGGCCCCGAGCGGATTGCAGGGTGAGGGAATTTTCGATCGAGGCAATGGCGTTGGCCGTGATGACCGCCCGTTCCATCATCTGGCCGACCTCGCAAAAGTTCCAGCCGTTGTCGGCTAACATCGAGCCTTGGGCGATGGCAAAAAATTGCGGGATGAGATTGACGATGAGGTCGGAAACACGGCGGGTGGTTCGTGCGAAACTGGCGTCGTCCTGCTCGAGGTTAAATTTAATTTTGTCGATCAGGTCCTGGATTTTTACGAGCGTTCCCCAGGCCTCGGGGGAGAGACTTTCCTGAAGTGAATCGGCGTTGGAAATGGCGCGGCGAATGGTGTTAATCACGGTGCCGGGGACCGCTGGATCAAGCAGGAGTCGGTAGCGTTCGGGGGCGTTGGCGATGCTTCGGCGGCCAGTGGCGCCGGCGGCGGGTTCGAGCGGGGGCAGGATGCGGTTCCACATCGGGCGGTAAAGTTTCCGCTCGGCGGAGGTGAGTTCCTCGAGTTCGAGCGTCTCGACCACCTGGATCATGTAGGCCATGCTTTGGGCGCGTTCGAGGTAGCGGCCCATCCAGTAAAAACCGTCGGCGACGCGGCTGGTCACCTGGCGCGAGGGCGGCAGGTGGTCGATTGCTCGGATCTGCGGCACTTCGGCGATTTCTTCGCCGCCGGCGCGGGAGGAGACCCAAGAATCCTTACTGCCACTGCCGAAGAAGGAGGCGGTGAGCCGGCTTCCCTGCGGGGCGACCCGAGTCAGGGCGCCGGGGAAGATTTCGTAGGAAGAACCTTGGCGCAGGGCAAAAACGATGTGGTCTTGCAGGCGTTCGGTGAGTTTGCCCTGATGGTAACAAGCGGCGAGTTCGCCGTCGCCGCCGATCTGAGCGACGAAGGTGTGGGGATGCTTGCGAATTTCCGCGCGAATTTCGGTCAGTTGCTGTTCCGTGGGTGCCAGGCCGAGGGGATGGCCGAGGATGCGTTCGCCGGTGAGGGGGCGGATGCGATAGTTTTCGGGCGCGGCCAAGATCATTTCCCTTTGGTCAATGTCTCCTAGCCAATAGGTGGGCAGGCTGGGCAAGATGAGCGATTCGCCGAGGTAGAAGCGGGCGATTTTCGCCGAAAAATTCAGCAAACTCCGGTCGTCCGCAAGTTGGCTGCCGATCCCATTGACGAGCGAGACCGTGCCTTTGCGAACGCAATGCACCAGGCCGGGAACGCCCAGTCGGGAATCGCGGCGGAAAACCATCGGGTCCAGCCAGGCGTCGGCCACCCGCGTGTAAATCGTATCGACTTTCTCCAGCCCGGAAACCGTCTTCAGGAAGACACAATCGTCGAGCACGAGTAAATCACCGCCCTGCACGAGCGGAATGCCCATGCGGCGGGCAAGGAAGCTGTGCTCCGAGTAAACCGCGCTGGTCGTTCCGGGCGAGAGGAGGACCACCGTGGGATCGTGCGTTGCAGGGGTCATGCCCCGAAGTTTTTCCAAAATTTGCAAAGGCGTGTTTGCGATCGAGGTCACCGGGAAATCGCGGAAAATTTCGGGCACCACCCGGGCTAGCACCCGGCGATTTTGCATCATGTAAGCAACGCCCGAGGCATGGCTGAAGTAGTGGTTTTTAGCTACCAACCGGCCTTTGCTGTCCCGGGTGACAGCTAGTCCAGCTAAATGCAGGTAGGCGCCCTCGGCGGGACTGAGGCTGGGGCAGACGCGTTGGTAGTGGGGGCTGCCAAGGACGCATTGGAGGGGGAGAATGCCCGCGCGGAGGATTTCCTTCTTGCCGTAAACGTCGTGCAGGAACATCTCGAAGGCGCGCAACCGCTGGCGAAACCCAGTCGTGATGATGTGCCAGTCGTCGTCGCTGAAAATATGCGGGACGATGTCGCAAACCCAGGGTGTCTGGGCCGGTTCGCCGCGAACGAAATCGAAGCTGACGCCCATTTCCCGCAATGTGGCGTCCATGCGTTCGCCGAGATTGCGGATTTCGGCGGGTTTGCGCCCGGAAAAATAGGTCAACGCCGGATTTTGTGCGATGGCTTCTGCGGGAACGATGGCGGAGGCAGCGACCGGTTTGGTCCCTGCGTCTTCTGTCTGCGTGTTTCCCAATGCCGGATTGTCCAATTTCAAGCGCGTGAGTGTTTCGTCGAATCTACCTCAAATCAAGCCGCGAATCGTTCCTTGGAGCGCTTAGCCGCCCCGGTCCGGAACGAGAGAGAACTTATTCCTCCTCCGCCGAATTTTCGGGCCGGGACATTTGCTCGAGGATTTCGGACATGTCCTCGACCTGACTCCAGACTTCTTGAACGACGTAAATCGGGGCATTCTGCTGGACAGCAAGAGCAATACAATCGCTCGGGCGAGCATCGATCTCAACAATTTTACGCTCTTGCAACTCGTTCTCCGCGCTCAGAATCAAGCGGGCGAAATAGGTTCCCTCTTGGAGGTCGTTGATAATCACTCGCTCCACCTTGGCGCCGAGCGCGGTGAGAATGTGGGCCATCAGGTCGTGGGTCAGAGGACGCGCCTTAGCCGTCTGCCGCATGAACATCGTGATGGCCTGCCCAACGCCGCTATCGACGTAAATAACGAAGACTTTGAACTGATTCCCCAAGAAAACCGCACTTCCGCCACTCGTCGGGATGACGGCCCTCGGCAGAACTTCAACAACTGGTTTCCCCATAGAGGTTGTGAGTAATCCTTCACTGGACACTTTTCAAGCTCGATTAAGGGCGGTCGCAGCGCGTTTTTCTTCTTGCGCCGATCCCCAATCGCCATTAAATACCCGCTCCCCAAATCTGGCCGAGCCTCAAAAGATTCACTGTATATGCCCAAGTCTAAGACTGTAAAAACCGGTAAGAAAAGCCCCTCAAAAGACTCTTTTGAGGTGGACGAATCCGTGACCATTCTTCCCGGCAAGATCTCCAACGGCGACGAGGGACTGTCTCCCTTCTTGAAAAAACAGAGAGCGCGCCTCATTGCCCTGCGCGACGCCATGGTGGATTCGATGATGGGTGTGGCCAAAGACAATCTGCGCGCCCGCGCTGAAGGCAGCGAAGCTTCCGCCTTCGGCATGCATCAGGCGGACGCAGGCAGCGATGCTTACGACCGCGACTTCGCCCTCAGTCTTCTTTCCAGTGAACAAGATTCGCTGAACGAAATCGAAGAAGCTCTTCGCCGCATCGATTCCGACGCCTACGGCATCTGCGAAATGTGCAACAAACCCATCCCGCACGTCCGCCTCGAGGCGATTCCTTTCACCCGCTACACGGTCGATTGCCAGGCTCAACTGGAAAAACAAAACAAGATGACCCGCGTCCGCCAATCCGTTACCTCGCTCTTCGGCTTGACCGACGAAGAAGGTGGCGAATCGGAGGAAGAGGAACCCGCAGTTGATTCAAAAGAATAATAAACTAACCTTACTCTCTAAAAAAAATGGCTCAAGACATCATTACTCTCGAATGCACCGAAGCAAAAGCTGAAGGCATGCCCGCTTCCCGCTACATGTCCACCCGGAACAAGAAAAGCCCGAACACTCCGAACCGACTGGAGAAAAAGAAATACAACCCGTTCCTTCGTCGGCATACTCTCCATCGCGAAACCAAGTAACGCACACCCCATTCATTCATCATGCAACCTAAGACCGCTCAACGCCGCTCCAATTTCCGCCGTGCGAACCGCATCATGCCTCGCCGCCGGATCGACATCACCATCGATGCGATCGATTATAAGAATCCTGAGATTCTGAAAAAATTCGTCACCGAGAGTGGGAAAATCCTTCCCCGTCGTCTCACCGGCATGCCCGCTCATTTCCACCGCAAAATCACCCGCGAGATCAAGCGCAGCCGGTCGGTTTTGTTGATGCCTTAAACATCTAAACCGAGTTTGTCTTCCCGGACAAACTCACGAAAAAGGACGTCTTCGCAATCCGAAGACGTCCTTTTCTTTTTCAGGAGTGGCGCTTTCCCATCTCACGGTTGGCCATTTGGTCCTTGGGAAAAGATCAATCTCAAAGCATAAATCAAAATTCATAAATTCTCCGTCCATGCTCTCCGAAATCAACCGTCGCCGCACCTTCGCGATCATCTCGCACCCCGACGCCGGTAAGACCACCCTCACCGAGAAGCTCCTCCTCTACGGCGGCGCCGTCCAACTCGCCGGGTCCGTCACCTCGCGGAAAAATCAGCGCGCCGCCACCTCCGACTGGATGGAACTCGAGCGCAAACGCGGCATCAGCATCAGTTCCACCGTCCTGCAATTTGAATACGGCGGTTATGCCGTCAACCTGCTCGACACCCCCGGTCACCACGATTTCTCCGAGGACACTTATCGCGTCCTCACCGCCGTCGATGCTGTCGTCATGGTCATCGACGCGGGCAAAGGCATCCAGGCGCAGACCCGCAAACTCTTCGACGTTTGCCGTCGGCGCGGCGTCCCCATTTTTACCTTCATGAACAAGCTGGACCGCCCGTCGCGTCCGCCGCTCGACCTCCTCGACGAACTCGAAAGCGTCCTCGGCATCGGCGCGTATCCGATTAACTGGCCCCTTGGCGAAGGCGTCCAATTCAAGGGCGTTTACGATCGCCAGAAAAAGGAAGTCCACCTCTTCGAGAAAACGCCGCACGGAGCCTATCGCGCGCCCGTTTCCATCGCCGGAATCGACGACCCTATCGTCGCCGAAAAACTTGCTCCCGACGTTTACGCGAGCGTCCGCGAGGAACTCGAGATGCTCGAAGTCGCGGGCGAAGCCTACGACCACAACCGCGTCCTCAACGGCAAACAAACCCCCGTTTTCTTCGGCAGCGCCATGAATAATTTCGGCGTCCAGCTCATGCTCGACGCCTTTTTGGCCGAATCCACCCCGCCCGGCCCGCGCATCAGCCACGGCGAATACGTTCCCACCGATTCGCCAAATTTCTCCGGCTTCATCTTCAAAATCCAAGCCAACATGGACCCGCGCCACCGCGATCGCATCGCGTTCCTGCGCGTTTGCAGCGGTAAATTCACCCGCGACATGTCCGTCATCCACGAGCGCACCGGCAAAAAAGTCCGGCTCTCGAACTCGCACAAACTCTTCGCCCAAGAACGCGAAACCATCGACGAAGCTTACGCGGGCGACATCCTCGGGTTGGTTGGCTACTCCGAATTCGGCATTGGCGACACGTTGAGCGAGGAACCGGGCGTCGTTTACCACGAAATCCCGCGTTTCCCGCCGGAATGCTTCGCTTTTCTGCAAAATCCGAACACCGGCAAATACAAACAATTTCGCCAAGGCCTCGAACAACTCCTCCAAGAAGGCGTCATCCAAGTCTTCCACCTGAACGACTCCATCATCAAAGTCCCGCTCCTCGCCGCCGTCGGCCCGTTGCAATTTGAAGTCGTGCAATACCGCCTCGAAACCGAATACAACGCCGAGTCGCGCCTCGAAACCGCCACTTGGAGCATTGCCCGCTGGCTCGCCCCCGACACCGATCTCGAAACGCTCAAACTCCCCACCGGCGTCAAACTAGCCACCGACGCGAGCGGCCTCCCCGTCGTCCTTTTTCCCTCCGCCTGGACCCTGAAATACTTCGGCGAAACTAACTCGAGCGTCACCCTTTTCGAAATCCCCGAGCAGCCAATCTTGGAGAAAAGCTAAAAAGGTCACGAGCATCGTTCGGTTTGCTCGCCTCAAGTCATAACGTTCTCTATTGTCAGCTGCGCAAAGTGGTTTTTCGTTTAGTCACGGGATCTGTTGAGAAAAATAAACCGGCCTCGCTTCAATATATCTCGCTGTACTGACTTTTCGTCTTGCCGGGGGTGGAGGCGTTGGCAAAAGTAAGGAACTGCCAAATCTGCTGCAAATCTACCGCTCATCCTGTCTATGAAAGCCACAGTCGTCGTCATGCCCAAAGCCTCCGTGCTCGATCCCCAAGGGGTCGCGGTGAAAAATGCAGTTCATTCCCTCGGGTTGGCTGCGGTGGAAAGCATCCGTGTCGGCAAGGTGATGGAGATCGAGTTGTCCGGTCCACTCGATGCGGCGGGCGAGAAGCAACTCCACACGATCTGCCATGAGCTGCTCTCGAATCCGGTGATCGAAGATTACCGTCTGGAGATTTCGGCTTCCTAACCATTCCGCGTTCGATGAAGTTCGCTGTCATTCGTTTTCCCGGCTCGAATTGTGATCAGGATTGTCAACGTTCGATCGATGCGTTGCCGGGGGCGTCGGCCGAATATGTTTGGCACAAGGAAACATCGCTCGCTGGCTACGACGCGATGGTGTTGCCGGGCGGATTTTCCTATGGCGATTATCTGCGGTGCGGGGCGATTGCGCGGTTTTCGCCGATCATGCCAGCGGTGCGGGCGGCAGCGGCGGAGGGAAAATTAGTCATCGGAATTTGCAACGGATTTCAGATTTTATGCGAGGCGGGACTGTTGCCCGGGGCATTGGTTAGGAACGAGAAATTGCACTTTGTCTGCCGCGACACGTGGCTGCGGGTGGAGACGGCGGAGACGCCGTTTACGAATCGATGCGCGGCGGGTGACATCCTGAAAATCCCGGTGGCGCACGGCGAGGGGCGTTACACGGCCGACACGGAGACTTTGGCGGAACTGAACGCGAACGGCCAAGTGGTCCTCCGCTATACGGAGGCGAACGGACAGGTTTCCCCGGCGGCCAATCCGAACGGCTCGATGGAAAATATCGCGGGCGTCTGCAATGCGGCACGAAATGTTTTCGGCCTAATGCCGCATCCGGATCGCGCCACGGAGCAACGGCTCGGGAGCGAGGATGGCCGGGTGATCTTCGAGTCGATGCTGAATTTATCTTATGTCGCCTAACATCACGCCCGAAGTCATCGCCAAACATGGCATCACGCCGGAGGAATACACTCGCATCCAGGCGATCCTTGGACGCGATCCTAACTTCACCGAGTTGGGCGTGTTTTCGGTGATGTGGAGCGAGCATTGCAGCTACAAAAACTCGAAACCGGAGTTGCGGAAGTTTCCGACGAGCGGCCCCCGTGTGTTAGTTAAAGCGGGCGAGGAAAATGCGGGCGTGATCGATATCGGCGACGGTTGGGCCGTGGCGTTTAAAATGGAATCGCACAATCACCCGAGCGCGGTCGAGCCCTTCCAAGGCGCGGCGACCGGAGTCGGAGGAATCATTCGCGACATTTTTACGATGGGGGCGCGCCCGGTGTTTTCGCTGGATTCGCTCCGCTTCGGTCCGCTGAGTGAGCCGCGCAACCGGCAACTCTTTGCGGGTGTTGTTTCCGGCATCGCGCACTACGGCAACTGCATTGGCGTGCCAACGATCGGCGGAGAGGTCTATTTCGACGAGAGCTACAACGGGAATCCGCTGGTCAACGTTTTTTGTCTCGGAGTGTTGCGTCACGAGGAAATTGCCCGGGGCGCAGCGAGCGGAATCGGCAATCCGGTTTTTTACGTAGGCGCAGAGACGGGACGCGACGGCCTCGCTGGGGCGGCGTTCGCCTCGCGCGATCTGACTGAGGAGAGCAAAGAGGACCGTCCGGCCGTGCAGGTGGGCGATCCTTTCAAGGAGAAGTTGTTGTTAGAAGCGTGTCTCGAATTGCTCGCGAGCGGCTGCGTGGCCGGCATTCAGGACATGGGCGCGGCGGGACTCACTTGTTCGACCTGCGAAACGGCGAGTCGCGGCGACACCGGGGTCGAGATCGATCTCGCGCTCGTCCCGAAACGCGAAACCGGGATGACGCCCTATGAAACGCTGCTCAGCGAATCGCAGGAGCGGATGCTGATCATTGTCAAACTGGGCGAGGAAGACGCGGTCAAACGCATTTTTGAAAAATGGGACCTCCCGTATGCGCACGTCGGATTCGTTCGCGACGACGGGATGATGCGGGTGAAAAATCACGGCGAAACGGTGGTCGAGATTCCCGCGAAGAAATTGGCGGACGAAGCGCCGATCTATCATCGCGAGGTGAAGGCGCGTCCGATCCCGGCTCCGTTCGATAACGCGCAGTTGCCGGAAACCGATTTGCAGGCCGCGCTACCTGCGTTGTTAGCGGATCCTAGCATCGCTTCCAAGGAGTGGGTCTGGCAGCAATACGATCACATGGTGCGTAACGGCTGCGTCGTTCGTCCCGGATCGGACTCAGCGGTTTTTTATATTCGCGAGGCGGATAAATTTGTCGCCGCGACGAGCGATTGTAACAGCCTCTATTGCTCGCTCGATCCGCGCGAGGGCGCGAAAGCCGCCATCGCCGAAGCCGCCCGCAATTTGGCTTGCTCCGGCGCGGTGCCGTTGGCGGTGACGGATAACTTAAACTTCGGCAACCCGCATAATCCGGAAAATTTCTGGCAGCTCCAGCAATGCGTTGAGGGACTCGCGGAGGGATGTAACGCCTTCGATGTGCCCGTCACCGGCGGCAATGTCTCGCTCTACAACCAAAGCCCGGCGGGTGCGATCGACCCGACGCCGACGGTGGGTATGGTCGGGCTGATCGAGTCGGAAGAGCACATCACGACCCAGCATTTCCAGAGCGAGGGCGACGTGATTTTTCTCCTCGGGGAAATCGGCCACGAGATGGGCGGTTCGCACTTTTTGAAGGTGTTGCACGGGCGGAAAGAAGGGTTGCCGCCGCGAGTGCATTTCGCCACCGAGCGGGCGATCCACGACGCGCTCCGCAAATTAATCCGGATGGGCACCGTCCGGAGTGCGCACGATTGCAGCGAGGGTGGGCTGGCCGTGGCGCTGGCGGAGTGCTCCTTCGCCAACCAGCTTGGCGCACGTGTCCAGCTAACCTCGAATGAGCCCGACGCGGTCGCGCTTTTCAACGAAAGTCAGGCCCGCATTATTCTCACCACCGACCCGGCGAAGGCGGCGCAGGTTGTTTCGGAACTCGAATCGATCGGCGTGCCGTTTTCCCGACTCGGAGTGGTCGGCGGCAGCCTCCTAACCATCGTCGCGCGTCAAACCTGGGAATGGCCGGTGGCAGACCTTCGCGCGGGGTGGTCCAGCGCGATCGGCCGTTGGATGGATCATTCCTAAATCTTCCGGATAAAAAATTGACAGCGAGAAGATTGATCCCGAATCTAACCTCACCTTGACGCAGATGACCGCTACGGAGGACTTGGTCCTCACCCAGGAACAAATCGCTTCTTTTGAAGACAACGGATTTTTGCATTTGGAACGAATCTGCCCGCCGGAGGAAGTGGAGTTCATCATCGGGGTTTACGACCGGTTGTTTGCGGATAAGGCAGGGCGCGCTCAGGGCGCACATTTCGACATGGTTGGAAAGGATGACGACAACGCCGAACCGGTTTCGCCGCAAATCATCAACCCGGTGTTTTTCGCCCCTGAGTTAAAAGATACGATCTTCCGCAAGAATGCGCTCTCGGTTGCAAGGCAGTTGCTCGGCCCAGACGCGGTCGGCGCTTTTGAGCACGCCATCCGCAAGCCGCCGCTGATCGGTGCGCCGACTCCGTGGCATCAGGACGAGGCTTTCCGCCGGAACCACGCCCCGGGCTACAACGAAATCAGCATCTGGATGCCCCTGCAGCCGGTTGATGAAACGAGTGGCTGCTTGCAGTTTGTCTCAGGCGTCCATCGCGGACCGGTTCTGTCTCATCGCTCCCCGGGAAATGATCCAACCGTCCACGCGCTAGAATGTGTGGATGACTTTGCGAGCGCCAAAGTGGTGCCGGTTCCGTTGTCGGCCGGGGGATGCACGATTCACCACTGCCGCACGCCCCATCGGGCTGGAGCCAACCGATCAAACGGCCCGCGCCGTGCCTACATCTTGGGCTTCGAGGTGCCGACCAAGGGAGTGCCGAAAATGTCTCCGGAGTTCCCATGGAATCTGGAAAAGCAGACGGCTAACAAAAAGCGGAAGCAAGCTTGGCGGATGCGCGGGGGCGTCTTCGTCGAGGTCGGCCGAAAAATTCGCCGGAAGCTGCGCTTCTAGCATGTCGCGAGACCGGCTTTTTTGCGGAATGGCGTTTTCCTTTCTTTACTCCCGGAACCCGCTCCCTTTGTAATACGGCGCTTCCCGATTTATCTTCATCGCACGTGAGCCAATCCGATTTCAAACATGAATGTGGCGTTTTTGCCGTTTACGGTCACCCCAACGCGGCGATCCTGACCTATTACGGACTCTTCGCCTTGCAACATCGCGGACAGGAAAGCGCGGGGATCATCACTTCGACCAAGCCTGGGGCACCGTTTCTCGTGCACAAGGACATGGGCCTCGTCTCGCAAGTTTTCTCGGCGGCGGAACTCGACAAATTAAAGGGAACGAACTCGATTGGCCACGTGCGCTATTCGACCACCGGATCGAGCACTCTGATCAACGCACAGCCGCTTTCCATCACCTGCCAACGCGGACAAATCGCCATCGGGCATAACGGCAACCTGATCAATGCCGCCGCGCTGCGCGAGGAACTCGAAGCCAACGGATCCATTTTCCAGACCACGGTGGACAGCGAAATCATTGTCCATCTGCTCGCTCAACCTAATAAATCGGGAGAGAGTCCGCTCGCTGCCCTCCGCCGCCTCGAGGGAGCTTTCTCTCTCGTCATCATGAGCGAGGAGGAAATCATCGGCGTGCGTGATCCTTTCGGCTTTCGTCCGCTTTCGCTCGGCAAGCTCGATGGAGCCTACATTCTTTCCTCGGAGACGTGCGCCTTCGATTTGATCCATGCGGAATTTGTCCGCGAGATCGAGCCCGGTGAGGTTGTTATCATTAACGAAAATGGCGTGCGCTCGGAGTTTCCGTTTCGCGAGGTGGAGAAAAAGGCGTTTTGCATGTTCGAGTATGTTTACTTTGCCCGGCCCGACAGCATTATTTCCAACGTTAATGTTAGCAAAGTTCGCACCCGAATGGGACGCGAATTAGCCAAGCTTCATCCTTGCGAGGCCGACATCGTCGTGCCCGTGCCCGACTCGGGCAACTACGCCGCGATGGGATTCAGCGAAGAACTCGGCATTCCATTCGAGCACGCCTTTGTTAGGAACCACTACATCGGCCGCACTTTTTTGCAGCCCACGCAATTAATCCGCGATTTCAACGTCCGGGTAAAACTGAACCTAATCAAAGAGTCGGTCGATGGGAAACGCGTTGTCGTCGTCGATGATAGTATCGTTCGCGGCACCACCGCGAAGGCCCGGGTGATCAATCTTCGCGAGGCCGGCGCTAAGGAAGTTCACATGCGGATCAGTTGCCCGCCGCATAAGTTCGCCTGTCACTACGGCATCGATTTTCCAAATCCGGCCAAACTCCTAGCCAACCAACTAACATTGGACGATATCCGCGAATACCTCGGTGCGGACAGCATCGGCTACCTCGACGTCAAAGGCATGGTGGCCGCAACCGGACTGGATGAAAGCGCCTTTTGTCTCGCGTGCTTTACGGGAAACTACCCGATTCCGTTTGATCCTGACTTGGACAAATTCATCATGGAAAAGCGCCGGACCCACTCGCGCCTTCTCTCCACCACCGCTGGTCAGCAGGATCTTTTTGCGACCAGTTTATGAGTGTTACTAGAAAAAAGGCCTACGCTAAAGCGGGAGTCGACGTCGATCTCGGTAACCGCGTGAAGAGCGGCATCCACGCGAAGGTTAGTAAAACGCACGGACCCGAAGTCCTCGGCAAAATCGGTGGATTCGGTGGTTTGTTCCGCGCCGATTTCGGAGCGATGAAAGAACCGGTGCTCGTCTCCAGTATCGACGGCGTTGGCACAAAACTGAAGATCGCCTTTGCGCTGGGTCGTCATGACACCGTGGCGCAGGATCTCGTCAACCATTGCGTGGACGACATCGCGGTGATTGGCGCGAAGCCGCTGTTCTTCCTCGACTACATCGGTTCCGGGAAACTGGATACGCGCGCTTTTGACCAAATGCTGACCGGCTTCACCAAGGCCTGCTTGGCAGCCGGTTGCGCCCTCATTGGCGGTGAGACCGCGCAGATGCCCGGGATGTATCAGCCCGGCGAATACGATCTGGCTGGTTGCATTGTTGGCGTGGTGGATCGCGCGAAAATGCTCGACGGCTCCCGCATTTCTAAAGGGGATGTGATCATCGGACTAGCCTCCAACGGATTGCATACCAACGGCTATTCATTGGCACGGAAAGTCCTCCTCTCCGGACGGAAAGCTCACCGACTTGACGAGCGGCTTGACGGGCTGAAACTAACCTTGGGCGAGGAACTGCTGCGCGTGCACAAAAACTATCAACCGCTCATGGCCTCGCTGCCCGACGGTGTGCTGAAGGGAGCCGCACACATCACTGGCGGCGGTTTGTTAGACAATCTCCCCCGGGTCCTACCGAAGAATCTCAACGCCCGCATCGACGCGGGATCGTGGATGGTGCCTCTGCTTTTCCAACTCATTCAGCGACGCGGAAAAATCGATCCGCTGGAGATGTATCAGGTCTTTAACATGGGTATCGGTATGGCATTGATCGTCGCGGCGAAAGACGCGCCCGCCGTGCTAAAAACAACCAAGGGCCGGAAAATTGGCGAGATTGTCGATGGAGAGGGCGCGGTGTCGATCGAAGGATTGAAAGGTTAGCAGCCCGCGAAAGCTCATGCGATGGGCCAACCATTTTCTGCGGGTGACGCTACTAACGGCGAGCGTTTTGTTAGGAGGACTTTTTTTTGGACAAAGCCGTCTCATTTATTTCCCGCAAAAATCGCCAGCGTCCGTGGTCGGGCGGTTTCTGGAGTCGGGCGGGAAACGGATTGACTATAAAACATCGCAGGGAAAACAAACGGCTTGGTTGCAGCCGCCACTTTCGGGAGGTGCTCCGGAGCGGTTCTGGATTGTCTGCGCTGGAAACGCCAGCCAGGGGCTGAGTCTGGATTGGTTGCAACAGGCAGCGGACCTTTCCAAGGATGCGTTTTTACTGATCGATTATCCAGGCTACGGTGTCTCGGCGGGCGAGCCGTCGCCTGCGAACATTCGCGAAAACATTGAGGCTGCCGTCCCGTTGGCGGCGACCGCAACGGAATTTCCGCTGTCGGAGATGGGTGCGAGGGGAATGGTTTTTGGTCACTCGCTCGGCGCCGCTGCCGCGCTGATCGGTGCGGAAAGTTTCGGGATTCGACGGGTTCTGCTGCTCACTCCCTTCACGAGCACGATGGATATGGCGGCCGTCGTGGTGCACTTGCCGGTTGGCTTTCTAACTACGCACCGTTTTGATAACCGGGCGCGATTGCACGCATTGGCAGAGCGAGGTGGACACGCGTGGATCTTCCATGGAAGTGCGGATGAAACAATTCCGGTAACGATGAGCCGGGAACTGACCGCCGGTCTGGGAGATGCCGCGACTTACCGAGAGATTGCTGGCGCCGGGCACAACGAGTTATTTGGAATGGCGGGCCCAGAAATTTTCCAAGCCATGCGCGATGCGCGAAATGGCCGCTAGGAACTAGTTAGCGAAGATACTCCGGCCAGTTCACATTTCGCATCGTCCCGGTGTGGGTAAAATGCTCGTGCATAGCGAAAGCAGTGGAGAGCATTTGGGGCGAGTGGCCCTGCTCCATGTGCCGGAAATAATCTCGCAACTGCGGACGAAAATCGGGATGAGCGCAGCGATCCACGATCAGGCGGGCGCGCTCTGGCGGAGTGGTGTTGCGCAGATCTGCGACGCCGTGCTCGGTGGCGATGATTTGCACTGAGTGTTCGTTGTGGTCCATGTGCGTGACCAACGGAACAATCGTGCTGATCGCCCCGTCCTTGGCAGTGGAGGGGCACATGAAAATGGAAACATAGGCGTTGCGAGTGAAGTCGCCGGAACCGCCGATGCCATTGACCAGGCTTCGCCCGAGGACGTGGGTCGAGTTCACATTGCCGGAAAGATCCACTTCGAGCGCGGTGTTCATACTAATAACCCCGAGGCGGCGAATGAGTTCGGGATGGTTCGTGATCTCCTGCGGCCGGAGGACGAGATGTTTCCGAAAAAAAGCGAGCTCGCGGTAAACCCGCTCCATCACTGGTGGGGTAAGCGTGAGCGAACAGGAGGAGGCAAATTTCAGTCGTCCCGACTCGATTAGGTCCACTGAAGAGTCCTGCACGACTTCGGTGAACATTTCGAAATCGGGCACGTCGGAGTGGCCAGCGAGGGCAGAGAGAACGGCGTTACTAACATTCCCGACACCGGCTTGGAGGGGCAGGAAAGTTTTGGGAATCCGACCCGCGTGCAACTCGGCGGCGAGAAAATCCGCTACGTTCTCACCAATCCGCCGGGTGACTGGGTCCTGCGGTTTGAAGTCGCCAACCTCATCGGGACGATGGGTCCGAACGACGCCAAGAACCTTCGTCGGATCGATCTGGACGGTGGTGGTGCCGATGCGGTCGCGGCAGGTTAGCAACGGAACAGGTTGGCGAAAGGGTGGGTCCTGCGGTTCGTAAATATCATGCAAGCCGAGCAAGTCGGGCGGATGATAGGAATTGCATTCGAGCAGGATGTGGTCGGCGACATGCAGGAAAGTGGCACTGGCGCCGGCTGAACTGGTGAGCACCACCTCGTTGTTTCCGATGATTGCTGCGACTTCGACGATGGCGCAGTGAAATTTACCGAGCAAGCCGGAGCGAACCGATTGGGAGAGACCCGAAAGATGCAGATCGAAAAAGCGCACCTCGTTCGCATTGATCAGACGGCGCAGAGTCGCGTTCGATTGAAAAGGTGTTCGCCAAGCAATGGCACCGGCCTCGGCAAGGGCTCCGTCAAGGCTGGGACCGGTCGAAGCTCCGGTGACTACGCCAATTTGGAATGGTCTTCCGGCGGCATGTTCGGAGCGGGCTTTGCGAGCGATCGCGAGAGGAATCTCTTTGGGCGCGCCGGTTGAGGTAAACCCGCTGAATCCAATCGTTGCCCCGTGCGGAATGAAGGCTGCGGCCTCGTCGGCGGTGAGGACGGGAAAACTCATGCGGCTTTGATGCTAACCTTTCGCGGGGAGACCAAAAAGGATATTTTGCGCGGCCTAGCTTTCCGCGAAGAGGTATTGGAAATCGTCGAGGGTGAGGCTCTTAACGAAATTTTCCTCTCCGAGAATGTCTTGAGCGAGGGCCCCTTTGCTTTTTTGGAGGGCGCGGATTTTTTCCTCGATGCTGTCCTTGGTGATGAGGCGGTAGGCGATGACCTTGTTGACCTGGCCGATACGATGGGTGCGGTCGATGGCTTGGTTTTCGACGGCGGGATTCCACCACGGATCGTAGAGCACGACGTAGCTGGCGGAGGTGAGGTTGAGGCCAAAGCCGCCGGCGCGCAGGGAAATGAGGAAGACGGCGCTGCCGGGATCGGCTTGGAAATTTTTCACGAGCTGGCCGCGGTCTTCGGTGTCGCCAGCGAGGAAATAGCTCTTCCATTCGCGTTCGCGGATGACGGTCTGGAGTCGTTCGAGCATGGAGACAAACTGGCTGAAGACGAGCACCTTGTGGCCTTCCTCGATGAGCGGTTCGAGCAGTTCGAAGAGGGCCTCCTGTTTCGCGCTGTCGGCGTCGCTGAGCTTGGGATCGGCGAGTCCGGGGTGGGCGCAAATTTGGCGGAGACGGAGCAGCGAGGTGAGAATGTTGAAGCGCTCTTTGTCGAGCTGGCTGCTGGTGTTGATTTTGAGAAGCCGCTGGCGGGCGATTTTCAACTCGGCGCGGTAACGCAACAACTGGTCACCTTCCATTTCGCAATGGAGGTCCTCTTCGATGCGGTCGGGAAGATCGGTGGCGACTTCCTTTTTCGAGCGCCGCAGCAGGAAGGGCCGGACGCGGGCGGCGAGACGGCGGGTAGCCAGGGCGTCTTTTTTTTCGTTGAAAAGAACTTGGAACCGCGACTGCGTGCCGAGAATGCCGGGCATGGCAAACGACATCAGGCTCCAGAGGTCGAGCAGGCGGTTTTCGATCGGGGTGCCGGTGAGGATGAGTCGGTGATCGGTGTCGAGGTTGCGGGCTGCGTTCGCCGTTTGGGAGGTGGGATTCTTAATGAACTGGCCTTCGTCGAGAATGACCGCGAGCCAGCGGACTTTGGCGAGGGCGATCTCGTGACTGCGGAGTTGGGCGTAGTTGAGGACGACGAGATCGTGTTCGGAGATGAATTGAGTAAGGAGAGCAGGATTTTTTTCGCGCCAGACGCCGACCTTCAGGGTGGGGTAAAAGCGCTCGGCTTCGCTGAGCCAGTTGTCGGTGACCGATTTGGGGCAGACGACGAGAGTGGTGCGTTTGGCGAGGTCAATATCTTCGCGCAAAGAGGCGAGCCAGACGAGGGTTTGGAGGGTTTTACCAAGGCCCATGTCGTCGGCGAGAATGCCGCCGAATTGGTTGGCAGCGAGGTAGGAAAGGAAATGGTAACCCTCGAGTTGGTAGGGGCGGAGGGTGGCGTGAATGGTCGAAGGAACCGGAGGGGCGACCCGGGTTTTTATTTCTGCAACGCGCTCGGCGATCCGGGAGAGAGTGTCCTCGGGCAGAAGATGGCGCGCTTTACTGCCGCCAGCCAGTTGGAGAACGTGCATGCGCTGGGACTCGCCATTGAGATCGGCCGTGCTGAGCCCGATCTGGGCGAGAGCAGCGTCGTCCTCGGGGGAGAGTTCAAAGGCTAGTTTTCGCCAGCCCTTCGTCCCGAGTCGGACGTATTCACCACTGGCTTTGAGCAGGAGGGTGATTTCCTCGCGAGTGAGGTCGGTGTCCTCAATCTTCAAGGTGGAACGGAGGTCGAACCAGTCCACTCCGGCCTCGAGGATTTCGAGATCGAACTTCGCGGTGAGGGGACGTTCGCGGAAACTGGCGAGGGTTGAATCGAGATCGAGCACGATGGTTGGCGGAAGGTTTTGCAACCAACTGGAAAACACAGCAGGAAATCTGCGAGTGATCTTGCAACTCCAAACGGAGATGTCCTCGTCGTAGGCGACTGCGAGGCCGTCGAGGATGGGGGCCGGGTTGGGCAGCGTGCCGGGATCGACGATTTCCAGAAAATCGTTGCCAGTTTCAACGGAAGCGGCTTTCCCGGCGGGAAGAGGCGACCAGCCTGAGCCGAGGTATTCGGAAAATTCGCGTCCCGTTCCGTCTGCGGAATGAATGGCGAGGCGAAGATACTCGGGATCGTTTTCGGGATTTGATTTTTTTCCGCGCGGTTTGTGGAGAGTGGCGGTGAGATGAAGGTGCAGCGGGATGCGGCGGACGCGCCCGGCGATTTTCTCCGGAAGCGGGGCGTCGAGGCGGAGGAGAGTTTGGATGCCGGGGAGGGTTTCGAGGGCCTCGGACGGAATGCGGAGGGAGTCGGCGGCGGAAAATTCTGGAGTGATGGGTGGACCGGGGAATACCTGCCGCACGGTCAGATACAGCGCTGGCGGACCGGCGAAACGAGCGAGCAAACGGAGTGGCGGTTGGCCGGTGGCGGTGACTAATTGGAGGTCATAATCGTCGTCGTTGGCGGTGACCGACCAGCGGAGTGGCTCGGTTGGAAACTCGATTGGCGAGCCGTCGAGCGCGACAATGTTCTCCCGGATGAAGGGCAACCGAAGCATGTCCTCGAGCGCGGCGCAGGCGGCGGCTTCGCGGTAGGTGAAGGAATCGTTGGCGAGGAGCGGGGCGAAGCGGGGCCAGAGCACGGTGGCGGCCGGGCTGAGTTGGAGTAAACCCGCCTCCAGATCGGCCTGCAAGGGTCGAATAAATTTGGTCTTCAATGGCGTGAATTCCGCTAAGCCATCGAGGCGGCTTTCAAGAGAAAAGCCATTGGTTTCGATATGAATGCGGAGGTCGAGCACCCGGATGCGTTGCAATGCGTCGTCTGAGGCGAGGCGGCCGAAAGTGTCGTTCCACACGGCGATTTCCTTGCGTCGCGCCCAGCCTCGCACCTTGTCCACGATCAGTTCGGGGTCGGTCACGAGATCGAGAAAAGGCGGATAGTTTCCCTTTTTCGAACTAATCGCATGGGCGACGTAATGCCAGAATTCAAGCAAGGACGTGGGCGGGTCGGGCCAGATTTCCACTCGGGTGGTGCCACCGCCAAAGCTGCTGGGGAGAAGACCGCGTAAATCGTAAACGGTCAGATCGGGCTTGCTGGTGGCGTTCGCGTAGGCGGTTTCGATGCGCTCGATGTAATCCAGTTCTGGAGGGGTCAGCCGCCGGGCGTGGGCGGATTCGAGAGCGGCGATCAGATCCCGCGCAGGACGGTCGGTCGCCCGATCTTCGATGCTGGCTCGGGCTAAGAGGGATTGGATGCCGCAGTAGCAATGTTTGCAAAAGGCGCTCTCCTCGCAGTCGCAATCAACCGTTACTTCGTTGCCAACGAACTCGATGAAAACTTCGCGTCGGATCTGATCGCGCACGACGGCGACATAACCCATCGAGCCGGGGAGATGGTTGTCGCTCCGTTTGAGGGAGAGATTGGCGCCAGTCTGGTAGAGTTCCCGTCCGCGCTGCTGTTTCAGCTTGGGGATTTTATTGCGGAGTTGGACGAGGTTGTGCTGCTGCCGGGTGGTAAGTCGGAGATCGGAAATAGAGGTGGCCACGGGTGAGGAAAAAATCGTTTCCGGATCGGTGGAACGCCGAAACGGACCCCTACTATACACGAAGCGGGCCCGTTGAGATGTCTGAATCTCTCGAAAAAAAAGCCCGCAGGCCGATTAGCGGAAGAAATCCTTGGCTTTATCGAAGAAACTTTTGTGGATCGGCGAATTTTCTTCGCCGCAAGCTTCGGCAAAGGCGGCTAGTTTTTCGCGCTGCTCGGCGTTGAGTTTGCTCGGAATCTCGACCAGAACCTGCACAATGAGGTCGCCGCGACCGCGGGCGTGCAGGCCTTGGATGCCTTTGTCGCGCAGTTTGAAGCGGGTGCCATTCTGAGTGCCGGCAGGGATTTTCACGGACGCCTTGCCCTCGAGGGTGGGAGCTTGGATTTCTCCGCCGAGGGTTGCGGTGGTGAAGGAGATGGGGATTTCGCAGTAGAGATTGTCCTCGTCGCGCTGGAAAATGGGATGCTCTTTGACGTGAATCACCACATAAAGATCGCCCGCCTCGCCACCACGAATGCCAGCTTCGCCGTTGCGTGAACTACGTAAGCGCGCGCCGTCGTCGATGCCTGCGGGAATCTTTAGATTGATGCGGGTGCTTTTTTCGTAGCGTCCTTCGCCGTGGCAGGTTTTGCACGGGCGCTCGAGCGTCCTTCCGGTGCCGGAGCAACGGGGGCAGGTTTGCGAGACTTGGAAAAAGCCCCGGCTGCTGATGACTTGGCCGCGGCCTTGGCACATGGAGCAGGTGGAAACTTTCGAGCCAGGTTCGGCTCCGGCGCCGCTGCAGGTTTCGCAGGTGTCGGGCTTGGCGATTTCGATTTCCTTTTGCGCTCCATTGGCGGCTTCCTCGAGGCTGATCTGGAGGTCGTAGCGCAAGTCGCTACCGCGCTGGCGGCCATCACGATCGGGCCGGGTGGCGCCTTGGTTGCCGAAGATTTGATCGAAAATCCCGCCGCCCCCGCCGGCTCCTTGTTGGCCGAAGACTTCGCGGAATATATCGAACGGGTCGTGAAAACCGCCCCCGCCCCCAGCTCCGCCGTTTCCGCCCGCGAAAGCCTGATGACCGTAACGGTCGTAGGCGGCGCGCTTGTTTTCATCCATCAGGATGTCGTAGGCCTCACTCAGTTCCTTGAATTTATCCTCGGCAGTGGGATCGCCGGGATTTTTATCGGGGTGATATTGCACCGCCAGTTTGCGGTAGCTGCGTTTGATTTCGTCCCCATTGGCGCTGCGGGTGACGGAGAGAACTTCGTAATAGTCGCGTTTGACGGAGGCCATGGATTATTCGGCTGGAGCGGCGTTTTCGGGTGAAACGGAGACGGTTTCCCCGGGATTGGCAGGGCCGGTGGAGATGACGACGTTGGCGGGGCGCAACAACCGGTCGCGCAGTTTGTAGCCCTTGCGGACTTGTTTGACCACGATGCCCTCGGCGACGTCGTTGGAAGGTTCCTGGGCAAGCGCTTCGTGGAGGTTGGGATCGAATTTCTGGCCAACGGCTTCGATGGCGCTGACTCCGAAATCAATGAGAAAGTCTTGGGTTTGTTTGAAGACCATGTCCAAACCAGTGAGGATACTGGAGCCCTTGGCGTCGCTCCGCGCGGCAGCGAGGCCCAGCTCGAAATTGTCGAGGATCGGCAGGAGGCTTTCAAAAAGGCGGGCGTTGGCGAAGCGAATGGAGTCCTCTTTTTCTCGGACGGTGCGCTTGCGAAAATTATCCAGATCGGCCTGGGCGCGGAGGGCGAGTTCACGGAATTTGACCGCCTCGGCCAAGGCGTCGGCAAGGGGATCCGTCTCGGCTTGGGTGGCGTTTTCGGGGTTTTCTTCCGGGGATTCGATGTCGGCTGAAGTGGTGTCGTCGTTACTCATGTGTGATGAAATTTTTTTGCGGGATTTGCTTGGCCGTCCGGGGAGAAAACTGAGGAAATCGGGAAAAGGCAAGTCGGCAGAGGTGTTTGAACGTGGTTAGGTTTTGCGAATAGCGATAAGCGTGATGTCGTCGTTTTGCGGCTGGGTTCCGGAGAATTCAGTGATGTCGTCGGTCAACCTGCGGAGGACGGCGGCTGCACCATGCGGGGCGCTGGATTGGATGGCGAGGATCATTTTTTCCATGCCAAATTCCAGCCCCTGCGCATCGAGCGCCTCGGTGACGCCGTCTGTGTAAAGCACGATGCAGTCACCCGTCTCGAGGTCGAACTCGAAATCACCGGTGACCCTATCGAAGACACCGCCGCTGTCAATTCCCAGGGCCATCCCACGCGGGTTGAGCCGTTCGACGCTCTGGTCGTGGGCTCGGTAAAGCATCGGGGCGTCGTGTCCGGCGCGACTCATGCGCACATGGCTGTTGCCTCGGTCCAAGAGCAGGTAGGCCATGCTGATGAACATATCTTCCTTAATATCAGGGAAAAGCTGGCGGTTCACCTTATGCAGGACGTCGGCGGCCGAGACGTTGCCCGGGGCTTGGCTACGGAGCACGCTGCGGCACATGGCCATGATGAGGGAGGCCGGGATGCCCTTGCCGGAGACGTCGGCAATGGCCACGCCGGTGAGATGCTCGTTCACCTCGATGTAGTCAAAATAATCGCCGCTCACTTGCTTGGCTGGAATATTCAATCCGCAAATCTCATACCCGTCCATCTGCGGCGAACCGGAGGGCAGGAGGATGCGCTGAATGTCCCGAGCGATGTGAAGATCGCGGTCGAGACGCTTCTTTTCGCTTGCCTCGTAATAAACGATCGCGTTGTAGAGCGCGAAGGCCGACTGCTCCGAGATTGATTTGAATACCTCGAAATCTGCTTCGGAAAACGGAACGGCCATGGCTCCGTTCGCGACCGACAAGACGCCTAAAAAATGGTTTCCGTAAATCAGCGGCACCACCATCAGGGCCGAGGTGTGCAGCGTGGTGTCGCGGAGGTGAGCCAGCCGCTCATCGGCTCCGTCCTCGGTCAAGAAAAGCGGTTCGCGGGTGGCGAGGACGGAGCCGAGAATGCCATCGCCCTTTTTCACCGCATGCAGCCGGACGTAGCTCTCCAAGGCCTGCGGCGTCGTGGCGACCTGATCCATGATGTGCGGAGGCACCTCGATTAGCGGAGGGCAACCTTTCGAGATGAACGCAGGCATCAGTTTTGTCTCGCTCTTGTCCACTAAGTAAAGAGCGCCACCCTGAGCATCGAGAATCCGGGTCCCGCTTTCGACGATCAACCGGTGCAAATCCGCTGTTCGGATATCCTCCGAAAACGCCTCACCGAGGCTGTGCAAAAAATCGAACACCCGTGATTCCTCGAGCCGGATTTCCTCGCGCTCGCGTTGGGCGAGGGTGATCAGTTTGCTCTGCCGACGATAAACGATGAAAAACGCTACGGCGATGCCGACGAGCAGCAACGTCTCGAACAATAACCTCATCTTGGGATGTCTTGTAACCCCGAACCGTGGCCGGGCAAAGCAAATAACCCGGATTTATGCCTCGATTGACGCCGAAACCTTGAGGTCGGTTTTCAAATACTCCAAAACATCCTTGAAGCGCGCCTCGTTTTCCGGCGCGGCTTCCACTAGTGCTTCGTGGGCTTCGAGCATCGTTTCCGTCGTTTTCGACTTGCTAAACACGTTCGATTCCAGCGCCTCGACTCCGCCCGGGTGGAGCGTTTTTTCTAAATCACCCGAGTTGAGATCAAAGAGGTGATCGAGCCCGAGGTTCTGCAGCAACTCGGTGTTTCGCTCGTTCCCGTGGATCACGTGGAGCGCCCCTTGGCCCAACTCCTTTAAACGCAAACCCATACCCGCGAGCGTTCCCATAAAAGTCGAATCCATCACGGCACAGTTTTTCAAGTCCAAAACGAACTCCCGGTGTCCGCGATTCATCATTTCCCTCGCGAAATCTTTCATGCCCTGACTGTTCTGAAAGGAGCCTTTTCCTTCCACTCGAATCCATACCACCTTGTTGTTACAACCTACTAAAATAGTTGCTTGCGCGTTCACTTTGATCTTGCGGGATAGTCGTTGGCAGGGGTTCTTGTGTCAAATTTTCTCGGTAATGGCTATTAATGCATAAACCCTGCCAACTTGGCGATCGTTCTCGCCAATCCCCGCACGGGAACGTTTTTGGTCAGGTTCCAATGGCTGCAACCCGTTGCACGGCAACGACCTGCATTCGCAAACAGCCCGTCACCGTCTGTCCAAGCGGATGCATGCTCGGTCTTTTTCGCGCTGACTTTCCATTTAACCTTTCGGATAAAAAGCACCCGTCTGCCGTCGCTCGCCGCCCATCGACCTACCGAAGTCGTTAAAATTCATGAACATTTTCCCCTTTCGGCATCAGATTTTCCGGTTTCTAGTTTCCGTCTCATGTCCGAAACCAACCTTCCTGACGGCACCGAGGTGCGCACCTATTTCATTCGCAACCGCAATGCGATGCTGGCCCGGGCTGATGTCAGCGGACTGTTTGTCGACTACTACCTGCATCTGCACGACCAAGGCTTGCGCCATGAGCCCGAGCCAGATCGCCTGCTCAAGGACGCGCTCACGGCCTTGCTCCTCCACAGCGCCTCGCGTCCCTGGAGTGAGTCGGTCGCTTGGACGATTAATTTCCAAATTCCGCTGCTTAACCTTTTTGTCGCGTCGGACAACCGTCTCGCTACCGTCGCGGGCAATGTCTTCACCAAAAACGTGAAGCACAATCAGACGAACCTTTTCTACAGCGACCTCGTTCGGGGAACCGAAGTGCCACGGCGCAGCGTCGTCACCTTCGACGGCTCCGAAGTCTTTGCCGCAGTCGAAGATTACTACGCCCAGAGCGAGCAGCGGCCTGCGCGATTTTTTCTGCTCAACGACGAGGATTACGTTTTCATCACCGCCCAACCGGATTGCGATCTGGAATGGCTCGCCGGATTGGATGCGGAAACCGTCCGCGCCATCGACGCCACCGAGACGCTCAGCTTGTTAGAAACGCGGCACTACCGCTGGCATTGCGGTTGCTCGGAGGAGAAACTTCTACCCATGTTAGCTACTGCGATGAAAGTCGATCGCGAGGGGCTCTTTGGCGACGACGCCAGCATCCGGGTCACCTGCCCGCGCTGTGGATCGGGTTATACGGTCAGTCGGGATACGCTAGAAAAACGCATCAAAGAATCCTCCTCCGCTGCATCCGACGCTCCCGCCGAATAAGTTGTTCTAACTATTCGGAGGAGTTGTTGAAGCCGGCGTAGTTTGCGTGCCGCCAGCGGGATCAGATTTGTCGCGCGAATAGGAAATAGGGCCCCTATCTCCGCGTTTTCGATTGAATGTAATCGCGCATTTTCAAAATCAGCCTCTAAACCTCAATCTAATACCTATGTGACAGCACAGCCCTCAACCTTCGGCCATCTATCTTACTGAAAGACTTGGCTTGTCAAGATATGTTGACTGACCCCTAAAGCCACGGCGGTTCGTAACCCAGGGCCTTCGCCGTTTGCATCACCTGCTGCCGGGTCGAGGCATGAATCCCATCTGCCCCGCGTAGAGCTCGCGAAACTGTGGAACTCGAGAGACCAAGTTCTTTGGCGATGGTGGCCAGATTAGCTCCGATGGAAGGTTTACGCGCCATAAATTGCTTATTGAAACCCGCAAAACAGAGCGATGACAAGCCCGAATTCGGCAGAATATGAAAATAAAAGCATTTTTTCCCAACGCTCATTGTGCGAGTCAAGAAATCACCTTTTTTGACCACTTGCTTATTATTGCAAACAAATCTCGGCAATTAATCTTGAAAAGATTGAGAAGAGCATGAAAAACTCCCATTTCACCGATTCCCACCACGCGGATGGCTCAATCTTCGTTCACTCCACACTTCATGAAAAATCCCACCCTCCAGTTCATTCTCGCGTCCCTCCTGCTCCCGCTCGCCAGCCATGCCGCCACCCCGGACTACGCTGCTCTCACTGCCGCCGCCAAGACGGCCAATGCCGCTCCCGTCGCCACCCAAGACGGTAAATTCCAGCCTACTTGGGCATCTCTCCAGCAATATGAAACTCCCGAATGGTTTCGCGATGCCAAGTTCGGCATCTGGGCCCATTGGGGACCGCAATGCGAACCCGAGCAGGGCGATTGGTATGCCCGCAACATGTGGACCGAAATTGGCAAAGACGGCAAACCACACCCTGAATACACCTACCACCTCACCCATTATGGCCCACAGTCGAAAGTCGGCTTTAAGGACGTCATCCACGAATGGAAGGCGAAAGACTGGGTTCCCGCAAAGCTCATGCAGATCTACAAACGTGCCGGTGCCCAATACTTCATGGCCCTCGCCAATCACCACGACAATTTAGATCTTTGGGACTCGAAATATCAGCCGTGGAACTCCGTAAACGTAGGACCGCAAAAAGACCTCATCGGCGGCTGGGCTAAAGCCGCCCGCGCCGAGGGACTTCGCTTCGGCGTCAGCGTCCACGCGGCCCGCACCTGGAGCTGGTACGAACCCGCACAGGGAGCCGACACTCAGGGACCTTACACTGGTATTCCATACGATGGAAAAACCACCGCCGCCGACGGCAAAGGCAAATGGTGGGATGGCCTCGACCCGCAGGAATTGTATGCCCAGAACCACGAGCCCAAAGCCAAAGCCGACGACGCCTACAAGATCAAATTTTTTAACCGCACCATCGACCTCATCAACCAATACCAGCCCGACATGGTTTACTTCGACGACAGCGTCATGCCCATCAGCAGCCAGGACGGCGACTGGGGACTCAAGATCGCCTCCCATTTTTATAATAGCAGCATGCTCTGGCACGATGGAAAAAATGAGGCCGTCGTCACCACCAAGGGCCTCTCCGCCATGCAACGTAAATGCGTCGTTTACGACATCGAGCGCGGCCGCAGCGACCACATCGAGCCTCTTCCCTGGCAGACCGATACCTGCATTGGTGACTGGCACTACAGCCGCGCCCTCTTCGATCGCCACGGCTACAAAAAAATCACCGACGTCATTCCCCTCCTCATCGATGTCGTTAGTAAAAACGGCAACCTCATGCTCAGCGTCCCGCTCAACCGCGACGGCGTTCCCGACTCCGACGAATTGGCTTTTCTCGAGAAAATGACCGCCTGGATGGACATCCATAAAGAGGGCATCTTTGCCACCCGCCCATGGAAAATCTATGGTGAAGGCCCTTCCACCGCGCAGCAGGAGAAAGGCCACTTTGGCGGCCTGAAAGACACTGGCAGCACCCCCTTCACCCCCGAAGACATCCGCTTCACCACCAGCAAAGATGGAGGCACGCTCTACGCCTTCTTTCTGGCCTGGCCGAAGGACGGCAAGCTCACCATCAAATCGCTCGCCGAAGGCGGCACTGCACCTGCGCTCCTCGATAAAAAAATCGCCTCGCTCTCCCTCCTCGGCTCCACGGAAAAAATCACCTGGACGCAGGATGCAGACGGCCTGCACGCCACCTTGCCTGCCACCCCTGTCGGCGAAAGCGCCTGCGCTCTCCGCCTCACCCTCCGTTAAATCCTTTCCGCTCCACCGCCGCTCCTCTCGGGTAGCGCGGGCGTCTCGCCTGCAGGGTTCGGCGTCTCGCCGAAATCATCAACTCCTGTAGCCGCTCCTCTCGGGTAGCGCGGGCGTCTCGCCTGCAGGTTTCGGCGTCTCGCCGAAATCATCATCTCCTTTGCTCGGTGTGGGAAAATCACGACGCAGGACGCGTCGCGCACCAGGCGAGACACCCGCACTACCCGGGACATCTCCACGTCACGCCTTTGACACGGTCCGTCACACCTCTGACGTGGTCCGTCACGCCTCCGACACGGTCCATCACGTCTCTGACGCGGTCCATCACGTCTCTGACGCGGTCCATCACACCTCTGACGTGGTCCGTCACGCCTCTGACGTGGTCCGTCACGCCTCTGACGCGGTAGTGCAACATCTTGTCTGTAAAAGCCAGAGACACCCGTGACTCCGGTTGAGGAGCGTTGCGGTGGATGGAGCGAAGCGGAATCGACCGCAACGCTCCTCAACCGGGCTGCCACCCCTCCGTAGGATTGCAGGCGTC
>JBBRPA010000010.1:0-72938 GCA_038228695.1 Chthoniobacterales bacterium
GCGACTCGTTCGCACCCGACCCAACGTATCCATTCTTAGCAACTCACTGCCAGTTCCCAACCCAGTCATAGATGTCATAGCGACAAACCTTATGACACTTATGATCCCGGCCGATAGAGGCACTCCGTGTGACGCTTACGAAGAAAATGCTGATCAGCATCAATTTCTGAGCCACCTTGAGATTGCGGAACCAGTTGATCATGACGAAAGGCGGCCGCACCGGGAGCCGGGAGATAACCGGAGCCAACTTTTTGGAGATGTGAGGACAAGAACTTGCACAGCTCTGGGAAAGCACGATCCCTGCCAGATCATCCTTAAACACGAATTAACGGTTTAAGTTTGGTCAGAAACCTCCAAAAACCTTTATTTCCCACTTCAACCGGGCGGTTTCACTCGCAAATCTGATTTTCATCCCGACAGCGAAGTCTTTTTTCGGCGAAGGCACCGAACAACACACGCGCTGGCGCGTATAGTCCCCAGAGGGAACTTTTTCTCCTATTCTCCGAGATCACGAAACTTTCCGTCGACGGAGCATAGCCGCCAATCCACCAAATCCGGCAACGAGCGCGAGTCCGATCGTCGAAGGTTCCGGAGTCGCAGCATAGTTGTCAAAAACCAAGACATTATTGCCTGCGTTGATGTAGGCGCCGCGCGAGTCGGTGGTGGCACTTTGGACGATCTGAGTCGCGGCCACGGAGGTGATTGTTTTTGGGTCAATCGTGGAAGTGCCCGAGTAGAAATCAACAGCATTGAAATTGAGTTTGAAGTCGCCGTTGGCTTGGATATTGAGCTGCAGCTTGTGAGCTGCGTTATAATTTAATTGCCCGACAGACGCGCCTCCATCGATTTGGACGTTGAAAAAGCCCCCTCCTGCGGGAGCGAAGGTAATGCCTAACTTAAGCACATTTCCTGAGAAGAGGGTCCATCCAAAAGTATCCGTGTTGGACGCCGAATTGTAGGCAGTATTGGTACTGCTGAAAATTTTGAAGTCGGTGTTGAAACTGAATTTGTCAAAGCCCGACACATCAAATGGGTGAGACAAATAAATGGTTTGAGAATGGGGGACCACTGCGCCACGACCTCCCAAACCGGCTTTATAGAAGCCACTCCCCGTATTGGGATCGAGGGCACCAATACTGTCGGCCTGGCCAATCAATTCAAACGTCGTCGCTTGGCGTGCATAATAGTTGGGAGCACCTGAATTAGGAAGATCCCCAGGAGCAACTTGGAGTAAAGGATCGCTCGAAATCCAACCGTTATAACCCGAAAGCCCCCCTTGGAGAGTAAAGCCCTGCGAGGGCTCGAAACCAGTGCTATAACCAAACTGGGCCGACACAGGCGCGACCTGAAGAAGGAGTGATGCGAATGCAGACACCGTTGCAATTACTAAGCGACTTGAAGCGTATTTTAACATAATAATTGCGTGATACATCTCCTGCTAAGGGCTGCTCAGGATGAGGCCATTACTAATGGCCACCGACTAGGGGTTTGCGGTAGTTGGATTGCACAGTTTAGGGAAAAGGTGCGGTTTGTGAGCCGCAGAAAGTAACAGGGGGATAATTAACTTACAGAGCTGACGACTTTTACGACTATAAATCGTCTCTCATTTAAACGACTTCGTCAACACGTATCTCTGTGCTCATACGCCGGTTGGTGCGGACGGCCCACTTTGGATGGGCGATGTTCTTAGCAAAGCTCGTTGGCGAGGGCGCCGACGACAACACGCGAGGGCGCGTGTACTCCCCAAACCGCGAAGAGTCGGCGCGCCGAGTGCTTGTTTCTGGAGTCGACATGGTGGAATTTTGGTTTCTCGTGGTTTAAGTGGAACCTTACTAAAACAAAAAAACGGCACCTTTTCGGGTGCCGTTCTTCGGTACGAAACGAAATAAGGAGCCTACGCTGCTTTCCGGCGGCGCATCATCAAGCCAAGGCCACCGAGACCCGCGATGATGGACAGCCCAATCGTGGATGGTTCAGGGACGGCTGAATAATTGTCAAAAACCAACTGATTATTACCGGCTTGAGTGTATGCACCTTGCCCATCGGTAAAGTTGCTCGTTACAGTCTGGACGGCTCTGACAGAAGTGATCGCTGTTGGATTGATCGATGAAGCCGCGTAATACCACTCAGTGCCATTAAAGGTAACGTGCACATCGCCGTTAGCCATAATTCCTACGCCGATATGGTGAACCGCATTGTAATTAAGTTGTACCAACGACGTACCACCGTCGATGCGAACATCGAAAAAGTTACCGGCAGCCGGCGTGAAGGTCACAGCCAATTTAATTGTATTGCCCGAGTAGAGGCTCCAACCAAAAGTATCCCTGTCGGTAGCAGCATTGTAGAGAGTGTCTGTGCTGCTGAAAATTTTGAAATCGGTATCAAACTGAAAAGTTGGGTAGCTCGTGACGTCAAAAGGTCGGAACAATTCGACCGTCTGAGTGCCAGGGACCGCAACTCCACGACCTCCCAAGCTAGCTTGGTAAAAACCAGTAAAACTACCGTCGATTGGGCCGACACTGTCCGCTTGGCCAATGTTCTCAAATGTGGTGGTATCTTGAACGTGCGTAGTCACATCCGTAGTATCCCACAAGTTAAAATCGGAAAGACCACCAGGGGGAGCGTATTCAGGCGGTTCGAAGCCGGTTTGGAAGCCAAACTGAGCAGAAGCCGTTGAGGCAGAAAGAAGTAATCCAGCAACTCCACAGATGGAGGCGATTACCAAGTTACGAGAAAATTGTTTAAGCATAAATTTCATAATGTTTAGAGGGATGGGATATTACTAAGGGGTCGGGGTAGGGGTCGCAGGGCTAGTGACCGGCGGGACGTTAGGATTTGGCGGCGGGGTGTTGATTCCACCACTACGACGAGCTGCGTAGGAGTGACCGGCTGCCAACAGTAAAACAGTGGCAATCAGGGTAAATACTAATGGTTTTAGGTTTTTCATACGACGCAGTATTTTCCATTTCGACCGATGCGTCAACCAATAAGTTAAGAATTTGTGTTACAATACGATTGCAAATAGGCACAATTTCCGTTGTCCCGTTGAAAATGATTCACCGATTTCGCTTCCAAGCAAATTTTTCATTCAATAATCTAATGAAACGGCCCGGTTCGCGTCTCTTTCGAGAGTTGCAACTTGTTTTGCCCTAGGACTTTATGAATTCGTCTAACCTCCCTGCGCACCGACCGAATCTGTTTGGAAATCTCATGTTTGCCCTGCTCCTGACAGGGGCGGCGGCTGGAGTTTACTTCTATGGAGGACCCATCGAAGGCGCGCCCGGAATTTTTTTGGTTTTCGCAGGCACTGGCCTCCTGATCTGCCCGCCACAGAGAAAGGTCGAAGGGATTTTGTGGGTCTTTCTGGCGGGGTTGATTGGCTGCGGTGGACTATCTCTGCTTCCGCAAAGCTGGTTTTCGACTCCTAGCTGGCGGCAGGCGCTACACAACTTGCCTATCGTATTGAGTCAGCAAGTTTCGCTTGTTCCGGCGGAAACAGCCTTTTATTTGGCCATTTTTTCCATCAGCGGCCTGCTCGTCCTATTTGGTCAGGCTCATCCGTTGCGAAACCGGGTTTTGCTATTTCTCGCAACCGCCGGGGTAACAGTATGCGCGGCTTATGCGAGTCTGGCGATTTACGCGGAGCAGACCGGATGGCATTACCCTTTCGATGGCGTAGCGACCTTCGGTTTTTTTCCAAATCGAAATCACACCGCCACGTTCCTGTTGACGGGCTGTATGCTGGCGCTCGGAATTCTGGGCGTGGTGGGCACGCAGAAAAAGTGGGGCCACGGCATTATCGCGGCCGTGGGTCTGGCAGTTTGTGGATCTGGACTGATGATTTACTCGGCGTCACGAGGTGGGGTGATTTTGTTGATTATTGGGACTCTGATTTGGTTACTCGGCTTGGGAAACACTCGCTGGTCGAAGCCCCTGCTAATCTCATCTGCCGGCATCTTTGCTGCGGGAATGGTGCTCTTTTTCGTGTCCAAAGGGGAGGCAAGAAATCGGTTAATCAAGCAATTTGGCTGGGAAAGTAGCGTAGTTGTTTCAGGAGGTGCAAACTCCAGTGCGCCAATTTTGGGGAATCCTGAGCCTAATTTGGATGCCCGGATATTGATCTTTAAAGACACCCTGCGCATCATTCGTGATTACCCGTTGACGGGAGTTGGATTCGGAGGGTTTCGCGGGGCATTCCACCAATATCGCGAGGCTTTTCAAACTTTAACGGAGAGCACTCACCCGGAGAGTGACTGGCTGATGCTGGCGGCGGAAGCGGGCATACCCACTTTGCTACTGGCGTTGGCCGGCGGTGCAGTTTTGCTTCATCGCGCGCGCTCCGAAATGGCTCATCCATATTGGCCCCTGCGCTGGGGAATCATTTCAGCAGCTCTGGTGGCGATTTTGCATGGCGCGGTAGATGTCCCGGCGCATCAGCTAAACTTAGGCTGGTGGATCATGGTTTTGGCAGCGATGGGTTTGCAAGTTCCTTCCCACGAGCCCACACACCCGCCGGTGTGGCAGCGCATGGTTTTCTGGGTAGGTGGGCTTGCGGCACTTTCGCTGGGTATCTTTCTAATTCGCGCGGAATGGTTTGGAGGAACGGCCTCCCCTCCAGAAGCAGCGAGAAAGGCCGCGAAAAGGATATTTGATCTCTCGAAAGAGGATAAGCTGGAAGAAGCCGTCGTACTTTCCACCGCTGCCATAGCACAATCCCCCATGGCGGAGGGCCTTTATTATCAAAGGGGAGTGTTACAACTGCACTTCGAGGATACGGATTCCGAGGTGGATGGTTTGTTTGCGATTCAAAGAGCGCTAAACCCGGATTGGCCTCAAGTTCCGATTCAGCAAGGGTTGGCCTGGATCAGTGTCGATCAAACTCGTGCGACCCGGTTGTGGTTGGACGCCATGGAACGAATCCGAAAAATCGATCAGGCCAATCAGCAGGGCGAAAAAGGCACGCTGGCGACACTGGAGAATCTCTTACGGCAAGGTGAGAAATATCCACAGGTGCAGCTCGGATTATATGAAACGTCCCGAAAATCGCTTGGGCTTACGCTGGTCTGGCTGAAAACGGTTCCGGCAGAATTGGCGGCAGGGAAGTTTTCGGAAATCAGCTTGGGCGAAGCATTTCTGACGGCTCTGACACCAAGCGAGCGGAAACAATTCTTGCGCGTCTGGTATGAGAAAGGGGACCGAACGGCGCTTTTTCAATTTGCCGCAGATCATCCCGATTGGGCGGACGCGATGTGGCCCGTGACAGTCCGTCAGATGGTGGACGCGAAGGACTTTCAAGGGGCCGTCAAAACGGTCCAGGAACATTACCAACTCGACTTGAGCCTCCCTCCGTCGGGATCGGCCAAGAAACTCACCATGCCGGATGACCGAGATAATCTGCTGGAAAATTTCAACTACTTTTGGAAGGCGGGTAACGAGATCACGGCCCGGCGGATCATTGAGGAAGCGCGGCTGAAGGCGGATAAAATAGGGCGTCCAGCGCCGGAGATTTGGAAAATCAGCGTGGGTCTGGCGATAGCGGAGGGCAAATGGGAGGTGGCGTGGAATCATCTGCAACGTTTTCTTCGTGAAACGGGGCGCGAGACGATTCCTTGATGTCTTTCGTCGCATTTTGTTTGCTTGATCTTCGGCAAACTCTCCGTGATACGTTTGCGCCCCCTTTTCTCCGATGGCCGTCCGCTTTTCCCACCACCCTCTGACCGCTCTTGGACGCGGTTTGACCAGCGGCCCGTGGACGAGCCTTTTCGTAGGCGGCGTGGTCTTTTTACCGATTATGGGGTTCCATCCGGTGGGCGCACAAACCGTCTCGACGGTGCGCGAATCGGAATTCCGCTCGCGCTGGACGGATTATCAAGTGGACCGGGCGAAGGAAAAACAGAAGGAAAATGAGACGCTGACGACGGCGGATTACATCAGTAAATTCACCCAGTTCGGGCCACTGGAATTCCACGGCGGCTTATCCTCTGGTTGGGAATATTCCAACGAGAATTATCAGATCAATTCCAATCGCCAGACGACGAGCACGAGCTTTTTCCTCGCTCCGTCGTTGCTGGCCTTTTACAAAAAAGACATCGGCACTTGGAGCTTGGACGCGCAGTATTCTGTGGGCTGGCTTTATTATTTGGACCCAAATTATGTGGGCTCGAGCGGCGACATAACCACCTCGCAAACCGCCAACCTGAGCCTCCTTCGGATGAATGACCGGGTGACCATTCGCTCGACCACCGGGGCCTCCTCGGGGACGGGTTTTGATATTGAACGCGGACAGAACACCGACCGACTTTCGGTTTCCGAGACGTTTACGGTCGAATATCAGTTAACCGACTACATGCGGACCGGGGTGAGCGGCAGTGTGAACTACGATTCCTACAGCTCGGTAGACGGCAATGGGACTCAGGATAACGAAAACATTCGCTACTCCGGTTCGGTTTTTGTCGATAATTTCTGGACGGATAAAACGGCTTACCGCCTCGAGATTTCCAGCGGTGGGGACACGCAGAAAAACGGGGGGGTCAACGGAATTGAGCGCACCTATTCGCAGGCGGTGATTCGGGTGAATTGGGGGCCAACCTCGAAATTGGCCTTCACCGGCAGTCTTGGCGCGGGAGTGCGGGATCAAAACCAAGACTCCAACTCCAACCAGACCGGGCTGCGGACGGTTTTCTCCCTGACCACGGTTTACACTCCGTCGGAGAAAACTTCGGCGCGACTCTACTTCGGCGTTGAGGGCAGCGCCTCGCTACCGGAGTTCAGCCTGGCGCTGAACTGGCACCCGCGGGAATTCACCTTTGTCGAACTGTCGATCTATCAGCAAACCGGCGTGACCAGCTTAAACACCTTTGACGAACGCCTGTCGAAAGGAGTGCTGGGTTCGTTCCGGCAGCGGCTCTTTTCCCGGCTCGACGGCAGCATCAGCGCCGGTTACGAGCAAAACGCCACGGTAATTAACGGAGATGTCGCCAACGAAGAGGACCCTTATTACTTCCTCTCACTGGCGCTCGGCTGGAAAATAAACGATTATCTGAATTGGCAGGGAACTATTCGCACCTCCACCCGCCAGAACGTCTCTGGGATCTCAGGAAGTGGCGAACAGACCCGAGCCTCCCTGAGTTTAAGTTTGACTTTCTAGACACCTCCACCACTCTGCTACACCCTTTTTAAAATGTTCGGACGAATTTCCCTTCTGCTTGTTTTAGCCCTCGGACTCCTGCTTTGCTCCGGGCCCGCCCCTCTCCGTGCGCAGGAAAGTAGTGCCCCTCCTCTGCAGCAACCCAACCTCCCTACCCCAGCGCCTGCGCCGACGGAGGCTCCCACCAGCCGCACCAGCCGAGACAATGCCACTGCCACGGGCGACGACACCGGTGGTCGGGTGATCAATTCCGCTGCCAACGATTATGTCCTGACGACTGCCGATACGCTGGAGTTGTCGATTTTCCACGAGCCCGACCTGACCACACGGAGTAAAATCAGCAGCGACGGCACGGTCCAGCTTCCGCTCATCGGGGACACCAAAGTGGCCGGCATGACTGTGCGCGACGCCCGGGAATTAATCCGCAAACGTTACGACGCTCGCTATCTCGTCAACCCGCAGGTCTATCTCAACGTCGTTGATTACGCCCAGAAGAAGTTCACCATCCTCGGCCAGGTCGCCAAGCCCGGCACCTTTGAGATTCCCGGCGGCTCTTCGCTCAGCCTCCTCGAGGCCGTAGGTATTGCAGGCGGATTTACCCGAAGCGCCGATCGCGGCAAGGTCACCATCCAGCGCACCGAGGGCACCGACCGCCAAACGATCCGGATCAACGCCAAGAAACTCTCTGGCGAGGGCGAAAATGCCTTCACGGTCCAGCCCGGCGATGTCATTACCGTGGGAGAGAGCTGGTTCTAGGCAACGACCAAAATCCGAGCTAAAATATAACGATCGTGCTATGAACAACGAGCCCTCAGATAAAACTTTAAGTGCAGGCGGATACGGATACGGAACCGACACCCGTTCGCAGGGTGATAAATTTACGGATTACTATTACGCCGTAAAGCATCGGTTCTGGGTTGTCCTCCTTTGTCTCGTCCTCGGCGGGATCGGCGCCGCGATCAAGCTCGCGACCACCGTTCCGCAATTCCAGTCCCGCTCCGTCCTTTTCCTCGAGCAGGAGCAAAACAAAGTGCTCGCAGGGGTTAAGGAAGTGCGCGACGAGCAAATCGGCAGTCTCGACATGATTAATACCGTGGTCGATCTCCTCGGCAGCTTTAGCTTTGCCGAACGAGTGGCCAAACGCGTCGAATGGAACGATGACCAAAATCGCGCGATCAAGGACCCCGACCTCCCGAACGCTGCCCAGATGCCCAAACTCGTCACCCCGCGTTACCGCAAAGCCACCCGGTTGATCGATATTTTTGTCACCCACACCAACCCTCAAGTCGCCACCACTCTCGCCAACGCTTACGCCGAAGAATACATCCGTTATGTTTTCGAGAAACGCTCCGAGGCGAGTAAAAACGCCCGGCGTTACCTCACCGAGGAGGCCGAGCGGCTTCGGGAAAAAATGCGCGTCTCCGAAGAAGCTCTGCAAAGTTTCCGTCAGCGCGAAAAATCGCCGTCGCCTGAGAAACAGCAAAACGTCCTCGAAACTCGTGTCCAGTCATCGAACGTCCAGATCGCAGAGATTGAGCAGAAACTTTTCCAACTCGATTCTGATCTAAACATTGCTCGCGCCAACCCGGGCAAGGTCGATGAGCTCCTTCGCCTTTCGAGCGTGATGAGCGAACCCAAAATCGCCAAATACAACGAGGCAATCGCCGACCAAGAGCGTCAGATGCTCCTCCTCGCCCAGCGCTACCGGGCGGAGCACCCCACCTACATCTCAAACCAAACCCAACTCAACTCGCTTATCCGCGATCGCAATTCTACACTGGAAAACGTCGTCTCACTCCTTGAGACCGCCCGGATCCACATGCAAGCGCAGTTGGATGAAATCAATAAAGACAAGAATGACCACGAGACGACACTCCTTTCCGTCACTGGCAAAGCCGTCGAATATAACGATCTGAAACGCGAACTCGACACCGATCGCACGATGTATGATGCCGTCCTCGGCCGAATGAAAGAGATCGACATGACCTCCGGCTTCACCAGTTCTCCTGTCAATATCCAAGAAAAAGCCCTCGGTGCCGCCTCCCTCACCGACAAGCCAATCAAGGTTTACGCCACCTACATACTCCTCGGCATCGCCGCCGGCATCCTCGTCGCGCTTGGGATCAACGCCCTCGACAGCTCAATCAAGACGGTGGAAATGGCCGAGGAAGTGACCGGACTAACCGTGCTTTCCGCTGTTCCGATGAAGGGAAAGAGCAAAAAGGCCCAGAAAACTGATTCCGTGCTCGATTCCATCATGGATCGCCGCGGGCTGATCGCCGAATCCTTCCGTTCCCTGCGAGCCTCGATCGCTTTCCTATCGGAGGTCGACAACAAGCGCACGTTCATGTTTACGAGCGCTGTTCCGAACGAAGGGAAGACCTTCAGCAGCGCCAACTTCTCCGTTACGCTCGCCCAGCAGGGCCTCAAGACCCTCCTGATCGACGCCGACCTTCGCAAACCCTCCGTTTCCGGCGTCTTCTTCAAGAAACACCTTAGCCCCGGCCTGAGCGATGTCCTCGCCCATGTCACCCCGCTGAAGGACGCCGTCGTCCCGAGCGGCGAGGAAAATTTATCGATTCTGACCGCCGGCAACCGCGCCCCGAATCCCGCGGAGTTGCTTGGTACGATGCGCTTTAAAGAAGTGCTGGAGGAGGCGCTGCTCACTTACGATCGCGTGGTGGTGGATACCGCCCCCTGTCTTGCCGTGAGTGACGCCCAGTTGATCGCTCCCTACATCGAGGTGCGTTGCCTCGTCGTCCGCTCCTGCTCGACGCCGCGCAAAACCGTCCTGCGGGCGGTCAAAGCGCTCGACGATATCCGATGTCTGCCAGTCGGCCTGGTTTTGAATTTTATCCCGAGCGGGAACAATCATTACTACTACTCCGGCCGCTATTACGGTTCCTACAACGGCAAGGGAGTTTACGGCGAAAGCCGTTCCTGATTTCCCAATAAGCGGCGTTGCTGGGGAGACGCCTCCAAAAAACCCATGAACGCCACCCAGCCCTCCGTACTTACCGGCCAATCGGCGATGTCTCTGGAATCAGGACAGAGGCCGGAGGTGGCGGCGGCGGCATTCTTTTTCACCGCACTGATCCTTCCCTGGCTGTTTCTTTGGAACGAGATGCGGGTCGAGTGGTCTGTCAACGAGCAATATGGCTACGGTTGGTTTGTGCCGCCCTTCGCCGCCCTGCTTTTTTATCTGCGCTGGCCAGATGCCCCAGCCCCGGAACCTCCGAGGCAGCAGACCGTGCTTTTTGTTCTTCTCGCCTTGGCCGCCCTTCTGATCTTTCCGCTTCGAATCATCGAAGTGCCCAATCCCGATTGGCGCACCGCCCAGTGGATTCATTCTTTTGTCTGCATTGGGACCAGCGTCGCTTTGCTCTGGTCTTTCGGCGGCCGGAAATTTGCCCTGCATTTTTTGTTTCCGGTCCTGTTCGTGCTCGTCGCCATTCCGTGGCCGAGCGAAATCGAAGAGCCTCTCATCCAGGGATTAATGAAAGAAATCGCCGGAGCGGTGGCCGAGACGATGAACCTCCTCGGCATGCCCGCCCAGCAAGCTGGCAACCTCATTCAAATCCGCGGCCAGACGGTTGGCGTCAACGAAGCCTGCAGCGGCATCCGTTCGCTCCAGACCACTGTTATGGCGGCCCTTTTGCTCGGTGAATTGCGCCAGATTTCTCGGGTCCGACGACTGGCGCTACTCGTCGCGGGGCTCGGCTTCGCGCTCTTCGCCAACTATCTCCGGAGCGGCGTTCTTGTTTGGATCGCGGGAACCCGCGGCGTGGGTGAGCTAGAGCACTGGCATGACACGGCGGGATTGGCCGTGCTGGTGTCGGTAATCGTCACGCTCTATTTCTTTTCTTCCCTTCTCCAGCCCGCTAAACCGAAATCTGGGAAACCGGAAAACCTCGCGACCCTCCGCTTCAAGGGGCGACCCACGCTCAAACTCTGTGCCTGGCTCGTCGGCGGCCTTCTGCTCGGAGAAATCCTCGTTGCGATCTGGTATGCACCTTCCGCCCGGACCACTCCCACGCCGTGGGCGATTCGCGAGCCGTCCGATCTACCCGGTTACAAACCGATCCCGATCGATAACCGCACCCGCTCCTACCTCCGCTACGATAGCGCCATCGCCGCCAGCTGGCGCACCGTTGGCGCGATGCGCGCCGCCTGCACCGTGTTTTTCCTGCGTTGGGAAGCCGGTCGCACCTCCGCCGTGCGTGCCACCATGCACCAACCCCACATCTGTCTAACGGCCATGGGCATGAAACAAAAATCCGATTTCGGCATTGAGCCATGGACGCTTTCTAACGGCCTCGAATTGCCCGTCCGTGAATATATTTTCGAACAACAAAACCGACCCGTGCATGTGTTTTACGTCGTCTGGCGCGACGGGCTGACCGGCTCCGTGCCCGACCCTTCTAACAACCGCTGGGATCGCTTCGACGGAGTCTTGGAGCGCCGCCGCAACCCGGCCAGCCAGACCTTGGAAATCGTCGTCAACGACGTCCGCGATCGCACGGCAGCACAGCAGGTCTTCCGCGCCGAGCTTGAGCGGCTTCTAACCCAGCCAGCCGGTCGGAAATAAGCCAGCGTTCCTCGGGCCCCTCAGGCAGGCAGGCCGAAACGATGGCAGACCTGGACGTTATCCAAGTCGAGTGCGTGCTCGATCATTTCCGAGAGCAGACGTTCACCGGCGATTTTGATCATTTGATCGCTTTGCGCCTGATGCATTTCTACACCCTCGTGTTTGATGGAAAGAATCCGCGAACGAGCCTGCAATAGGCGCCGAAGAAATTCCTCCGCTTCGATCGGATCGTTCGTCCGGTGCAGACCGGAAGGTTCCCCAGAGTGCGGGTGCGCACTGTATTCGATAGTGAATTTGGTAATCATGGTTGGTGAGGTTTGAATTTTCGGCGAAGGCCCGGGATGGACCTCCCGCCAGTGTAAGATTCACCCGGTTGACGACGTCCGCTGGTCTTCCCTTGGCAAAAGCGAACCACGTCTTGCTCTACCGTGGCAGCAATTCATGGCGCACTCTGGCCAAGCAATGGTGAGCATTTCCCGAAAAACATCGGACGTTCTCCTTGGGCCACGAACCCCGCGGACCATGAACCTCGCCGCATCCCTCAATCCCAACCAAACGACGGACACTGCCTTGAGTGCCTACTATGCGCACCCAGCGGTGCGTGGGCGGATCGCTGATTTCCTCGGACAAAAGGACGGATTCGGTTTTTCCTGCTGCTACATGACCGGCGACAACCGCGAAACCGCGCTCCGGCAACCTCGCCCCGCGAGCCATCTTTGGGCCTGTCTCGACCAGGGAATGGACATCAGCCGCTCGTTGTGGGACAGCCGGTCCCTCATCGCGCATTTCGATCTGGAATATGTCAATTTCGATCATCCCGCCGAGGCCTACGAACATCCGGAACGCACTTTTTCGCTGCAAGAGCCGGTGCGCCATGCCTTGCTCGATCTCCTTGGCCAATACGGAATTCAACCGCTGCAAGTCATGAGCGGACGCGGCTATCATGTCGCCTGGCAGATTCCCCAGACTTCGGAGTTGCTAACCTATCTCGCCCAGATTGGCAGATGCCCCTCTTCGCTTCTCGCCTTCAACCAACAGCCGCATCCCGTCGCGGGTAAAGTCATCGACCCAGAACTCGCGCACGCCTTCTCCGGTCTGGGCCTAATCCTCGAATGGGTCGCTCATCGGATTAAAGAAACCGTCTTCCGGACGTGCCCGATCCCCGTGGAAATCACCGCCGTCGAGGTCGGCCCGCTGGCCCAAGATCGCGAGATGATCTCGATCGATCTCTCAGAATTTGGCGATCCGCTGCAAGCCCGCACCTTGCGGGTTCCGTTCACGGTCTATCATAAACCCGCCCAAGAAAGTTGGCTCATCGGTTCCGAGGTGGCGCGCTCCCTGCCCCTGATGTTTTTTATTCCCTGCGAGGGTCTCGACACTTCTACCGCACTGGAGATTCGCACGGACGACACGCGGGCTTCGGAATGGGCTCGGCAAGTTTCCAGTCGAATTCCGGACCAGACTGCCGGGACCGGAGACCTGATCACCGCCTACCAAAATTCCCGCCTCGCCGAATTTCACCGCTGGTTTTACTCCGAGGAACCTCATCCGCCGGAAAATTGGGCGGGCACCTACGACACGACCCCGCTGGATGGCCTCCCCGCCTGCGTTCGCCTCGCGCTGGAACATCCCAACGACATCCTGCTCCATCCGTCCAGCATCCGTTTGGTCACCCGTTTTTTCCTCGGGTGCGACTGGCACCCCCGGCATATCGCCGGTCTGATCACTTCAAAGTTTGCCCGCGACCACGGCTGGGGCCGGCAATGGAACGGAAACGACCCGGCGACCCGGGCGGAGTTCTACGTGCGCATTTTCGCCGGTCTCTTCCTCGCGGGGCCGGACGACCTGGTGGATTTCAACTGCCAGTCCACCCGCGAGCAGCATCTCTGTCCGGTCGCCGACTGCCCATTCAATCTGATGGGGTGCCAACAATCTGCCTTGGAAAGGAGGGAACATGACCAACTGGCCCATCGGTCTATCGACGGGATGTTTCTATCAAAAAAACATTCTTGAGTGCCTCGATCCCATTCGCGCCGCCGGGTTTAGCATGGTGGAGGTTTGCTCCTTCCCCGCCCATCTCGATTACCATGATCTCGAGGCCGTCCGGCACGTCCGAATCCGCATGCAAGATCTCGGCATTGAGGCCTATTCATTCCACGCGCCCTTCGCCGACGCGATCGACATCTCCGCCCTCGAAGCGGTTCGGCGCGAGGAAGCCCTTAGCGAAATCCTTCGCGCCGCCGAAGCTGCCGCCGCGCTTCACGTTCATTATCTCGTGATCCATCCCGGTCCGGAAAACGCCCACATCCCTCCCGAACGCGAACGACTGCAACGCATGGAGAACGTGATTGGCGTTCTGAACCGAGTCGTGCGGCATTGCGCCCAACTCGGCATCGTCTGTCTGTTGGAAAACAAACTGCCGCATCTCCTTTTCGGTAAGACCAACGACATCCTCTGGATTTTCAACGCCCTCGATTCTGCCGACGTTGGCGCGTGCCTCGACACCGGCCACGCCCTCCTCTCCGATGACTTGCATAATCTGGTCCGCAAACTCAACGGACACATCCGCATGATCCACGTGCATGATAATTGGCGTCAGAGCGACGATCACCTCCCTCCCGGAGACGGGGCGATCGAATGGAAACCGCTCCTCCAAGAATGGATCGATGTCCGTTTTCATGGCTCGCTCATCCTCGAGATCGCTAGCACGCCGAGTGTCGAGCAGACCCTTGCCAACGCAGTTCGCGGCCGCGCTTTTCTCCGGAAAATCTCCCGCGAACTCATCATGCCCCGTCCGTTATGAAAACCTCCCACCAACGCCTCTTTCACTCCTGCATGGCGCTGGGCCTTTCGGGACTGCTTCTCACTGCCATTCTGCCGCATTCACGCACGGTTCCAGGCAATAACTGGCCCCCCGCAGAAGAAATCACCCGCGGTCCCGTGGGAAACCGTCGCGTTGCCCTCACCTTCGACGCCGGGGGCGGCATCACCGGGTTTCCCGAACTGCTCGCTGCTCTCGCCGCTGCCCATGTGCATTGCACGTTTTTTGTGACCGGAAAATGGGCCTCGGAAAACCCTGATTACCTCCGCGAAATTCATCAGGCGGGTCATGAAATCGGCAATCACACTTGGTCGCATCCCGACCTCACCAAACTCGACGCCCTGCAAATCCGCTCCGAACTGAGCCGGACCGAAACCGCGATTGCCGGGCTGACCGGACAAAATCCCCGACCGCTGTTCCGCGCCCCTTACGGAGCCCGGAATGAACGCGTCCTTCGCGTGATCCACAACCTCGGCTACACCTCCATTTACTGGACAATCGACAGCCTCGACTCCGATCCTCCGCCGAAGACCACCGCCTATCTCGTCCACCGAATCACCGGAAAAACGAACGCCGCGCTCGACGGCGCGATTGTTTTACTACACGTCGGGGAACCGGCCACCGCGGCCGCCGTTGCCCCGATTTTGGAAAATCTCCGGAGCCGTAATTTGTCCCTCGTTACCGTCTCGACGCTGCTGAACCTGCCCGCGGTGCCGCTCCCCGGCCTAGGGACCGCCGCCGCAACCGTTCGCACATCCGCGCGCGATAGACCGTCGGTGATTCGCCGTTGAGCTTTTTGAAAACGCGATTGAAATGAGTCAGCGATTGGAACCCGACGGTGTAAGCTACCTCGCTCACCCTCGCGTGGGGTTTGAGCATTTCCTCCCGCGCCTGCTGGATCCGCACCCCGCTCAGATATTCCGTAAAACTCAAGCCCGTGGTCCGCTTGAATTGTTTGCAAAAATAAAATGTGCTCATATGCACCGCCGCTGCCACCGAGCCGAGGGTCAGATTCTCGGCATGACGCAACAGAATGAACTCGCGGGCCCGGGTGATGGCGGGCATCTCATCGTTTTCACTTTGGAAAACGATCTGCCCGGCGACCATTGAAAGGTGTTGCGCAAAAATTTGCAGCAACATCAAGACCGACTCATAGCGCCGCGCAGACATCACCGGCGTGTGAAAATACGCCTCGCGCACCCGATCGAGATCGAGATCGACCCCGATATTTTTCAAGCTTTTCAATACCTTCCGATAATGCATCTCGCTAGGTTCGTGAGCCATCACTTCGCCGGTCCGCAGAAACCCGATCACCCGGCCGCCCACCTGCAGCGGCACGGCCGTCTCGCACAGACCCGCATAACAGGTAATGGTGCGCGTTTGTTCGCGGGCGAGGGCGTTCAAATCGTGCTGCGTTTGCAGACACGCGGCGCAGCTTTTGTTCACAGTCGAAAGATAGGCGCAGAGCGGATTCTCGTGCCGATTGCCGTGGTGGGTGAGGTGCCAGTCGTCCGCCACACACAACGCCAGCGGCAGGCCAGTGGCTTCGCCGAACGCGCGTTCGTAATCGCGATAAACTTGGGATTCAACCAATCGGTCGAGAACGGTGTGGCGTAGAGAATTCATAGTCCTTCAGCGCCCGCAGATTACCGGACGCAGTGTTAGAATACGCTGTTTGCGGGAAGTTTCCAAGCAGAACCACGCCAAAAATGGACTAGCATTTGCCAAGCAATGGATAGCCCTCTGCACCACCACGGCTAGATTTGGATAAAGAAAGAAAGTTCCACCTATGAAAACTACATCTCTCCCCACCAAAAAACGCACTCCTGCCATGAAGTCCGCCCGGACGCCTTCCACGACGCGAACCGCAAAACGCGGTCGAGCGCCCGCGGCTGCAACCGTGCCCCCTCTGCTGAAACTCAACCGGATTCTCGTTCCGGTGGATCTCTCCGAGGCCTCGCTCAACGCGCTGCATTATGCGTTGCCCTTCGCGAAGCTTTTTGGGGCGGAAATCACCCTGCTCCATGTGGTCACACCACCGGTTTATCCTCAGGAATTCGGTTACACCGGCCTTACGGAGGTCGAGCAGAGCACCGACGCCAAACGCCGATTGGACCGCATGGCAAAGGCACAAATCCCAAAGGGCATCAAGCTAGTGAAACTCGTCTCGATCGGCATCGCTTCGGCAGAAATTGTCGAGACCGCCAAGACCAGCCAGATTGACCTAATCATCGCCACCACCCACGGCTACACCGGGCTCAAACACGTTCTCCTTGGCAGCACCGCGGAACGCGTCATTCGTCACGCCCCCTGCCCGGTTCTCGTGGTGCGTGATCGCGAGCACGAGATGGTCGACTAACATCGGATACAGAAGCGGGTCTCTGCGGTTTTGGTGAAAAGTCACCTGCGTCCCGCTGTGGACGCTAGGTTGCTTACTCATCGATGAACCTCACTCGAAGCGCAGCGCATCGACCGGATCGAGCGCTGCGGCTTTGTGCGCCGGATACATCCCGAACCCGATACCGATCGCACTGCACACGACCACGCCGGCTATGGCCCATCCGTACGGAAAAACTGTCTCCGCCTTGAGGGCAAATGCGATGCCGTTGCCTCCAATCACTCCAAGCAGGATGCCAGCGAGCCCGCCGAGTTCTGAGAGAAATAGACTTTCTAAAAGAAACTGGCCGAGAATGTCGGCGCGGCGCGCCCCCAACGATTTACGCACGCCGATTTCCCGAGTCCGCTCCGTCACGCTGACTAACATAATGTTCATGATTCCCACCCCGGCCGCGACGAGGGCGATTCCGCTGATCACAAATGCGCCGATCCGGATGGTCCCGGCAATTTGTGTGAAGGCGGCAGTGAGCGAGTCATTCGAGTAAATGTCGAAGTTATCGGGATCTTCCACGCGCAATCCTCGTGCTTTGCGCATCATGCCAACCGCGTGTCCGAGAGTTGCGTCGTAGTTAGATTGCGATTTCGATTGCACAGAGATGTTTAGGCTGCGTTCACTCCCACCGAAGTCGGCGAAGAAGCGCGTGATCGGGATCGTGCAAAGATTATCGTTCGACCCTCCGAAGCCCGCGCCTTTTGGCGCGAAGATGCCGACGATCTGATAGTTTTTTCCACCGACGCGCACCTGTTTTCCAATCGGTTCTTCAAACGGAAACAATTTGTCGCGAAGATCGATCCCGATCACGATTACCGGCCGGGCCATATCCACATCGCCCGCATTAATCATCCGTCCACTGCCGATGTTCTGGCTGTTAGATTGGAGAAAATATTCATTCGTGCCGACGAGGTCCTGGTTCGGATTCGTCTTGCGTCCGCCGTAGGTCGCCGCGAGCCCGCGCTTGAAAACTTTGAAACAAATCACGTCGGTTTGATCCTTCATCAGCCGCGCAAACTGCAAGCCCTCGGCGTAGGTGACCTTGGGCCGGTTACGGTATTTCTCATTATCGTTTCCCCGAAAAATCGGCGTCCGCGAAAACTGGAAAATGTTAGAACCAAGAAAACTCAGCCCGTTTTCAATGCTCCCCTGCAAAGCGGAGATCGCCGTCATTACGCCGATCACCGAAAAGACGCCGATGGTGATGCCGAGCATGGTTAGAAGCGAACGGAGTTTGTTCGCCCCAAGGGAACCCACCGCCATGCGAAAAATATCCGCGCGTTTCATGACCGGATTATTCATAACGGAGAGCGTCGATCGGATCGAGTTTAGCGGCGGACCAAGCCGGGGCGAAACCGGAGACGATACCGGTGAGGACGGAAACAAGCAGCGCAATGATCGTGAGTCCGCCAGAAAACTGGACCGGGAAAGTAGGAAATGCGGAGGAAAGTAGAAAAAAGGCGACGCCCGAAAAGACGATACCAACGACACCACCGACCAAGCAGATCGCCACCGCCTCGATCAGAAACTGGAGAAGGATGGAAATACGCCGGGCACCCAGCGCCTTGCGTGTGCCGATCTCGCGGGTGCGCTCTTTCACGCTAACAAAAGTGATGTTCATGATTCCGATGGCTCCGACAAAAAGGGAGAGACCGGTAATGAAAACGCCAGCCAGCGCGATGCCAGTTTTGATCGGACCGATCGTGCTGCGAAAGGCCTGATTTTCGTTGATCGAAAAATCATCCGCTTTCTCGGGCAGCAACCCGCGAATGCGACGCATGATACCGGTTAGTTCCTCCTTGGCCTTGAGAAGTTGGAGCTTGTCCTTCACCTTCACGCGGATGGCCGCGTCCTCATCGGAGACGAAATATTTTTTGAACGCACCGACGGGAATGACGACTTGCTGGTCCCACGAAAAGAGACCAAGGAAGGAACCTTGTTTCGCAAAAACTCCGACGACGCGAAAAAGGTGATCACCGATCTGAATGCTCTGGCCGAGCGGATTTTCCGCTGGAAAAAGGGCCGTCGCAATGTCGAGCCCGATGACCGTGACCTCGATTGCGCCGCGCGATTCGGACTCGGTCAGGAATCGACCGCGCTCGCAATCCGTGCTCGAGGTGCGGGTGAATTCGTTAGTGGTACCGAGCGTGTAAACCGTCTCCACTTTACGTCCGTTACGAGAAACATTTTTGAAGACAACCGGCGCAGGCACAGCGAGTTCGAGCAGGGAGTTAGGGGTGTCGGCGATGATGCGGTTGATTCGCTCCGCATACTCGGTGCTAATACGACGGCGGTTGCGGAAAACCGCGAAGTCCTCGTCTGGACCCCAGGGAGTTTTTGTGACGTAGAGAACATCATCGCCCAAGAGCGAGAGCGAGCGATCGAAGCCCGTGTCGATCCCGTTGATTGCCGTGCCCATGAGGGTCACGGCGATGATCCCGATAACGACGCCGAGAGCGGTTAAGGCAGAGCGCGTGCGGTTAGCTAGGATCTGAGTCCGAGCGATGCGCAGGCTCTCGGAGAATTCAGTTAGTAAGCGCTGCATCAGGGAAAAGATTCACCACCAAGGCATCAAGCAGGAAAAGACAAAGGATGTATCGGTTTTCTTCCTTGGTGCCTCGGTGGTATTTTAGCTTATAACGTCGCTTTCGATCAGTCCGTCGCGCAGGCGAACGACACGGCGGGCGTGCTGGGCGATATCTTCCTCGTGGGTGACGACGATGATCGTGTTGCCCGCTTGGTAGAGGTCCTCGAACAAAGCCATGATTTCTTCCCCGGTTTTGCTGTCGAGATTTCCGGTCGGCTCGTCGGCGAGGATGATGGAGGGTCTGTTAACCAAAGCGCGGGCGATGGCCACGCGCTGGCGCTGACCTCCGGAAAGTTCGTTAGGCTTGTGGTGCATGCGATCGCCCAGACCGACGGAAGTGAGAGCCTGACTGGCCCGCGAGGAGCGCTCCTCGCGGTTGATCCCAGCATAGACGAGCGGGAGTTCGACGTTAGCGAGGCTGGTCGAACGCGGCAGCAGGTTGAAGGTCTGGAAAACGAAACCGATCTCGCGATTCCGAATCGCCGCGAGGTCGTCGTCCGTCATCCCAGCGACATTTTTTCCGGAGAACTCGTAGTGGCCGGCGGTGGGTGTGTCAAGACAGCCGAGCATGTTCATGAGAGTGGATTTTCCCGAGCCAGACGGCCCCATGATGGCGATGTATTCGTTGCGGTGGATGCGTAGATCAACTCCGCGAAGGGCCTTGATAATGTTGTCGCCCATGGTGTATTCGCGGGTCAGGCCGCGGATGTCGATGACGAGCGGACCGGCTGGTCGGGTATGGCAGAGGGCGGTGGTTTTTGGTGGTGCGGCTGTCTTGGACATGGCGATTTTTGAATAGGTCGTATAGGCCCTATATGACCTATGGCTTCCGATCTTTTTTTGGTTTTTCGAGTTCGACCCTGCTGCCGTCCTTGAGGTCGCGGCTGATGGCACCGTAGCTGCCGCTGATCACCTCGCCGTCGGCGTCGAGACCTTGTTTGATCTCGATATAGCTATTGTCGCTCAGGCCGGTGACAACGGATTTCAGGACCGCTTTGCGGCCGTTTTTGAGAAACACGACACGCTGGAGTTTTTCGCGATCGGCTCGGCTGGTGTCGGCGGAAATCGACCCGGATTTTTTCTGCTCCTCGTCGCGTTTCTCGTTGATCTCAACCATGCTTTTTCCCTCGTCGCGGGTGCGTACTGTGACGCTTTGAATGGGAATTGCGACGACGTTTTTGACCGTCGCGGTGAGAATATCTGCGGTGGCACTCATGCCTGGGCGCAACGGCACACCGGGCTCAATGATGCGGACCTTGACCTCGAAATTCGTCACCTCCTCGGAAGTGTTAGCACCGGTGACGGTGGCAGTGCTAGCGATGTGCTGAACCTCGCCCCGGAAAACCTGGTTCGGATAGGCGTCGATACTGATCTTCACAGGATCGCCTAGGTGGATGCTAACCACGTCGTTTTCATTCACGTTGGCGCGCACTTCCATGTCTTCGAGATTGGCCACGCGCATGATATCAGTGCCGGCAAATTGCGCGGTCGCGACAACACGCTCACCAAGTTTGCTGCTCAGCGAAGAGACCGCCCCGTCGAGCGGAGCGTAGATGCTCGTCTTAATCAATTCCTCACGGATTTGCGCAAGCTGCCCCTCGGCGCGTTTGATGTCGAAAACCGAGGCGTTGTAAGTTGCATCAGCGATATCTCGGGAGGCTTCTGCGTCCTTCATTTCGCTGTCGGAGGCGATGCGCTTGGAAAACAGACTGCGCTGCCGTTCGAGATCTTGCCCCGCTTTGATGAGTTGGGCTTTCCGCATCAGGCTTTCGGCACGGGCCGCATTGAGGGCTGCCTCCTGCTGTTCCACCTGCGCTTGGTAAACATCGGGTTTAATCTTCACGATCAAATCGCCTTTTTTGACGGTCTGTCCTTCGATAACGGGAAGCTGAATAATTTCGCCGGCCACCTCGGCGGAAATTTTTACCTCGAGCGCGGGCTGGATTTTCCCAGTGGCAGAAACGGTTTGGGTAATGTCGCGGCGGCCAATTTTTTCAAAAGTGATCTCGATCGGCTTTTCGCGCTGCGAATTATAAACGGCAATTGCAATCAACAGGAGGACGACCCCCCCAGCGATCCAGAACCAGCGCCGACGTTTGGAGGGAAGCGATGGAGTGGAATTGGCTGCGGGCATGGTTGAGGTCACGGTCGAAAATTTTGGTCGTCTCTGCAAAATAGCTTGTTTAAGGAAGAATTGCCGCCTGAAAATGCACTCGTCCGAAGGCTTCCGCCGGTTTAGATACGCAGGCGGAGGGTTTGGTTTCAAAAAAATTTAATGAATTCGAATTTAATCAGATTTTGGGGTGTGCGCGGCTCGATCCCAACTCCGGGACGGGAGACGGTGGGAATTGGCGGCAATACCTCCTGCGTTGAGGTGCGCACTGGGGGCGAGATCATCATCCTCGACGCAGGAACGGGCATCCGTCCGCTGGGTCAAAGCCTGATGGAGGAATTCAAGGATCAGCCGTTGAATCTGACGCTCCTGATCTCCCACACGCACTGGGATCACATCCAAGGGTTTCCGTTTTTCCGCCCGGCTTATTCTCCGGCGAACCAGTTGCACATCCGCGGCTACGAAGGGGCCCGGGCACGGTTTTCTTCGATCCTGCTTGCACAAATGGAGAGCCCGTATTTCCCAGTGGAAATGACCCAGCTGCCGGCGAATATCGACATTGAGGAACTGCAGGAGTTCAGTTTCAAAATTGGTCAGACGCCAGTGCAAGCCCGGTTGCTGAATCACCCCGGGGTGTGCGCGGGCTACCGGATCGAGACGCCGGGCGGCGCGGTGGTTTATCTCCCCGACACGGAGCCGCAGTTACACTTGCGGAAAACCCAATTACTTCGGGGGCTGGCAGTGAGTGCCGAGGCCATGGCCCGAGCGGAGGCAAACGACGCGTCGCTGATCGAGTTCATGCGCGGAGCGAAGATCCTGATCATGGATTCGCATTATCTCGCCGAGGAATACCCGAAATATCTCGGCTGGGGCCACGCCGAGGCGGAAAACGTCACGCGCATGGCGATGGACGCAGAAGTGGAGCGGCTTTTCCTTTTTCACCATAGCCCAGACCACGACGATGCGAAGGTTCGGCAAAAGGTCGAGGCCTGTTGGAACGTGGCGGGGGGAAGCGGCCTCATCGTCGAAGCGGCGGTCGAGGGGCTTATGTTGGAGTGGTGAACGAGCAATCCATCTTCAGCGCGGCGCGGAGACGTTGCAGGTAGGTGCGTCTGGAAATATTGACCGCCCCAAACGTCTCGAGGTGTGGCGTGACCCATTGGGTGTCGAGGAGCGCAAATCCGCGTTCGCGCAGTCTCTCGATTAAAGCCACGAGCGCCACTTTCGATGCATCGGTCGCAGTGTGAAACATCGATTCGCCAAAAAATCCTCCTTGCAAGCTGACGCCATAGAGTCCGCCGACGAGTTTCTCCTCTTTCCACGCCTCCACGGAATGGGCGTGACCCATCCGATGCAGAGCGGTGTAACTGGCGATGATCTCCTCGCTGATCCACGTGTCCCGCCCCTGGGCGCAAGCGCGCATGACGGCCTCGAACCCGTGATTTATCCGGATCTCGAAGGGTTTTTTCTTCATCGTCCGCGCCAGTCCGTGGGGAATGTGGAACGTGTCGAGCGGGATGACGCCGCGAGGATCAGGTGAGAACCAGCCAATCTCGCCGTCCTGCATGCCCATGGGGAAAATGCCCTCGGCGTAGGCCTGCAGGAGAAGTTCCGGCGAAATCACGATCCGGCAGCCGCGCTAACCGAGGTCCACTAACGGCACTTCCGGCGGTTTCGGGTGGATGCCCTCGGCTGCCAGGATGTCGAAAACGTTTTGCGCGACAATCCGGTAATGCTCGCGGAAAACCTCGTCGTCCGGTTCGGTGCTGAGTTTTAGGAAATCAGCGTGATCCCGTCCGAGCTTAAGGGAAAGAAACTGGAGCAACTGCTCGCGCTCGCCAGCGGGAGTGCCGTCTGCGGAGATCAAGCTCTGGGCGCGGCGCTCGCCGTCCTGCGCGAGGTCCTCGAGACGAGTGCGCAGCTCGGAGTTGACGCTTTCCAACTGGGCGATGTAACGCCGGAGCGATTCCTCGCCCTCGGGCGGGGTAGTGTCGGGCCAGACGCCATCACCGCCGCCGGAGCCGTAGCGTCCGCGTCGGCCGCGCTTGCCACCGCGTTTGCCATCGTCATCGCGCTGGCGAAGCTGGGTGCGGGCGAGGGCGAGTTGCTGAGATTGCTGGCGAATAAACTGGTCGAGCTGGCGAAGGGTCGCCACGGGATCGAAATTCCCTTGGGACCGCTCGCCGCGCGAGGATTGGCTCGTGGTTCGGCCGGACTGGCCCGGACTGACATACGGGGGATGCTTCGGCCGATCGCCCCGGCGGGTGTCGCGCGGCGCATCGTCCGTTTCCTCGGAAGACTCATCGTCGTCTTCATCGTCCTCTTTTTCCCCATCCACGTCATTTTCGTCGTCTTCCTCCTCGTCCTCGTCTTCCTCCTCGTCCTCGTCTTCCTCCTCATCATCGTCGTCTTCATCGTCCTCGGCAGCATCGGGGATTTCATCCGCCGACTCTGGATTTGCATCGCGATGGGTTGACCGTTCGGGGTTAGCGGATCGTTTGGCGGTTTTTTCTCCAAACGCTTCGGCGATCAGCGCAGGCAGGGTCTCGGGGAGATTTTTGAAATCGCGCATGAGGCGGCCGGGCCATTTGCGGATCGCGGCGGCGATGGATTCCTGGGAGCGCTCGCTGAGGATATCGAGTTTGCCAATTTTCATCAGCCAGAGGAGCAGGGTACTCTGGGTGAAAGGTGGGCAGCCGCCGGCAAAGATCGTGCTCACAGCGGCGTTGAGAAGATGCGCCAAATCAGCGTCTTTCAGACCGTCGATGGGCAGGCGCAAGAGCCAAGGCTTGCCTTTGCCAACGAGGACATTGAAGAAAGATTGCCGGTCGCGGGTGGCGAGGATGCCGTCGTCACCGAGCATTTCGGCAGCAATCGCGCAGGCCCATTTCGCGGCTTGAGGTTCGTCCACTTTAACGATGCCGCGGGTGATGCTGAGGCGAATCCGGCGGCCGATTTCCCCCTCGAAGGCGGGGCTTTTCATGCCAGAGACAAAAAGGCGACGTCCGTAGGGCTTCATCTCGGGCCAAGCGCCGTTGAGGCCGTTCACGCTGATCGGCCACGGTAGTTTACAAATGGCATCGAGCGCCTCGGATATTTCCGGTTTACCGCCAAGGAGCGCAGCCTGCAGAAGCTCGGCAGTCTGGGTCTCGTTCGCCGGGCTCATTCGTCCGGCTTGGGCGAGCGTGACCATCTGGGCGAGGGTAGCGTTTTCGGGGTTTACCGGAACGGGATCCACCGGAGGCAGGACAACGTCGGTCTCAGGAGAAGCATCGGGAGCGTCCGGTGCGGATGAACCCGTCAACGGGTCCTCGATTGGGGAAATTTCTTCGGGATTCATGAAAATGGGATTTGGATTGAGTTGCAGATCATTCGTCGGCCGCAGTCCGGGCAGCGATCGATTTACTGGAGGCTACGTTGATGTTGATCAGTCGGTCAATCAAGTCCTCCGGGCGGACGAAGCCCACCGGTCGGTTGTTTTCGTCCACGACAGCCGCAAGGGACATGCGGGCGGCGCGAAGTTTGCGGATGATTTGCGAGGCAAGTTCATCGGCGCGCACGGTAATGATGCGGCGCAAATGATGTTGAGCAGTTGTATGCAACCGCCCGTCGAGTAGCACCTCGAAGGCGCGGACGAGGCCGATACATTGGCCATTCGCCGCGACGACGGGGAACCGGTCCCAGCCGCTTTCCTTGGTCATCGCCAACAATTCGGTGACGGGCGTATCTGGTCGCACTTGGTTAACGCGGTCGAGGGGAATCATCACATCCACCCCGCGGATAGCTCGGAAATCGACCACGTTATGAATCATCGCCCGTTCCGCCGGATCGAGTGATCCGCTTTTTTCCACCTCGCTGGTGAGATCTTTCAGTTCCTCGCGAGCAATGAAAATATCGCGCCGATCCTCGTTCCGAAAGACGAGTTTGCCGAGAAATGCCATCAGCCAAATAGCCGGCGAAAGGAGCCAATAAACGACTCGCAACGACTCGGAGAGCGGGGCAAGAAGTTGATAAGGAAACCGGCGGAAGAGCGATTTCGGCAACATCTCGAGCAAAATCACGAAGACCGGAATGGCGATCGCAAGCGTCACCGGGTAGGCCCAGTCGCCTAACACAGGTCGCAACAAGGTCACCACGAATACCAGAATGAGAATCTTGAGCAGGTTGGTAACGAGCAAAACCGTGATCAGCAACCGCTGCGGATGCCGCAGTAACGCCTGCAAATGGAGAGCGCCCGGCGCTTTTTGCCGGACATTGTGATTCAGCCGCACCGGGTTGATCGAGAGCAGCCCGGCCTCAACCCCAGCGAAAAGGAACGAGACGAGGAGACAAAATGCCAGCGACAACCAGATCATATATCCGCCCCTTCCCCGACTGCCCCGGTTTTTTCGATCAACACCTCTTGGACCCGCCGCCGGGTTGCTCGTCGGATGCGCAGCGTGTAACCCGGGATGGCGACCACCGACCCTGGCCGCGGCACGTAGCCCATCCGGTTAAAAATATACCCGCCGATCGTGTCCAACCCTTCGTGCTCGATTGTGGTTCGCAATTTTTCGCTGATGTCATCGAGCCGCGCGTGCCCGCTCACGATCAATTTCCCCTCGCCCGATTCTTCAATGTAAAGATCCGAGCCGAGCGGCACCGCGTCGCTGATCACCTCCTCGACGATGTCAGAAAAGGAGACCACGCCCTCCGTTCCGCCAAATTCATCGAGCACGATCGCGATCCGTTGTGGGCGGTGCAAAAAGCTTTGCAGCAATTCCAGCGCGTTCATCGTTTCCGGCACAAACGACGGCGGCACGAGCAGCTCCGGATAGGGATGAGTCGGATTCGCCAAGAAAGCCGCCACGTCGAGCACCCCGAGAATGTCGTCCGGAGTCTCCCCGTAAACCGGCACGAGGCGGCGGCGGCGCGTCCGCAACAGCGTAATCGCCTCCTCATTGGTCAGATCGTCGGGCAGCGTGAAACTATCCACTCGGGGCGTCATGCAATCCTTGGCCGTTTTGTCCGCCAATTTCATGATCTCCGAAATCATCTCCCGCTCTTGAGCATCGATCACCCCGGCCTCCGCCCCAAGAGTCATCAACGTCGCAAACTCTCCCTCCGAGAGCGTGGTTCGGATTTTCAAATTCCGGGGCCGGATTATCTCCGCCAGTCGTTCCGTGGCGTGCTCCATGCCGCCCGTCAACCGGCCGAGCAGCGGGAGCGCGAGGTCCAGATATCGCACGGCTAGGGGAGCCAGCCGGAGCGGTTGCATTAACGCAATCAGCTTCGGCAGCAGATCGCAGAGGATCACCACCAAGGCGAATGCACCCAGCGTCGTCGCCCACACGGGAATCATCTGGTTCGGCCAGCGCTCGGCCAGATAGAGACACAACAAAACCAGCGGCACGTTCACCATCACATCCGAAACCAAAATCACCGCTAACAAACGGCGCCGGTCCGCCGTCAACCGCTCCAGCGCCAAGCCCAGCCGAGTATCCTTACCTTGCAGCCGCTTGATCTGGTTCGGCCGCACCGAAAACAGCGCGGTCTCCATTCCCGAAAAAAACGCCGATGCCCCTACCAAAACTGCCAGCAGGAGAAAATACCACGCGTTCACGAACGGAATGAAGGCGCACCCTCCCCTGCGCCTGAATCATCCGGAGCTTTCATTATTCGCCTAGGTCGTTTAAGAATAAAGTTCACTGGTTCCAATGAAAAAAGCTGATCGAATATCCGACTTTGTAAAGGAATTAGCGTCATCCGTTTCGCTCCCCGGTTTTTCCCACGATCCGCGTTACCTCGGTTTTTTTACCTGTTTTAACCGAGGCGATTACTACGAGGCGCACGATGTCCTTGAAGATCTCTGGCTCCAAACCACCGGCCCCGACTACGCCTTCTACAAGGGCCTCATCCAGATCGCCGGCGCTTTTGTCCACCTGCGAAAACAACAGGAGCATCCCGGACACCACAAACACGGACGCCGAATGTTTCCCGCCACCCGCCTTTTTCATCTCGGCCTAACCAATCTCGCCCCCTTCGCACCGCGCCACCATGGCCTCGATCTCATCGCCCTGCATCACCTCTGCGCCCGCATCTGCGACGCCATCCGATCCGCTGATTTCCAGATCAACCCGTGGAATCCGCGGGCCCTTCCCCAGATCGAACTAACCTAGGGCACTATGCGCGACGTTTTTGTTCATCAAGATTTCACCCGGGTGGGTCTTTGCAAGACGGTGCTCGACGCGGTCGGCATTCCAAATTTCATCCGCAACCAATATACTAACAATTCGCTGAGCGAACTGCCGTCGCCGATTTTCTTTCCCGCACTTTGCGTGATCGAGGATGAGGACTACGACGAAGCGGTGCGGGTGTTGCGCGGGATTCCGGAAGGCTCGCAAACTCACGCGCCGAATTGGCGTTGCCAGAAGTGCAACGAGATCGCTCCAGGAAATTTTGATAGTTGCTGGAACTGCGGAACGGAACGCGAACCCACCGCTTAATCCAGCGGCAGTTCGCCAGACAAATCCGGGTTAATCCGCGGTATAGCTTCGATAGTTAGAGCGGACTCGATTTCTTTTTCGGCGGTGGCCACGTCGAGGTCTTGGAATTTTCTCGCTGTTACTAACAATCGGCTTTCGAGAGAAGTAGCGGTCTGGTTATAGGCGTTGACGGCAGATTGCAGGTTTTTGCCGATGCTGTTGAAGTGACCGCCCATGACTTGGACGCGCTTGTAGAGTTCGCGGGCTAGTTCGCTGATTTTCTGCGCGTTCTCGGCGAGATTTTCCTGCCTCCAACCGTAGGCAAACGCCTTAAGCAGCGCGATCAGCGTGGTCGGCGTGGCCAGGATGACGCGCTCGTTGATGCCGGTCTCGATCAGGGTCGGGTCGATCTGCAAGGCGGCGCTGTAAAACATTTCGCCGGGAATGAAGAGGACGACTAACTCGGGTGCGGGTTGGAATTGATCCCAATACGATTTCGCCGAGAGTGCCTTGATGTGATCGCGAATGTGGCGGGCATGTTCCTTCAGCTTGAGAGTGCGCTGGGTTTCGTCCTCGCATTCCATGGCCTCAAGGTAAGCGGCGAGCGGCGCCTTGGCATCGACGACGACATTTTTTCCGCCGGGCAGACGGGCGATCAGATCGGGGCGCAGCCGGGCATTGTCCTCATCGGTGACGCTTTGTTGCTCCTGAAAATCGCAATGATCTAACATCCCAGCCATTTCGACGACGCGCTTGAGTTGGATCTCGCCCCAACGTCCCCGGACGCGCGGAGTGCCGAGGGCTTTGACCAAATTAGCCGCTTCGTTGCGAAGGAGGACCTGACCTTCACCGAGAGATTTGACCTGGTCGCGCAGAACTTCGTAAGCGCCGAGGCGGGATTTTTCGAGTTCTTGAATTTGCTGGTCAAATTTTCCGAGCGTTTCCTTCACTGGAAGGACGAGTTGATCGATCGCGGTCTGGCGTTTCTCGAGGTCCGCTTTGGCCGCGTCCTGAAACTGCGTCAGCTTGGTCGAAGCGAGTTCGAGGAAGGATTGGTTGTTAGTCCGGAGCGCCTCGGAGGAGAGTGCCTTGAAGGCGTCGGTCATCTGCTGCTGCGCGTCGTTGAGCAGCCGCTGTTTTTCGACGAAACCGGCGCGCTCGGTCTCAAAACGCGCTTCCATCTCGACGATTTTTTCACGTTGCGAGGAGGACTCGGCGCGAAAGGTTTCGAGCGTGGCGCGGAGCACGGGAAGTTCAGCAGCGGATTGCTCGAAACCAGCGCGGGCGATTTTTTCGGATTGCAACTCCGCGCGAAGCGCAACCGTCTCCGCAGCGCCCGCCGTGAGGGACGACTGCGCGGTGGCCAATCGCTGATCCCGCTCGGCGAGACGTTCTTCAAAAAGAGAGATCTGGCCGGCGTGTCGTGCCCGAAGAATCAGCCAAAGCACGACCGCGCCAATCACCAGTCCGCCGCCCAACGCGATTGCCATTTGCAAATTAAAATCCATCGCTCAGAGAATGCAGCGGAACCGCGCCCTCGCCAACAGCGAAAACTGGCGAGCACCATCTCCCGGCCAATCAGCGCAAACGTGTTGCCGTTGAGAAAGAGGAACGGCGCACCGCGATGGCACGCACGGAGGAAATCGAACGCCTCTCCCAGCAAGATTATTTCCCCTCGTTTTGCTTCCCAGTCAGCCGCGCACGCTCCTCCAGCTTCTGGGTTAATTCCATGCTGTGCTCCACCTCGCGCACACGCTCCTCGGTTGAAGCTGACGACAGACTCCCAACTCCGGTTTTTGAAAAAAGCGGCTCGGGTTTGAAGCGGTGAGTGTTCTCCACCACCGCCTTCAGGATGTCCTCGTCCGTCAGTTGTTCCAACAGGTCGATTCGCAGTTTCATCAGGCATAGCGTGCTCCTTTTCGGTGCGGTTGGCAAATATTCGGTTCACCAACATTCGCAAGCGTTGCCCCGTGCGGCAGGAGGAACTCGGACAGTTTCTCACCACCTTCGAGACCCGCCGCACCATGCAAACCGTCGTCTCCCAATTGCTTGGAAATCCGATGTCTGGATCGCCGAAGACCCCGACCACATGATCCACTTCAACGGCGAACGCTTCCTCGGGCCGTATCGAGCTGTGATGCCGAAAGAATCAACCGACTCCATTGCCAAATGAAATCCCGCACCCTCACCACCCTGTGTGACTGACTGATGCCGAAGCTGCTGAGCGGGGCCGATATCACAGACGAGGGGATGACCGCGACCATTGAGCACATTCTGCCTGAGAATCTTGGCGAGGCCGGATGGGAACACTTCACTGCCGAAGCTCACGACCGATGTTACGAGCGTGTCGGAAACTACTCGCTCCTCGAACGTAACTTGAATGGGCAACAAGCTGGCAACGCAGCTTTTACACAGAAACAGAAGGTGTATGCGCAATCGCAGTATCGAACATCCAAGGATTTGGGCCAATTCACCGACTGGACGGAAGAGACAATCGCAATACGTCAGGCGGACATGGCAAAAGTGGCCAAGACGTTTTGGGCATTGCCGAATTGACACCTCCTCATCGGGCGAATCTAGATGGTCCTGGTGGGGCCTTTGCCTGAGATCGTCCATCGGCTGAAACCGGCCGTCCCGGAGGAGGCGCGCAACCGCCGCGTGATGACGATGCGGACTGGATCGGGAAACTGGATGATTTCATGCGGATCAGTGAGCGGGAGATTTTGACCCATGCAGGCAGTGTGAGCCACGAGGTGGCACTGGTGAAAGCGGTGGCGGAGTTTGAAAAATTCCGCCGCATAGAGGACGCGCAGCCTTCGCCAGTGGAGCAACATTTCATTGAGGCGATCGAGCAGGTGAAGCAGTTGGAAAAGAGCAAACGCGCTAAGACGAACGAGCGAGGCGGCTAACCCTCGGGCTATCGCAGATCAATCGTCCCCAACAAAAAACCGGGCCCACTTGCGCGGGTCCGGTTTTTGTTGAGTGACGAGAAATGCGTCGGGCGACTATTTCTTTTTGCCGTCGCCGGGACGATACTCTTCCTCGGCAGCCGCGAAGGCTTGTTCGAGGCCGACCATGTCTTCGCCGGGGCGAATCGAGTCGAACGCTTCGCTCTCGCGCTTGAGTTCCTCCTCGTTGTAGTTGGCGGCTTTGATCGAGAGACCAATGCGGCGCTCGGCTTTGTCCACCTTGATGACGCGGGCCTCGACTTCATCGCCGACTTTGATGACGTCTTTGACTTTCTCCACGCGGCTTTCGCTGAGTTGGGAGATGTGGACGAGGCCGTCGATGTCGCCTTCGAGAGCGACGAACGCTCCGAAGCTGGCCAGCTTGGTGACTTTGCCTTTGACGAGATCGCCGATTTTGTAGCGGGTGTCGATTTCTTTCCAAGGATCGTTCTCGAGCTGTTTCATGCCGAGGCTGATGCGTTGGTTGGTCTTGTCGATGTCGATGACGACCGCTTCGATCTCGTCGCCCTTCTTGAGCATTTCGCTCGGGTGATTGATCTTGCGGGTCCAGCTCAGATCGGACACGTGGACCATGCCGTCGATGCCTTCTTCGAGCTCAACAAACGCGCCGTATGCGGTGGTGTTGCGCACCTTGCCTTTGACTTGCTTGCCGATGATGTAGCGCTGTTCGATTTCGTCCCATGGATTGGTTTCGAGCTGGCGCAGGCCGAGCGAGATTTTCTGCTCTTCCTTGTTAACACCGAGAACGGCGGCTTCCACTTCCTGCCCGATCGTAAGGACGTCGGAAGGACGCGCGATGCGCTTGGTCCAGGAGAGTTCGGAGACGTGGATAAGGCCTTCGACGCCTTCCTCGATCTCGACGAACGCGCCGTAGGGAACGAGGTTGGTGATCTTGCCTTTGACGCGCGCCCCGGTGGGGAAACGCTCTTCGATTTTGTCCCAAGGATTGTTCTGGGTCTGCTTGAGACCGAGGGAGACGCGCTCCTTGTCCTTGTTGATATCGAGCACGACAACCTCGATTTCCTGGCCGACTTTGAGCAGTTCGGAAGGATGGTTGAGGCGGCTCCAGGTCATGTCGGTGATGTGGAGCAGACCGTCCATGCCGTTGAGATCGATAAAGGCACCGAAGTCGGTGAGATTCTTGACCTTGCCGGTAACGATGGAGCCAATCTCGACTTCGCCCATGAATTTGGCGCGCTGTTCGCTACGCTCGGCTTCGATGAGTTCGCGACGGGAGAGGACGACGTTTTTACGGTCATCGTTGATTTTGACGATCTTGAAGTCGTAGGTATTGCCGACGAATTGCTGAAGATCTTTCGGGGGGATGATGTCGATCTGGGAGCCGGGGAGAAACGCCTCGACGCCGATGTTGACGGTGAGACCGCCTTTGACGACCGAGCGGACTTTGCCTTTGATGAGGCCGTCGCCTTGGAAGACTTTGACGATTTTTTCCCAGTTCTGACGATAAGCTGCTTTGGCCTTCGAGAGGATGACCATGCCTTCGTCGTTTTCGAGGCGCTCGAGGAGCACTTCGACTTCTTCGCCGACTTCGAGGGTATCGATGTCGTCGAATTCAGATGAGGGAATAACGCCCTCGGATTTGTAGCCGATATCGACGAGGACTTCGCGATTACGAATCTCGAGGATGCGGCCTTTGACAATACTGCCTTCGCGGAAATCACGCATGGATTTCGCGATCAAGTCCTTCATTTCTAACATATGTTTTGCTTTCTTCTCGCCACGGTTGCCATTTGTTGAACTTTCTACCCGCCGTTTCGCACACGCGAAAAAACGGTCCCCTCGCCTTTGCGAGGGGGTGGAATTATACCCCGTTTCCGTAGGCCCGCAAATGAAATTAGCCGCTCGCGAAGGTTCCCAAGAACGAAACAGGCGACCCCGTTGCCAAGGCCGCCCGTTTTGTGAGATCGCGCGGGGAACTTATTCCTGCGGAACGCGCTGGGTAGGCTCCATGACTTTGGCGAGGAGCGCTTGGGCTTGCGCCGGAATGGAGGTGATCACTTCGGTCTCAGATTCGGCCGTTTCGGTCTTAGGCCAGGCGACTTGCCAAGCGAGACCGAGCTTTTCCATGGTCCAGATGAGGTATTTGGTGGCGTCAATTTCCCACCATTGCAGACCGTGGGCAGCGCATTTGGGCTTGGCGTGGTGGTTGTTGTGGAAGCCTTCGCCAAAGGAACCGAGACCGACCCAGAAGTTGTTCCGGCTCATGTCCGTCGTCTCATGGGTGCGATAACCGAGCGCAGGCATGTGGCAGATGGAATTGACCGCCCAAGTGAAGTTATAAAGCACCATCATGGGAAAATAGAGGCACCAAAGCAGGCCAGCTCCCCCGAGAGTGAAATACAGGATGGTCGCCACAGTAAGATGCGGAATAATGTAAATCGCGGGAGTTTCGAGCAGCTTGCAATACCAGATTTTTCTCACATCGGAGGCATATTTCATCGAACGAAGCCGAAAACTCTCAGGTTTGCGAACAAGCCACATAATGTGCGCATAGGGGAATCCATGGAGCGGGCTGTGAATATCCTCGTCCGTATCGGACTTCAAATGGTGGTAACGATGGTCGCCTACCCAAGTGACCGGGTCGCCCGAAAGGCAGACGCTCGAGCCCATAGCCCAGAAAAACTTCACCCAAGCCGGCATTTCCAAGCCACGATGGGTCAGGTAACGATGCAAATAAAGGGTGGTGCTGAAGCAGCCCCACGCGTAGATGGGAATCATAATCCAGAGGTAGAACGGCTGGAAATGATGCAGCAGGGCGAGAACCCCGGCCACTTGGATGGCGATGAGGACGATGAGAAGGAGGTATTGTAGCTTTTCGTTTTTGAACATGAGCAGAGTTGGGGTGGGTCTTTCCGGGTTGCGGAAAGACGAATAGTCGTCTATTTCCGCAACCCGGGCAACCGTTAAGTTTTTGGCCAAAAACAGCTCCCGAGCGCGGCACGGCACGCAAACAGCTTACTAAAACCGAGGAAAAGTCTCGACGATGAAGGGCATCCGGCCTACCATCAGCACCAACCCGAGAACGATCCCGCATTTATGAATTATCGCTTGATCAATACTATCGTCCTCACCATTAGCGTCGTTGCACTTAACGGGTGCGCTTCCGTTTCCAAAATGACTGCCAGTCTCGCCCAGAAGAAGAAAACTTCTGAAACGGCGAAAAATCCCGAGCAAATGAGGATCTCGGTTGACTCGGTGGTATTGCAACCCTTGACCCGCGTGGACGTTCCGCATTTTTCCGGATTGCAAACCCCGCTCGTCGGCGGCACCCGCCAGCGGGACCGCTCCAGTGGCCGCAGCATCACGCTTCCCCGGTTTACGCCCGTCAAAGTCCTGAGCAACAACGGACGGTCCGCCCTCGTGGAAACGAGCACCGGGGACCGCGGTTACATTCCCGCAGCAAGTATCGCGAGCGAATCCTCCATTCTAGCCGCCGCCCAACCCGCGGAGCCGGTTCGTTCGCTCTATGGCAACGGCATCGACCCAGCAACCGGCCTGCCCTACGATCCGAGCGCCCTTTATGTTCCGCGGATGGATCCGTCTGACTCTCCAGTGGACGCCACCATGTTGAATAATGTGGATAGCGTCGATCTGCCCGAGTCTGAGACCAGCAGCCCGACGCCCCCAGAAGCCTTCAACATCGACGGCGTCCTCATTCGCCAGACCGCCCCAACGCCGGTCACTCCCGCGCCGGCTGACGTGACTGCCCAGTAGCCGATTCTCCAAATGCCGCCCGTCGATTCGTTTCCGTTCTATCTCTGCGTTTTTGGCGGCGGTCTCGGTCTCGGTTTGATTTTCGCGGCAATGGCTTGGAATAACGCCCGTATCGCCCGGGGCGAGCGCAACAAGTTTAAAATGATGCTCGGCGAAAAAATGGAAGTCGAAGCCACGTCCGCCGCGAAGCTCAAAGGCGAACTCGAGACCCTACGCAAACAAAACGAAAATCTGCGCGTGAAAGTTTCCGAGCTGAATCAATCGCCCGAGAAACGACTCCAGCGGGATTTGGAAATCTTCGCCCGCGCTGAAAAACGTCTCGTCGAAAAGTCCCCAGGGTTCCCCGCCGCTTGGGAGAGCGCCAAGCGCGAGGCACACGAGGAAATCGCGGCTGAGGAAGCCGGACAATCGCTCCCCAAGCGCATGTTCCAGAAATTCACCACCCTCACCGGCGGCGGAAAGTTGCCCGACTCGGAAAGCCCGTAAGCGCTGGAACAGGTCAGGCAGGTCGCGTGTTCGCTGCGGCTTTTTTCATTTCGTAAGTTTTAGCCACGGAAAGCAGTTCATAAACACCGTGCAACCGCGCAAAATAGTAGCCTTCCTTGCCGTCGAGGAAACCGCGCTGCCAAAGATAGACGTAGAGAAAGCGCAAGGTCGGGCGGAACGGCATTTTTGAGGCCAGATCTTTCAGTTTTCGCCGGAAACCGACGTTGCCCGATTGCAGTCGACCACGACTCGCACTGAGGTATTTGTCGAGCGCGACGCAGGCCTCCCAATTGGAATAGCGATTATGTTTTTCGACGAAAACATCGACGCTGGGAAAGGCGTAATGGTCCATCTCGGACTTCAGATAACCCGTCTCGCCGTCGATAATGATGTGCTCGTGGACCTCGTTGTCGCCGCTTTTGGTCGCGGCATCGGTCAGCTTTTCGTAACGGCCCTTGGCATGTCGGAAAAGGCGGAGGTTCCAGTTGGGATAATAGGCGTGCTCGAGCCAGCTCCCCATGAACATGAAACGGCGGTTGATCCAGTAGCCGCTGACCTTCGGGTCGTGGGCCGCGATGATCCGGGCAAATTCTTCGCCGGTGCCCGGCGGGAGGACCTCGTCGGCGTCGAGGATGAAGACCCATTCGTTGCGAAACGGCAGGTTTTCCAGAGACCAGTTTTTCTTCTTAGGCCATGTTCCATTGAATTGAAATTGGACGACGCGCGCCCCGGCGCTCTCGCAGATTTCGATTGAGCCGTCGGTGCTTTGCGAATCGACCACGAAGATTTCGTCGGCCCACGGGATGGCAGCGAGGCAGCGCGGGAGATTACCGGCCTCGTTCTTAATCGGGATGATGATGGAGACGGGAACTTTCACAACGGTGGTTTTTGTCTTCTCACTGTTGCTGGGGAGCCGATCGCGTAGCAGTTGTCGGGGAGATCTTTACTCACGACCGAGCACGCGCCGACGACGCAGTTTTTTCCAATGGTAACCCCGGGCAATACAAACGTGCGCGCTCCGAGAAAGGCCCAGTCGCCGATCGTGATTTTTTTGGTTAGCAAGGGCCGAGTTTTATCCTCCATGTCGTGGGTGCCGGTGCAGAGATAACATTCTTGAGCCACGGTGCTGGCGAAGCCGAGTTCGATCTCGCCGAGGGAATAGGCGTTCGCTCGGTCGCCGAGGCAGGACCGGTCGTGCAAGGTGAGTTTCCAAGGAATCTGGATGCGGGCGCGGGGATGAACGAAGGGAATGCCGTCGATTTTGCAACCGAACCATCCGAGAACGAGCAACCGCCAAGCGTTGAGCGGTTTCGGAGTCCAAACGCAGAGGAGCGTCCATGCGATTTCCCACAGGAGCATGCCGATTTTTTCGCGCGTGGTCCAAGGGGAAGGAAAATCGGGTAAAGCGCTTTTCATTTCAGGAGTCGGGCGATTTGCTGGTGGAGAAATTCGGCGGCGTTGGCAAGACGGAAGTGTTTTTCGAAAGTGGCCCGGGCGGCAAGCCGAAAGGTAGATTTCTCAGGGTCGTCGAGAGAAAGATAGCGCCGCAGGAGGGTGAGCGTGCCAGCATCGTTATCCTCTTCCGCAAAGCCGCCACCCGCTTCAGTGATCTCGCGCCAGATGTTGACCTTTTTTGAAATGAGCACTGGCGTAGAGCAGGCGAGCGCTTCCGCCACGGCGAGTCCAAAGTTTTCCTGATGCGACGGCAGCACAAACGCCTCCGCGCCGTAGAGCGCCCCCCATTTGGCGTCGCCCGCGAGCATGCCGGGCCAGAAGACGCGGTCGTTGCCGAGCGTTTGCAACTCTGCCGCCCAACCGGTCTGATCCGGGCCGGCCATCACTAGGCAAAGATCGGGATGCTGAGCGGATACTTGCGCCCAGGCGCGGAGCAAGAAATCGCAGCCTTTTTTCAGATGAATCCGACCAAGAAACAGGAGGTAGGGCCGACCGGCCAGCGCGGGAATTTTTTCGGAAAGTGCTGTCTGCATTTCGGGACGAAACGGCGGCGGGTCTGCGATTCCTAGCGGCGCAATCACATCCTGACCGCGCAGGCTTTTGAAGGAATGATGCGCCCCGAGACGCTCCTCTTCGGCTGTGAAAAAAATCGCCCGCGCGTCCCGCAGCACCCGGTAATCAGCCCACCACCAGAAGAGATTTTTCTTCATCCGTTTGATGGGAAATTGATCGAAGTAGGGATCGAGCATGCCGTGCGGAAAAACAAAGTAAGGCGGCTGCTTTCCACCTTCGCAAGCGGAGCGAACGGCGACCCCGGTGTATTGCCAGAGCGCGTGGACGACGACGGTGTCGAACCGGCCGACGTTTTCGCAAAGCCAGCGTTGAAATTCCGGCGAATACTGGAAGGCTGTTTTTCCAGGACCCTTCGCGTGCAACGTCAGTGGAAAATCATCGATCCATCGCTCCGCCGGATCATCAATGCTAACAATCTCCACTGTGTGCCCGAGCCGAACGCCCTCGCGTCCAAGTTGCAACACAGCCTCGCTCGTGCCGCCGTGGCGCGGGTCGATGGAAGAAATCGCGTGGAGGATTTTCATCGATCGCCCCTGCTAGTCCACGAAGCCTTTTTCCCGGGTGAAATATTTCGCATCGCGCGGCAGTTCGGAGATCTCCTTCGCCGGGACCCCGCCGTAGAGACAGTATTCCCGCAGGTGAACTTTGTTCAGCAACGATTTGGCTCCTAACACGGAGAACGATGGCAACGCACTACCCCCGAGCAGAATGCAATCGGTGCCGATAAAGCAATGACTACCGATCGTCAGCGGTCGCGAAGTTTGGTGCCCATCCACGATGTCGATAGTATGGGTAAGAATCTGGGAACGGAACCCAGCGACCGTGGTAAACGCGCCGATAGTCACGCGATTGGTGCAGTCGATCAAATGGCGGTTGGTGATCGCGGCGTGCGCCCCGAGGATCAGTTCGGGTGCGCGGTCCGGCTCGGCGGCAAAATGCGGCGAGTCGATTTTTGGAAAACCGGTGATCCAGTTCACGTTGTTAATCACCGCCTGTTCGCCGAGTTCGACGCGGCTAAGATTTTTTAGTAAATTGAAATGCCCAATTCGCGCCCCGGCCCCCAGTCGAACCGAGCGGCAAAGGAGCAGCGAAAGTCCAACGCGACTCCCCTCGCCTAACTCACAACCGCAAAAGCTCTCGAGAATCCAGCGCCGAGCGGGCCACGGCAGCATAAGGCTGAGTATTTGGAGAACAAGTTTCATGGCGATGGTTTCCGGCCCACAAGAGAGCCAGTTTCATTCCTCACCCTGCAAAAACCTGTCGGATAAATCCAGAGTTATCGCCGTTTACGAATTTTCGGTCCGTCTGAACTGCTGGTCTTCTTTGGGGTGAAGACGCCGATCACATTTCCCTGCGCATCGTAGGCGATGGTTTTCATGACTCGTTCGGTCATCCCATATTCATAAACCATCCGTCGAATGAGAGCCCCGGCTTGGTCGTAATGGGTTTCCTCGATGGCCCGGTCGGAGTCATCGTAGCGATAGAGGCTGCGCACGCCCGGCTTTTCCTTCTGGTCGAGAAACAGCCCCGATTTGGCGCGGCCCTTTTCGTCAATCGCATAAATCACATGAGCCCGCCAAGAGCCGTTGGAATTGAAATAACGCACATCGGATTCCCTTTTTGTGGCGTCATAAAGCGTAACGGTTTTTGTCTCGTCAGGATGAAGGATCGTGCTCGCCCGGGTGAGAGTTAGATCAGGCGGCGGAAGTGGACCCCGATCGGTCGTCGCATTCGAACGAACCTGCGCGGGCAACGAAGTTGCCAACGCCAAAACGAAAATAAGGAGGAGGATCCGGGAGAGCATCCCTCTTCATGGATCAAATCTCCGTCGCCGTCAAAGCCCTCCAGCATCCAATCTCACTGGGTCCGATCCCGGCGACCGCCAAAGGTTAGGACATTCCACAATGTTATCGGACGAGTTTTTTTCGGACACCGTCCCAAAACGGAAAGAACCCTTTCCAAGCAAATGGAAATATCGCTGCATCACTTTCGCGACGAAGCAAAATCAAATCGACGCCCCGCTGCTGGAGCGATTCGCGAAGTTCAGGGAGCCGATCATTCAGCGGACCAACAAATGGCGCATAAGCCACCACGCGTGAAAGTCCGCTGCTCGCGGCCCACTCGGACAGCGTCTCCAGTTTTTCGGTGGCACCACCCATCGCCTGGCGCCGATAGGCTGTTTGCGCCGCGCCTGAAGTCATCGCCGTGGACCGGAATATTCCCGCGAACTCCGTCGTCGCGAGCGGCCCGACGGTTTCCGCAGACAAATCCTCATCGTGGACCCACAACCCGGTTTTCACCTTCTCCAAGGTTAGCGTGGCTGCGTATGCCGCAGCCTTGGCAGGCTTTAAATCAGCCGTCTCTTCCACGGATACGGCGCTCACCACATCGTCGTTCAGCCGGTCCAACCCAGTCGTGTCGGCGAGATATTCCGGTGCGCAGAATTTCTCCAAGTTAGACCGGCGCACCAGATAGGTTTTTCCTGCGGTTTGCAAGCCAGCGACCCAGCGCCAACTGCAAGTGTTCGAAGCCGCATCCGCATCTAACAAATGCCGAAAGAAAAAATCCGCGCCGAGTTCCCACGGCAGACGCTCGATATGAATCCAGAAACTAGCGAACCACATCCGTGCGTGATTGTGCAAATAACCTGTCTCGAGTAACTCACGGGCAAACCGGTCCATCACCGCAACCCCACTTTGACCGGCAGCCACTTCTTCGGCGCGCCGTAGGACAGATGGATCGTGTTGGTTAGATCCGAGCTTGGCCACGTAGTCGCTCCACACCGCCGGGCGACATTCCAGCCAGCCTTTCCAGTAGAGTCGCCAACACACTTCCTGCACCCATTTTTCCACGCGTGCGAGCGGGAACGCGGCGAGCGTTTCGCTCACAATCTCATCCTCCAGAATCAGCCGGCAGCGGATCGCCGGGGACAGACCCGATACGGCCGCGTGACCGGGACTAACAAAATTCCGTCGCTCCCCATAATGCGACGTCTCCGGCAAAAATGATCGCCACTGCGCAAGAGCTTCGTTCCGTGTGTTCGCAAAAGAATTTCGCATCAGAGCACGTGAGAAAAATCATCCTTCGGTCCCACGCTTTTCACGAAGGCGACTAACAATGCGATCACTTTCTCCACATCGTCGAGGCTAGCCATCTCGACCACGCTGTGCATGTAGCGCAACGGCAGGCTAACCAGCGCACTCGGCACTCCGGTTCGCGATTGAAAGATCACATCCGTGTCCGTCCCGCTGTAGCGCGAACTGCTCTCGTGCTGAATCGGAATCCCCGCCTTGTCCGCACATTCGATCAACCGCGCCACGACCAGCGGATGATTGCACGTGCCGTGGGTCACACTCGGGCCACCGCCGAGCACGCACTCGCCATGCATCGCTTGGTCGATGCCCGGTGTATCGGTTGCATGCGTCACGTCGAGCACGATGCAGACATCCGGCTTGAGCCGATGCGTGATCATGCGTGCGCCGTTGCCGCCGATTTCCTCCTGCACCGCATTCACCGCATAAAGCGTCGGCGAAAGTTCCCCTCTCTTTTTCCCCAGACGTTCGAGCACTTGGCTGAGAATGAATCCACCCATGCGGTTGTCGAGGGCGCGTCCGACGATACGGTTTTTGCCGAATGGAATCGCCGCGTCCGCATAGACCGCCGGATGCCCCACGCGCAATCCGAGTCCTTTCACCTCCGCCAGATTGTTAGCACCGACATCCACATACAACTCATGAATCTTCGGCGCTTTCTCATCGCCGCTCGAATCTTTCCGCAAATGAATCGCCGTGTTGCCGATGATCCCGGTCACTGGTCCTTTGTCTCCTAACAACTGCACGCGCCGCCCCCGCGCCGTGGCCGTGTCCGTGCCACCCACGCGATCTAACCGCAGATAACCTTCCTTGGTAATCTGCTTGACGATGAAGCCTATCTCGTCGGCGTGCGCCTCGAGCATGATGCTTTTTCCGGCGCGCCCTTTGCCCTTCAGAGTTGCCCAGGTGGTGCCGTAGATATCATTCTCCACCGTGTCGGCAAATTTGGAAACATAGCCCGCCCATTTGCGCTGACCCGGCATTTCAAATCCGGTTGGGCTGGGTGTATTAAGCAGGTCGTAGAGGAATTTCTGTGTGGTTGGGTTCATTATGTTAGACAATAGTTAGTTCAGACGGCTCGGGTAATCACCGGCATTGACCAGCGCCTGAATGCTCGACACTGTTTCTGCCTTGTCCTCCGGATACGTAATGCCAAACCAGTCCGACGCCGACGCTCTCACGCGGCAGGCGTATCCCCCCTCTTTGATTAATGCATCGACCGCCGAGGGAATGTAAAACTCCGCCTTCGGATTCGCGCTGCTTTTGGTTAGGAACCCGCCAAAAAGCCGCCAGAGATCGTCCATCACTTCGCCGCCAAAGCCCCACATATTCATCGAGACGACATCGTTCGGATTCAGCGGTACTGGCGCACCGCTGTCCAGCGCCCGCGCCCCGCCCGCGCCGTCGGGCTCGATTTTGGTTAGCTCGACCACATCGATCAGATTTCCGTCCGGTCCGACCTGGCAGAGACCACGCGACACCGTGCCGTTGGGAGAGAGTGTTTTCAGAAGGTTGAAACCCACGAGGCACCCCGTCTGCGGCGGCAGCGCACGCAGATTTTCCGCAAGGACCTGATAGGAATCCGCTCCGTAGAAATCGTCCGCATTGATCACGCCAAACGGCCCATCAATTACCTCGCGCGCGGCCAGCACCGCGTGACACGTGCCCCACGGCTTCACCCGCTCGGCGGGCAGACTGTGACCCTCCGGTAGGTCGTCCATTTTTTGAAAAACGAAAGCCACCTTCAGTTCCGGCGTCAGATACTCCGCGAAATGCTCGCGCAACGGCGCTTCGAGTTCCGGGCGGATCACCATCACGATACGATCAAACCCGGCACGCAGGGCGTCGTAGATCGAATAATCGAGAATCACTTCGCCGTTCGGACCGACGGGGGCAATTTGTTTGAAACCGCCGAATCGGCTGCCGAGACCGGCGGCAAGAACAATGAGAGAGAGGGGTTGGGACATAAACTGGAAAATCAGACTAACCAACTCGCGGCAGTCGTCGAGCGATCATTTGGCCTGTGGGCAGGCTGATGGTTGCCTGAGTCTGAAGGTGAGTTGGTTTTTTGGCGGGCAGACCGACGCTGCGATTTCCGTTCGCTCTTTTTCGAAGATTTTCGATTGCTCCCTCGTTGTCTGTCCTTATTTCCGCGCCGACTCGTAATGAAGTCCATGGTTTTCCTCCGAAAATAATCGAGGAATACATCGGCCGTATGAATTCCAAGACAGGCGGGGTCAGCGTGGCTCGGATGGGATCACCGACGGGCGATTAACCGAAGGGGTTGCTGGCCAATTTTCCTGCCCACGGTCTGCGGCATAAAGCGTCGCCTAAAGTCGCGAAACTCAAGTGCTGCCGGGAGGCTATCGCGAGCAAATGGGCATCGGTAATGTCCTGACGGCTCTCGATACCGGCAGGGAGATCGGCAGCCGAAGTGTCGTCGGTCACGAATTCGTGGGTGGGCAGGGCAACGATGTCGCTCAGTGCCAGTCTGGCTTGGTCGTAAGAGACTCCGAAGGCAGCGCTCATGCTGACACGGAGAAACCCCATTTGGGTGATGAAGCAGGTGGTGAAGCGCGGTAATTAGTTGAGCCAGAGGCACGCTGCCTCGTGTTGGGGATGGGTCGTCTAGGCGCAGGCAATGACCAAGTTGACGTCCAAGAGGATGCTTTTAGTCGTCATCGCGCAGGGAGCGAATCAGTTCTGGGGTCATCTCCAAGGTGCCCGGCATGGCAACGAGGGTGCGGCGATGATGCTTTCCCATGACTAATCTCGCAGTGGGAGTTTGCTGCCGTTGCAGAATGAGTTTTTCGCCTTCGAGGTTTAAGGCGACCTTGTCGCCCGGTTGCAGATGCAAAGCTTTGCGGTAAACCGAGGGAATAACGAGCTGGCCTTTGGTCGAGAGCGTGATGCTTCCTATGCAATGTGCTTACCCGTCTTACTAGGAGGTGGCAACTGGGAATGTAGAGTGTCTGATTTTTCCACGAGCCTAACCACAAGTGCCGGCGTTTCTTCACTCAGGGACGAGAGACCCATTCGATGAAGGCAAAGCAGCGACCACTTTTCCGTTCGCTTTTTTCCAGAGATTTGCGATTTTCCATAAAGTGCCTGTTCTTATTTCCGCGCCGACTCGTATTGAAGCCCATGGTTTTCCCCCGAAAATCATCGAGGAATATATTGGCCGTGTGAATTCCAAAACCGACGGGGTGAGCGTGGCGCGGATGGTGAGTCCAGCCGGGTGGAGCGAGCCGGGGCAGACGCCGGAGTTTGACGAATACACGGTGGTGCTGAAGGGCCAGCTACAGGTGGAGACCCACGACGGCGTTTTGCAGGTGCCAGCAGGGCAGGCGATCATTACCCAAGGCGGCGAATGGGTGCGCTATAGCAGCCCGACAGAGGGTGGCGCAGAGTATATCGCCGTGTGTCTGCCAGCGTTTTCACCCGCCACCGTGCATCGCGAGGAGTAGATGATGATGAGACGTTTTTATTTATTGCTGGCTGGTATGGCACTGGCGGGAGTTTTGCCGCTTGTGGCTCAGGACCCGGCGGACCCGGCGGAACCAAAGATAGTGATCGAGCCGAGTTCGACCAAGTTGTCGCTGGCCAAGGCAGAGCTGACCGTGAGTCCGCTTGAGTGCAAGGCTCCGGGACTGTGCGGCACCTATACGATTAAGGTGACGCCTTTCACTTTCAAAAACGACTTTGGCAAACTGACCTTAACGATGTCGGATCTAATCGTGGGAAAAATGAAGGCGGGCGAACCGGTGGAATTCACTGGCATGGCGACGAGCGAACGCGACGGCAAGACGAAGGCGATCAAGGGAACCACGACGCCCAATGCGAAGGAGACTGGCCTGGTGAATTTCGTGGTGACGTCCGAGGACGGCGATTTGGTCTTTAATTCCTCCTACCATCTCGTGCGCTAACCTTTGCCCCGGAGTGAGCAGATTGGCGTGGTCGCTTGGGTAGCTAGGCAGGAACGCGGCGAGCGGTGGTGGGCGCTGCGTTATCGGCAAAGGAACGCCAGTATTTCAGCGGAATAAGTGCGAGAACGATGAACACCATCTGGCTGAGATCGAAAAGGATCAGCCACTTGAAGGCAGCGTCCATGAATCCGTAGCTGTGCAGGCCGACTCCTAACATATTGACGCCGAACCAACTGAAGCTGGTGACGATGTTTCCGGCGACAGCGAGAACCATCAGGCCGCGTTCGCGGATCATGCCGCCCCAGCGCGCGTGGAGGATGAGAGCATTCCAGATGACGATGAGCAGCGCGCCGTTTTCCTTCGGGTCCCAGCCCCAGAAACGGCCCCAGCTTTGGTCGGCCCAAATGCCGCCGAGAATAGTGCCGACGAAGCTGAAGAGTGTGGCAAAACAGACGATGCCGTAAACCATCGTCGCGACGGATTTCATCATCGGTTTGGTGAGCGACTTGGTGAGAAGTCCACGCAGGATAAAGACAATGGCGAGAAAGCCGGCGAGGAAAGTCGCAGAATAGCCCATCGTGACTACGACCACGTGGGTTGCCAACCAGATGTTAGTATCGAGCACAGCCCGTAACATTTCCATGGTATCACCATCGATGGAGAGATGATGCGCGATGAGCAAGGTAACAAATCCGATCGCAGCGGCCACGATCGAACCGATGGCGTTGCGGTTGATTTTCTCGAGGAAGAGGCAAAGCAAAACGCTGCCCCAGCCGACAAAGATGGCGGATGAGTAAAGGTTCGTCACCGGCGGGCGGCCTTGCAGCCACATGCGGGCGATGAGTCCGAAGGTGTGAATGATAAAAGCGAGTCCGAGGAGCCAGAACGCACCGCGACCGATCTCTGCTGGCCAGACTAGCCACGAAATAAAGGCTAGGACAAAGATGAGCACGTAAATTTCCATGGCTAGATAGAACGGCTGTAAGTGGTTGAAGAACGTCTCGAAGGCGGTTTTCTTCGTGGCCGTCGCATAATCGTTAGTGACTAGACCCGACTGCGCAGCGAGTGCGGCATTGAATTTTACCGGATCATTGTTGCGGTAGGCCGAAATCATATCCGCGTAATGTTGGACCGCTGGATCGATCGCGCCGCCTTTGATTACAGAGGTGAGGGATTCGCCGATGTGCTGCCAGTCGTGCGCGGCTGCGTCGCCCGGGGTGCGCGGGATCGCAGAAACGTAGGCCGCTTGGGAGAGGCGCTGATGGCGTTGCGCGAAATCGAGGAGCTTGGCAAAAGCGTTGCGTTGGACGTCGTCGAGCGGTTGACCCGCTTTCTCGGCCTCCATCGCGGCGAGACCGGGTGTGAGAATGGTTTTGAACTCGGCGAGTTCACGACCGAAGTCGGGGCTATCCTCCATTTGCAGAGAATTTTTTAACCGTAAGTAAAGAATCAAGCGTTCGCGCAGCTTGAGAATCTCGCGTTGAAACGGCGTGCGTTGGGCGGCTTCGAGGTGTCCAGCGAGAGCGGATTGCTCCTCGATTTTATTAAGGAAGGGCTTGAGGTCAGTGAAAGAAAAAACCTTCGTTGTGTCGTCGCGCCAACCAAAAAGATCGCGCACATCGGGGTTGGTGACCGGAAAGACGGGCAGACGGTCGGAGTTTTCCGGGCGCATCATCGCATCCATCAACCAGTCCAGCGCGGAAATTTTCTCGCCGGCATTCCGCACCACCTGTTTGCCGCTGATCGCCATCAAAGACGTGCGGGCGAGGGTGTCCATCGGCTTTACGCGTCCGCCGACTAGGACGGGCAGACGTCCGAACTCAGCACGGCGAAACCCGTCCCTCTCCCGGGTCGGACGCAAGGCGGCAATAGTTAGAAGCAGTCCAACGGCGAGAAGCAGGTGGGGAAGATAACGTTTCATGCGGCCCTCCGTTTGCGGGAAAATCCCACGAGATGAATCGAGAACTGGACGAGCAATCCGAGACTAACGAGGGCGCAGGCGATATAAGGGAGGAGCCAGCTAGGATTTTTTACAACTTGGAGGATGCTCGTAGTGTCGTTGTTATCGAAGGCCAGTTGATAGAAAGTCGTGCCGTCGTAACGGAGCGGATGGTTCATATAAATCAGGGCGTCACGTTTTTCGCCGCTGCCGGGATTGTTAATCGTGACACTACTGGAGAAATCTTTCGGGATATCGGTGCCGGGATAAATCTTATGCGTGAAATCCTTGAGGGTGATGGAAAAAGGTTTGTAGAAACGGCGGGGGCGTAAGTCGATCGTCCAAGTCCGTCCGCCTGCGGTGAAGTTTTTTGGCGACCGCAACCGCTCGGAAACGATGAAGCTTTGCGCAGCACCATCGGCCGGGGTAATCGTGATCGCAGCGCTCGGGGTGTTCGGCTGCTCGGGTGCGGTGGCGAGAGCGATCGGGACGATAACTGCCTCGGGCCCGACCGCGAGTTGCGGAATGTTAGGAGACGACACTTGGTTCTTCCCAACCGCCGTGGAATTCCGGAAATAGGCGGTGACGTTGACTCCGAAAGGCAGCGCCGGGTGGGAGATGGGCTCGCGGGAGATGAGCAAAGCCTCGGGAATGCTCACCACGCGATCCAGTTTAGAATCGGTCGTGTCGGAGAGGACGAGTTCTTTCTCGGTAAAGGATTCGGAGTAACTTTTGGTCTGACCCTCATCGAGCCGCATCTGAGCCTCCTTAGCGAAGAGACTCGTGAAAAGCTGGCCGAGCAGGAGAAGAATGACTCCCAAGTGCAGAAAATAAATACCGGACTTTTTCCAGTTGAATTTAAAGCGGACGGCCTGAGCGGCAATGAGGTTGAGCAGGGTGACGGCGCCGAGGAGGTAACCTCCCGGCAGGATCGGAATCTGGCGGGAGGACCCGGGAAGGCCCCACATGACGAAGAAGCTGTCGAAATATTTTTTCTGCGCACCGTAAATGCCGAGATGAACCTGCTCGATCGTCCCAAAGAAAACTAGCAGCATGGCGAAAGCGAAGCACACAATCGTGAGCTTGAGCGACGTCAGAGGCAGGAGAATTTTCCTAACCATTGTTGGTGGAAGTTGGAGCGTTATCGAATTGAAATGATTTTGCAAAAGACTCGAAGACGTCTTTGAGCGCGGCGGCCTCGGCCTTGGTGCCAGTGAGTTTGAGAAACCAGCTTTGATCCTCGCGGAGGTAAATTGCACCAAAGATAGCCTTGTCTTCCGTCGTCGAGGTTAGTTCGACAATTTGGGAGGGCTGTCCGTTAACAAGAATTGTCTCCACCTCGGATTCGGAAACGATCGCGGGGAGACCGAGTTGTCCGCGCCAACGATTGAGATTGGAGAGGAGACCGCCGGCGGTTCCGGGAAAAGTGACGACGGAAATATCGGCCCGCGATTTTTCCACCGTGAAAGTGGCGGCGCGCATACCCGAAGGCGGAAGTTCCTTCCATCCGGCGGGCACGCTCCAACGCGGTCGACGGGTGGTAGCAGCGGGCGGCGGAAGTCCCGGAGCATCGGCCGGTTCCTTGGCAATGGAATAGGTTTTAATCTCGCGATCATCACAACCAGCGAGAGTGAGCAGACAGAGCCAGGTAAGCGCGCGTTTCACTGCTGGAGCGTTTGTGCGGCCCGACGCTTGAGAACCTCCTCGGCCGGGAACCACTGGTAGAGCATGAAATAGACGAGAACACCGGTGACGGAGACGTAGAGCCAGACGGGCATGGTGATGCGGCCCATGCGGCGGTGTTTGTCGAAAATGGCGCGGAGCGCTGGAACGACTGTCATGATAACGAGCGGCAAGGTCGCGAAGGCGAGGAGCACGTGGGTTAGGAGCACGACATAGTAGATCGGCTTCACGATGCCGGGGTGAGTAAACTTCACACTGATGACATGCGCGTGATAGTAAAGATAACAGCCAAGGAAAACGGTCGACGTGAGCAACGCACTAATCATGCAGGCGATGTGCTGCTTCTTCATTTCGCGCCGGATGAACCACCAGCCGAGGGCGATGAAGACAGTGCTGGCGGCGTTGAGCCCGGCATTGATCGGCGGCAAGTCGTAAACAGTCATGAATTAGTTAGAAGAGGTGAGAAAATGGCGCACGGCCGCTGCCACCTTGCGGGCGGCGTCGTCCGAGGTTCCATCCACATACTGGCGGATCGTGCCCGATTTATCGACGATAGCGAACTTGGTGTCGTGGATGAATTTATCCTCGAGCTTTCCACTGCCGTCCCCTGTGTCCACTGCGCTCAGGAGAAAACCGTTCTCAGCCAGATCGTAAATTTCTTTTCGGCCTCCGGTCAGAAAAAGCCAGTTCGGACCAGCGCTAAATTTCTCCGCATACTGTGCAAGAACTGCCGGAGTATCAACCTCGGGATTGACCGTGATCGAGACGAAGCGGACGTCAGGATTACCGTTGAGCAGGGCCTGGACTTCACGCATTTGCGAGCTCATTTTCAAGCAAGGTCCGGGACAGGAAGTGAAGATGAAATCGGCGACCCAGACTTTTCCGAGCAGCTCCATTTTTGAGACAGTGGCACCGTTGTGGGCGGAGAAGGAGAATGCGGGAAGGGGTTTAGAGAATGCTTCCACCGGCGTCTCGTGGGTTTTGTGATGCTGGATTTCGTTAAAGGCTAGAAAACCGACGAAACTTGCGACGGCGAGAGCGGAGCCAGCGAAGAGGAACCAGTAGGATCGCATGGTTAGAAAGACGCACCCATTCCTAGCGGCGGGTAAAGACAAGCAGCCCGAGCAGGATCGGTAGGTAAATGATGGACGCGAAAAAAAGACGACGGGCGGAGGCTGCATTGCGCTCGCTCGAAAAGCGGACAGCGCAAGCGAGGAAGGCGAGGCCGAGCAAGGATGCGCCGACGAGGGAGATAGCGTTATTTATTTTCAGAAACCAAGGCAGGAGCGTCGCGGCGACGAGAAGGACGGTGTAAGCGAGAGCCTTCCACGCAGTTTCACGACCCGAGGAGTCGCGACCCGAGATCATGACAAACCCACCCTGGAGATAGTCCTCGCGGTAAAGCCAGGAAATCGCTAGAAAGTGGGGCAACTGCCACAGAAAGAGAATCGCAAATAAGACGAGCGCAACCCTGTCGAGCCGACCAGCCGAGGCCGCGTAACCGATCACGGGCGGAAGCGCTCCGGGGATCGCACCAACGAGAGTATTTAGGCTGCTGATTTTTTTCAGCGGCGTATACAGAGCAATGTAAGAGAGGATGGTGGCGATCGAGACCCAGGCGGTGAGCGGATTGACCGCCAGCCAAAGCAGGGCCACGCCGGAGAGACACGCTGCCACGCCGATCAGGGCGGCGCTGGGAGCGCTCATTTCGCCTGTCGGCAGCGGTCGGGAGCGGGTTCGGCGCATTTTGGCGTCGGCGTCGCGTTCGATGAGCTGGTTGAGAGCGGCAGCCCCGGCGGCGGACAACGCAGTGCCGAGCATGCAACTGAAAAGGAGCCAGTAATTGACGGCCTCGTTACCAAGGCCCATGCAGAAACCAACTAGGGTGGTGACGAGAACGAGAAACGTCAGTCGCGCCTTAACAAGATCGGCGAGAAGTGCTGAAAATGAGCGCCGGGATGAGATGACCGCCACGGTTTCGGTATCAGCTGGAAGGGCGGCGGCTTTCATCCTGCTACTTCGGCCAGTTCGCGCGGGGATTCAACTCGGCGAAGATCAATAGCGGGCGATTTCGCGTCGTCATACCGGGCTCGGTAGCCGACGATAGTAATGAGGCCGCCGAGGATGAAGATGGCTGCTCCGGTGGCGACGTGGGCAGTAGCTACATCCGCCGCCTTGTTACTCCAGATGGTCCAAGCGCCGAGGCCGATCTGGACAAAAATGAGCAGCGGCCAAACCACGGCCCACTTCTTTAGGACACCGCCTGCGCGATAAAGTCGGAAACAGAACCATGGAATGGCTAGACCGAGACTGTAAGCGATGAGGCGGTGGATGAATTGCAGGGAGATCAGGGCGGCAGAGGTCTCGGGCTGATTTTTTGCAATGCGCACGGTGTTGATCTGCTCAATGCTTGCGGCGTCCAACGGGGGGAGCACTTTACCGTAAGCGGATGGAAAATCCGGAATGGAAAGTCCAGCGTGCGCATGCCTCATGGTGGCGGCGACGGCCATATTAACAAAAATGAGGGCGGTCAGGATGAGCGCTACGCCCCGGAAGTTTTTCGACGGGTCGCGGGACAGATCGGAAGTTTTCCACCAGTTCGAAGTGGCGAGTGCGATAAAAGCCGTCAGAAGCAGAAAAGACTGAGCAAGGCAGCCGTGAAAAATGCCGATCTGATCTTTCATCAGGTTCACTCGAAGTCCGCCAAGCACGCCTTGAAGAATGACCGTTAAGACAGCCACAACCCCGACGCGTTTCAGCCATGTCCGTTTCTCGGAAATCCAAAGCCAAACGCAAAGAGTGACAGTTAGAAAGCCAACGGTCGAGGCAATGAGACGATGCAGATGCTCATGAAAAATCCCGCCGACCCACATGGAAAACGGAAAGAGAAACATATTGTAGCCGTAGGTGGTTGGCCAGTCGGGAACGGACATGCCAACGCCTTTGCTGGTGACGAGGCCGCCGGAAAAAATCAGCACGAAGGTAGATATCGCTAGGAGAAAACCAAACCGGTGGAGCATTTTCGATTTCATGATAAGGAATAAACGACAGTCCAACCTAGGTTACGCCGCCACCGGCGCATCGGATGGAAGAACTACAAGGTCGCTGGATGTTCCGATTGGAGGGACACTGTCTTCGGGGCAACCGTTCCAGCATCCGCCGCGACGGGAAGCTTCGGAACCGCCGCCTGAATCCACGAGTCGAAATCGGCCTGCGGTTCGACCGTGACAAGCGCCTTCATGGAGTAATGCCCGGACCCGCAAAGCTGGCCACAGATCACTTCGTAATCGCCCTGCACAATCGGCGTGAACCAGATCGGAATGAGGGAGCCAGGGATGGCGTCGTGAGCAATGCGCATACTGGGCATGGCGAAATTATGAATAACATCCTTGGAACTAACTTCCACAATCACTGGGCGATTGACCGGAACGCGCATAGAACCGGTGGTGACGATATCGTCTTTGGCGGAGACATCGGTTTTGTCGATCCCGAGAGGATTCGACGCGCTAATGAGTTCATTGTGGCGCTTACCGTAAACGCCATCGGCACCGGGATACCAAAAGTTCCAGATAAATTGTTGGCCATAAACCCGGACCATAGTCGCGCCTTTTTTCGGGAACTCATTAACGCGGGTGGACCAGATCGGGAGCGCAAAACCGAGCAGAAGCACGGCCTCGACGATGACGACCGACACCTCGATGTGTGTGGAAAGTTTGGTTTTGACGCCGTGATAACTGGCCTTCGGATTCCGCGATTTGTGAAAGCGGAACAGGGTGAAGATGAAAAATGAAATCCAGCCGATAAACAGCACCGCCATCAGCCAATGGGCGAATTCGAGCATGTTGTCGATAAGCGGAGCGTGCTCGGAGGCGGCTGCCGGTTGGCCAAGAAGTTCGTTGATGAGTGCTAGGGTCGTCATTTTGGAAAAGGAAAACAGTCAATCAGGGCTGGTTTTCAGCGGTCGCGAGGTAGGCGAGCTCCGCATGGCCGGGCTCAGGATTTTTTTGTTTGCTGATGAGGTAGAAGAAGAAACTGCCCACGCCGCAGAGGGCGATGCCAATTGTTCCAAGGAGGAACAAGATCGCCAGAGTCATGCCTTTGGTTTCTGGCGAATCGGGAGCCGTGAAACAGACCGGACACGCCTCGGCTGTTTTGGCGAGAAGCAGGAGAGCGGTTGCTAAGATGGCTCGGGTCTTCATATTAGAGAATAATTTTCCGGGTTTTGCGCGAAAACCAGAATCCGTAAACGATCAATCCCACGCTGGCAATTGCGGAACCGACACCGAAAAGGAGCGAGGCCAGTTCTTGGTTCTGTTGGTAACTATTGAATCCAAAAACACCAAGTCCAGCACTGAGCAAGATGGAAACGGCGATGAAGAAAAAGTGGAAACCTCGGAGTGACATGATTTTATTTCAGGTGGATCGGGTCGAAGATGGCCAGACCGGTGAGCGCAAACAATACGATGCAGAAAAAAATGGTCATTACGATGACGCGATAGATGGTGCTCTTTTCGGAGTTCAAATGCATGAAAATCGCGGCGACGAATCCAACTTTGATCGTGGCGACAATCATGGCGATGATGATGTTGCGCCCTTGGGATCCGAAATCGACGTAGGAAAGCAGAACAGTAATGACCGTTCCGACAAGAAGAATACCACCAACGGCAAGATAGGTTTTAATGTGCGCGGCGACATGGGCCGCATCATCGTGGGCGTGTTCGGCGACTTCGGCGGTGTGGGTGGTTAGTTCACTCATAGCGGGTTACAATAGGTAGAAGATCGGGAAGGCAAAAATCCAAACGAGATCGACAAAATGCCAGAACAAGCCGGCAACTTCGATACGATTGGCGAGATGCTCCGGGTTCTTTTTGTAAAGTGCGGCACCCGGGAAAAGAAAATAGAGAAAAATCAGAATGCCGCCGAGGACGTGCAGTCCATGGAGTCCGGTGATAGTGAAATATACCGCAAAAAACGAACTGTGCTTCGGCTCAAAAGCTGAGGCCCAGCGGACGTCTTCTTTCTTGACCTCTGCGAGCAGATTTTTCTCGATCAATTCGTGCTCAAGTTTCTCGGCTTCTTCCTTCTTCCCAGCTTTTTCGGCCGCTTCAAAGGTTTGCCATTGTGCCTCGCCGGGACGACCGCGAGGGATGAAATGCGGACGATCATTGGCTGGATCGGTCGGGTTCGCATTGATCGGATCGAGGAGAACGAGGAAATGGTCTTCGGTCTCGCCCTCGAGATGGCCAGTGATTTCGTAGCGGGGCGCGAGGCCTTTTTTGGCCATGTGCTCGTTGCCGAGGTAACGCTCGTATTTCTCGACCGCCTCCGGTTTAATGTAGGCACCGAAGTGATGGAATTTATCCGGGTATTCGTAACCTAGTTTAACCGCTAGAAAAATAATGCCACAGAGGATCGTGATCGCCATGTAAAGACGATACATGTTGAATTTTCTCATCTTTAGCGAGGCCCAGGCCATGACCACGGTGACCGAGGAAAGGATGAGAATCGCTGTGTTCATGGTGCCCACGGGGACGTTGAGCAAACCGTGCGGCCAGAGGCCCGGAGTGGCTCCCATACGCAGGAACACATAGGAAGAAAACAATCCGCCGAAGAGCATGACTTCAGAGGCTAGAAAGAGCCAGATGCCGATTTTGGCGCTATAAAGACCCGTATCGGGGCGGGCAGTGACGGTATAAGGAATTTCCATGGGTTACGACAAAAGGACGTTTAGATGTTTGGTTCCCACTGCGGCGAGAAATCGCGCGGCGCACCGGGGACGCTGTATTCGTTCGGTCCGCGATAAGCGGCAACGGGTTTCGTAAAATTACCGTGAGGCGGAGGCGTGGGCGTATTCCACTCGAGAGTGGTCGCATTCCATGGGTTATCACCGCACTTTTTGCCGATGAAAATACTCGAGAAGAAATTCCAGATGAAGGGCAATTGGAAAATCATCAAGCCGAAAGCGGCCATCGTGATTGCCACATTGAGGTGGAGCACTGGCTTCGCGAGCTCATAGCTAGCGCCGCCATCATACCAACGGCGGTGCATCCCCGCCATCCCCTGCAGGAACATCGGCATGAAGATTCCGTTCATACAGATGAGAGAACCGAAGAAGTGAATTTTGCCCCAGAATTCACTCATCTTTCGACCGGTCGCCTTCGGGAACCAATAATAAATTCCGGCAAAAATCGCGAAAAGAGTACCCGGAGCCACCACGTAATGGAAATGGCCTATAACATAGTAGGTGTCGTGCAACTGCAACACGATCGAGTTAAACGCGAGTGGAATACCCGTTAGACCGCCAATGCCGAACATCGGAAGCCATGCAGTCGCGAAACACATCGGCGTATTGAAGCGGATCGACCCGCCCCAGTATGAGATGAGCAAGGCCGTGACAATAATGACCGACGGCACGGAGATCAAAACGGTTGTCGTCTGGAAAAACGCGGCCACTTTTTGACCCATTCCGGTGAGATACATGTGGTGGGCCCAAACCACGAAGGAGAGGATGCCCACGGAAACTGCCGAATAAACCAGCGACTTGTAGCTCCAGAGCGGCTTGCGAGTGTTGTTGGAGATAATTTCCGCAACAATACCGATACCAGGGAGAATCAAGACATAGACCTCTGGATGCCCGAGAAACCAGAAAAGATGCTGCCAAAGAAGGACGCTGCCACCGCCGCTCTTCGCGAGGGGCAAGCCATTCACGACCAATCCGTCCGGCGAGAAGAAACTCGTGTGGAAAACGCGATCCATCAATTGCATGACAGCTGCCGCCTCGAGGGGAGGAAAAGCGAGGAGGAGAATGTAAGCCGTCACGAGCATCGCCCAGCAGAAAAAGGGCATCCGCATCCAAGTCATTCCCGGGGCACGCAATTGAATAATGGTGGTAATGAAGTTCACCGAGCCGAGTAACGAAGAGGTGATCAGGAAAACCATCGAAATCAGCCAGATAGATTGTCCGGTCAAGGCGATCGGCCACGTCATCGGAATGCCGAGCGTTCCAGGCATGTCACCGATCACCGAGAGGGGAGCGTAAGATGTCCACCCCCCTTTCGCTGTTCCACCTGGCATAAAGAAACTCGCCATCATGAGGACGCCACCAAGGAAGAAGGACCAATAACTCGCCATGTTCAGCTTGGGAAAGCTCATGTCTGGCGCTCCGATTTGCAGAGGCACTACGTAATTACCAAACGCCGCAAAAGCCACCGGCACGACGCCAAGGAAAATCATCACCGTGCCATGCATCGCGCCGAGCGAATTATAAAAATCGGGCGCCATCACCCCGCCCGGCATGAAGGCTTTGCCAACAATATCCTGAAGCCAAAGACCCACGAACGGGATTTGCTTACCCGGATAGGCCAATTGATAGCGCATCAGGATCACCATCACGAAACCGAGGAAGAGGAAAATCAACCCGGTGACCAAATACTGCATGCCGATCATTTTATGGTCGGTCGAGAAAACGTACTTTGACCAAAAACCGGGGTTGTAATGGTCGTGTTCGTCGTGGGCATCGTGCGACTCGTGATGCGGAACGTCGTGATGATGGGTCTTGGCCGGTCCACCGGCCAGAGAGGCTTCGTTCGCTGGATTATTCATTCAGTAGGTTGTTGGAGAAAAAGTTTGAAAGTATTAGAAAAACTTATCTTCGACGAATTTTACAATACAAACCGCCGAAGGCAAAGGTTCTTTTAGGGATTTTCGCTGGCGGATGCAAATTGGATTATTAAAAAAGGTGTGGAGGTTTTATTTAAGGACGCCTCCCGGTCAAAAGAGTCATCAAATGGTCGTCATCGCACACTTTTCGCTCTAGTAATGCTGGACGAATCGCGGGTTAAAACGAAAATACGCCCTTATGAAGTTTTCGCCAATCCTGATCCTTCTCATTGCCAGTATTGTTCTGACCCAATCCGCTTTCGCTGCCAGCGACCCGACGGCTGCCGGCGGCGTCCGGTTTCCCCTCCCCCTCGACTCTTACGGCGATGCCGATCGGTCGAGCCTGGTCGAAATTCTTCGTCACCGGGTGGAAGTGGACCCTTTCAACCTCGTGGCGACGATCATTTTCGTGCTTGCGATCTGCCACACGTTCCTCGCGGCCAAGTTTACCCACATTTCCCACCGGTGGCGGGACGAGCATGAGGCAAAGGTGCGGGCGCAAGAAGCGGCATCAGGCGACAGGCCAATCGCTCTCTCGAAGAAAAGCGTCTCTTTCAAGGCCGAGATCATGCATTTTCTCGGGGAGGTAGAGGCCATTTTTGGCATCTGGGTGGTCCCTTTGCTGGTGGCATTTACTTTCTTCAAGGGATGGCCGACGGCGGAGCATTATCTTAGCCACGGGGTGGTGTTTACCGAGCCGATGTTTGTGGTGATCATTATGTGCATCGCCGCGACGCGTCCGGTGCTGCGCTTTGCGGAGCGGTGCCTGAGTGTGATCGCGAGTCTCGGCGGACGTAAACCGGCCGCCTGGTGGCTCTCGATTCTGACCGTCGGACCGATTCTCGGTTCATTTATTACCGAACCGGCAGCGATGACGATCTGCGCGTTGCTCTTGGCGCGGCAGTTTTTTGATCTCGAGCCGAGCGTGAAGTTCCGCTACGCCACGCTAGGGCTGCTCTTTGTAAACGTGTCCGTCGGCGGCACACTGACCCATTTTGCTGCGCCTCCGGTGCTAATGGTCGCCTCGAAATGGAGTTGGGACACGACGTTTATGCTCACCCATTTTGGCTGGAAAGCAGTCATCGGAATTATCGGTGCCAATCTCGTCTATTTTGCCGCCTTTTTTCGGGAATTTAGCTCGCTGCAACTCGCAGAAAGCGCCGAAAGCCAGCCCGTCGAGTGGAGCGATCGCACGGATTCCGTGCCGGCTTGGGTCACGATTATACACCTTGGTTTTTTGGGCTGGACGGTCTTCACGGCGCATTATCCGTCACTTTTCGTAGGAGGCTTTTTCTTCTTCCTCGCATTTACCGCGGCCACTGAGCACCACCAAAACCCGCTCAGCCTCCGTCCGGCACTGCTCGTTGGATTCTTCCTTGGCGGCTTGGTGGTTCACGGCGGATTGCAAGGGTGGTGGATCGCGCCGGTTCTGTCCCGATTGGGAGAAACACCGCTGCTTCTGAGCGCGATCGGGCTGACGGCATTCAACGACAACGCTGCCATTACCTACCTTGCCACGCTCGTGCCTACCTTCTCCGATGCGCTCAAATACGCGGTCGTTGCGGGAGCAGTCATCGGCGGTGGTTTGACCGTTATTGCCAATGCCCCGAACCCCGCCGGCCAGTCCATTTTGTCGTGCTACTTCAAGGACGGAGTCTCGCCGATTGGCCTCCTCCTTGGGTCCTTGATTCCGACCGCCATCATGGCCCTTTGTTTCCTCTACCTGCCCTGATTCTGGATCCAAACGATTGCTTTGTCGGCTAGCCGGTCAAGCGCCACCACCGATTGGCGAATGTGATCCTCCTTCGTATCCTCGATTTTGTTGTGACTGATTCCGTGCAGACTTTGGACAAATAACATGACCGTTGGCACCCCGGCGCGGGCCACTTCCGCCGCATCGTGCAACGGGCCCGACGGCATCCGATGGGTCGTCGTTACCGTCTCGCCTACCGCCGCCTCGCAGAGCGCGATTAACTCCGGATGAAACGGCATGGGCTCGATTTGCCAAAGCCGCTCCCAGGTCACCGTCACCCCACCCTCCGCTGCAAATCTCTCGCTCGCCTCTTTCGCCTCCGCCAGCATCGCCGCCAGAGATTCGGCATCGAGGTGACGTTGATCGAGCGTGATCCGACACGTCTCCACCACACTCGTCACAATTCCCGGCTGCGTTGTGCAACTCCCAATCGTGCAAACCCCGCCGTGCCGCTCCGCAATCGCGTAAATTTCCGAACTCATCTTCGCTGCCGACAGAAACGCATCCTTTCGCCGGTTCATCGGCGTGCTCCCCGAGTGGGCAGCCTGACCGTGAAAAGTGATCGCATGCCGCTCGACGCCAAACGTCCCGAGCACCGTTCCCAGCGGTAAATCCAAATCCAGCAACACTGGACCCTGCTCGATGTGCAACTCCAGATACGCCGCTGCGTGAGCTAGTTCCGCACCCGACTCCTTCACGCGCTCCAGATCGATCCCATGTGCGCGCAACGCTTCCGGCAAAGACACACCCGTTTTGTCACTCAATCCCCGCGCCTCCTCCAGATCCAGTGCTCCCGAGCACGCCGACGAACCGAACAAACTCTTCCCAAAGCGCGCTCCCTCCTCGTCCGCCCAATCCACTAACCGCACCGTCACCGGCGGGCGGCCATGGTATTCAGTGTGAATCCTTCGCAGCACCTCCAGACCAGCTAGCACATTGAGACAACCATCCAGCCAGCCCCCATTTGGCACCGAATCCAAGTGACCGCCGATCAGCAACGCCCGGTCCGATTCCCCGCGCAGCGTCGTCCAGAGATTTCCGGCGGCGTCCTGATGTATCTCCACGGGCAACCCGGCCAGTTTATTTTTCAAAAAATCCCGCGCGGCCACCCATCGATCAGTAAAGGCCACGCGCTGCGCCCCGTTTTCGTCACCAGTCAATTCGCGGAGTTCCTTTAATTCGGCCACCGTGCGAGCGGGATCAAGTGTCGTCATTCCCGTAACTGAAGCAGACAAACTTCCGCCCGCCAAGCACCCGTTCCTTTCTCAATATTTTCTCACGCTCCTCCTCGACGTATCGGTAATTCCCACCTATTTTTCGTAATTGATGTCTAACCACCTTGGGGAGCGCTTTCACACCGAATTATTCCAAGCCGATGTTTGCATCATTGGGAGCGGGCCTGCTGGGCTCACTTTAGCCCGGGAACTCGCCTCTACCTCGCTGCGGATTATTCTGCTCGAAACTGGCGGTACCGACCCCGCGCCGCCCTCCCTCAGCTCCGGAACCGTCGATTCCCCCCATGGCTATCCCGCCGCCATTCTCAGCGAGGGACGCCGCCGCCAATTAGGCGGTTCTGCCAACCTCTGGAATCACGAACCGCGCGGCCAATCCGAAAAATATATCCGCTGCGTTCCCCTCGACGAAGCCGACTTTGAGAAACGCGACTGGCTGCCTTACAGCGGTTGGCCGTTTTCCCGCGAAGATCTCCTCCCTAGCTACGAGCGCGCCCAAGCTGCCTTCGGTCTCGGCGATTTCGCCTACACCGCTGACGGTTGGCACGATGAACGCAATCATCCCCGCCCAATCGAGACAGACGCTCTTCACAGCAGCATCTCCGAGTTTGCCCTGCCAGATCGCTTTACCGGGGACGTTTTCGCAGAACTCGCCGGGCACATTAACATCCACCTTCTCGCGGATACCCATCTCCAGCGCCTCGATCGTGATCCGCTGACCCACCGCATCACCACCGCGCACGCCATCACTACCGCTGGCCAACCACTGCAAATCTCCGCCACGCATTTCATCCTCGCAGGAGGAACCTTCGAAAATGCCCGCATTCTCCTCCTCAACGACCACGAGCAACCCGGCGGACTCGGCAACCAGCACGACATGGTCGGCCGCTGTTTCATGGATCATCCGTCCATCACCCTCGGCACGCTGCATCCCGCCGACCCCGGCTTTTTCGATTCGATCACATTTTACGATCAGCACCTCGCCAAAGGCCGCCAGATCATGGGCAAACTGCAGGTCCGCCCCGAAGTCCGCGCCCGCGAGCAACTCCTCAATCTCTACTCCGTGCTCGTTCCCCGCTTCCGCGACCTCCGCTCCAATCTCCCGCTCGTCGCCCGCGAGCTCCTCGAAAAAGGTCCCGGCTTTCTCTCCCGCCACCGACCGCACCTCGGTCACGACGCCCCCGCGATCGTTCACGAAGCGCCGGCCAGCCTCCATCGCCGCCTTCTCGAGGGATACTATTCGGAGTGTTTCTGCGGCTGGTCCAAGCTCGAAAACAAGTCGCGCCGCTTCGGCGACTGCGGCGTTCGGTCTCTCGTCGAGACCGTGCCCGACCCCGCCAACCGCATCACCCTCGGCGACCAAATCGACCGCTTCGGCCAACGGCGCCTCCATCTCCAATGGCGCTGGAACGAGCTTGACCTCGCCAGCATCGCGCGCACTCAGGAAATCTTCCGCAATGCCTTCGCCGAGGCAGGGCTGGGCCGTTTCGAGCCCGTTCCGACGGGTCCCGCCCATCAACCCCGCGACTTCCACAGCACCCACCATTTCATGGGCACCACCCGCATGCACCACGACCCTCGCCAAGGAGTCGTCGATGCCGATTGCCGTGTCCACGGCGTGCCGAACCTTTTTCTCGCCGGCAGCTCCGTTTTTCCCACCGGCGGCTGCGCCAATCCTACCCTCACCCTTGTCGCCCTCGCCATCCGCCTGGCCGATCATCTGAAACGGGAGACCGCCACTCCCGCCGCCAACCTTTCTTCCGGGCCGGTTGGTCTCACGCACTAACGCCTCGCATTTTCCGCTTGCCCCGCTCCCGGCAAACCGGATGATGCTCCCCGCGATGAGCACGACCATTCTGAAACTCGCCTGCCCCGACCGCGTTGGCCTCCTCGCGCGCATCACTAACTTCGTTGCGGAACGTGGCGGCAATCTCCTCGAGGTCAACCAATTCACCGATCCCGCGAGCGAGACGTCGCCCGGCTGGTTTTTCACTCGTTTGGCCATCGCGACCGATTCGTTGAGCAGCGATCTGGAAACGTTGCGGGCGGAATTTGCGCCGCTCGCGACAGAACTCCAAGCCGACTGGACCATCCGCGACGCCCGGCAAAAAATGCGAGTCGCCATTTTTGTTAGCCGCCTCGGCCATTGTCTCGCCGACCTGCTCTGGCGCTGGCATTCCGGCGAGTTAGAAATGGATATCCCGCTCGTCCTGTCCAACCACGAACAATTCCGCCCAATCATCGAACGCGAGGGACTGCCTTTCGTCCACGTCCCGATCGATCCCACCGCCGACGGCGGCAAGGCGGCCGGATTTGCCAAGGTCGAATCCGCTGTCGCCGCGGCTCACGTCGATCTCATCGTTCTCGCGCGCTACATGCAAATCCTCCCGCCCGATCTTTGCGCTCAATACCCTGGACGGATAATGAACATTCACCACTCCTTCCTGCCCTCGTTTGTCGGCGCGAACCCCTACAAAAAAGCCTACCAGCGCGGGGTCAAACTCATTGGCGCGACCTGCCATTACGTCACCAGCGAACTCGACGCCGGACCGATTATCGATCAAGAAGTCGTCCGGGTGGAGCACTATCATCAGCCGGAGGATTTACTCCGCCTAGGCCGCGATTGCGAACGCCTCGCCCTCGCCCGCGGCGTGCGCGCCCACATTCACGATCGGGTGCTCATTCACGGCAACCGCACGGTCGTTTTCCGAGACTGATCAGCTTGATCGGAATAAAAAAAAGACCCCGCTGCCCGGGTTAACGGACAGCGAGGTCTTGGCGAAATTTTGTTTCGGACCGGAAAAATCAGGCCACGCTGGCAACGGCTTTCGCGATGCGGCTTTTCTGGCGGCTCGCAGCGTTCGAGTGGATCGCTCCGCGCTTGGCGGCTTTGTCGAGGATCGAGGTCAGCTTGACGGCTTCAGTTAGGGCGACGTCTTTCTTGCCACCGGCGATGGCGGCGCGGACGCGCTTTTGTTGGTTTTTAACTCCAGAAACGATCGCACGATTGCGTTGGGTGCGAACGATGGACTGGCGGGCGCGTTTGGCGGCGGATTTAGTATTGGCCATAAAATTTGTTTTTTGCGGGACGCGAAGATTAAGAGGAATCGGCTCAAAGTCAACCGCGATTTTGCCCGAATCCGTCTGCCAATCCCGGAATCATTGCCCGCAGAATTTGAAGAGGAGCATTTCCGCCTCTTTCTCTTTCTCGCGGTAGAACCGCAGGGCGCCGTCCATCGCAATCAAATCCTCGGGGACAGCGCAACTGGCCCGGCGGCTATGAATCTGGTGCACACCGAGGGTTCTTCGAGCGAAAGCGACCCCCCAAGCTTGGACCCAAGTGGCGCTGGTCGTGAGTTCTGCGAGGAGCTCTTCGAGGGGTTCGCGCTCGTAGTGTTCGTAGAAAACGTTTTGGTTTTCCTCGATTGACCGGTAGTTCAGCAAACGCGCGCCAGAAATCCCGTCGGTCGGCACACAGTGAAAGGGCCCTTTGATGCGTCCGACCCGAATCCGGTCGTCGAAGCCCGCCAGCCGATTCCGCAGCGAGCTGGTGTTGACCGTGAGCAGGACCAATCCGACTTTGGCGACGCTGATCGTGATCCAAAAATGATCCCGATTAGCTGGGTCGCGGCTTTGCTCGACTTCCATCCGGACCGGACGACCGACGACACGCACCGGACGAAAATGCCAGTCCTCGAAGCCGAGATTGGAATGGAGTCCGCGCACTGGGCGGATCACCGGACGCACCAGCAAAGAGCGCGGCTGATTGGCAGAGGCGGCAGCGGACACGCTGTTAGTTACGACGCCGGGGAAGAAAATGCCAGAGTCGATTGGTTTGTGCTAATGGTGCCTCGTGGACAGTCCCGCCGAACGAAAAATCATCCACCTCGACATGGATGCGTTTTACGCTTCGATCGAAATCCGCGACCGGCCAGAACTCGCGGGGAAACCCGTCGCCGTCGGAGGAACGAGCGCGCAGCGCGGGGTGCTGACCACCTGCAATTATGAGGCGAGGAAATTCGGTTGCCACTCGGCCATGCCCACCTTTCTCGCGTTGCAAAAATGCCCACAGCTCATTCTCGTGCCGACACGATTTGACGTTTACCGGGCCGAATCCGAAACAATCCGCGCGATCCTCCACCGCCACACTCCGCTGGTCGAGCCGCTGTCCCTCGACGAGGCTTATCTCGACGTCACGGCCCACGACGGCGACCCAGCCGCGCTGGCCTACGTGATCCGCCGACAGATTTTTCAAAAAACACGCCTCCCCGCCTCTGCCGGGATCGCCTCCAACAAACTCCTCGCCAAAATCGCGAGCGACTGGCGGAAACCGAACGGGCAATTTCAAATCCGGTCGGAGGACATCGCCGATTTCATGGACGCACTCCCGGTCAAACGCATCTGGGGCATTGGGAAAGTCGCCGCCGCCAAACTGGAGAAACTTGGAGTGACCACCTGCGGCCAATTACAGGGCTTTGGTCGCGTGGAAATGAGTCAGCTTTTCGGTAAATTTGGCCTAGAACTTTTCCATCTCTGCCGTGGCCGGGACGATCGCCCGGTCGAACCGCATCGCGAACGCAAATCGCTCAGCACGGAGCGGACGTATTCTATTAACCTGACCACGCTGGAGCATTGCTTGGAGCGGTTACCGGCTCTGTTTGCGGAGTTGGAATCTGACCTCCTCGGCAAACGAGATCTCCCGCTCGTTGCCGGAATTTTTCTGAAGCTCAAATTCAGTGATTTCACCCGCACCAGTGTCGATCGGGCGGGGCTGACTCCGAGCTACGAAAACTATCTCCAACTGCTCATCGAAGGCCACGCTCGCACCGGCAAACCCGTCCGGTTGATGGGACTCGGGGTGCGTTTCCAAGAGCCAGACGCCGCGCAAATGCCTCAGCTTGAGCTGGGGCTCGATTCCGAATAATCACTTCCGCGGCGTGCGCGGCTCGAATTTCACCACGTCGAGCGTGTGTTTTTGTCGGACGCTGTAAAACGGAAACACCACCAAGGTCTCCGCCCGCGCGTTGCTCCCGCGTAGCAGCCGGTTCTCCGGGTGCGGCTCGACCTCGTAGGAAAAACTCAGTTTGTCGATGCGCGCGATGATCCAGAACAATCGGAATGGACGAGTCAGCTCCCCCTCGGATTTAAGCACGGTCGAATCTTGGCGACTGACCCAGATGCGACCCGCGAGCTGGGAAAAAAAACGTTCCTCCCGACTGTTCGTGGGCACGTTTTCCTTCGGGGTGAAGGCAATGACCGCCGCGCGTTCCCCGGCAGCGCGCTCGTCGGGCAGGCACGTCCAGACGTAACGATCGCGCAGACCAAATTTCTCGATCGCGTCGGCGAGCGATTCGATGCGGCTATTGGATTGCTCATCGGCTTTTTCATTGTTCGGCACCGCCTCGGCCGAAGCGGTCGCACGAGGTTCGCCCGGCTTGGGCTCTGGCGCCTTATGGAAAAAATCGAGCCTCCCCTCCAGATCCTCCGAGACATATTGGACCGGATCTTTCTCGTCCGGCCGAAAGATGGATTTCCATGTTCCCCGTGCCATGACTTGACCGTCGCTGTCATACTGCTGGGTGGTCAGGGTCTGATAATACTGCCATTTTTTCAGCAGGACCGAGCGCTCATTCAGCTTTCCCAAAGCCGAGTCAAATATCGCCAGAGCGGCCGAATCGCTCTCTTGGGCGTGCAACGGAAAAACCAGACCTGTCATCACCAAGATCGCAACCAACCGGAAAACCATCTTCCAGTTTGTCGGCGAAATTGAAATTTGCAACCTTTGCCACGTGCGATTAAACGTGTCCCGCGTCGGGACCCCCGGTGCCACCATTCCTTTTAAACACTTCCATCATGGGCAAGACTCTCATCATCGCTGAAAAACCATCCGTCGCGGGAGACATCGCCAAAGTCCTCGGCAAGCTCAAAAAAGAGAGCGATTGGTTTGAAAACGACGAGTATGTCGTCTCCTCAGCGGTCGGTCATTTGCTCGAATTGTGCGCCCCAGAAGGCGTCGAGGTGAAGCGCGGAAAATGGAGCCTCGCCAATCTCCCAGTGCTGCCCAACGAATTCGCCCTCCGGCCAATCGAAAAATCCGTTACCCGCCTCAATGTCCTAAAACGCCTAATCAAGCGCAAAGAGGTCGAGACGATCATCAACGCCTGCGACGCCGGACGCGAAGGTGAATTGATTTTCCGCAACATCATCGCTGCTTCCGGGACGACCAAACCCACTCGCCGTCTCTGGCTCCAGTCGATGACACCCGACGCGATCCGCACCGCCTTCGAGAAACTCCGAACCGAGCAACAAATGCAACCGCTCGCCGACGCGGCCGTCTCGCGCTCCGAGAGCGATTGGCTCGTGGGCATCAATTCCACCCGCGCCCTGACCGCTTTCAACTCGAAAACCGGCGGCTTCCAGAAAACCACCGCCGGTCGCGTGCAAACGCCGACCCTCGCGATCCTGGTCGAGCGCGAAGAAAAAATCCGCAATTTCAAAGAGCGCCCGTATTTCGAGATCCTCGGTGAATTCGGCGTTGAAGCCGGGACCTATCGCGGACGCTGGTTCGATCCGGCCTTCAAAAAGAGCGCCGAGGAAAACGAGGACGCCAAAGCCGAGCGCATCTGGACCCGCGAAAAGGCCGACACCATTGCCGCCAAATGCACTGGCAAACAGGGCACGATCGAGGAGGAGAAAAAAGCCGCCACGCAGATCTCCCCGCAGCTTTACGATTTGACCACTCTCCAGCGCGAGGCCAACTCCCGTTTCGGCCTGCCCGCCAACCGCACCTTGCAAATCGCTCAAGCCCTTTACGAGCGTTTCAAAGTGCTGACTTATCCCCGCACGGACTCGCGTTATTTGCCCGAGGATTACATCGCCAACGTGAAAAGCGTCTTCGGCAATTTTGAGTCCCGCGATCTCGCCGGGCACGCAGCCAAAGCGCTCAAAAACGGCTGGGTCCATCCCAATAAGCGCATCTTTAACAACGCGAAAGTGTCCGATCACTTTGCCATCGTTCCTACCGGTAATTCGCCCAAGGGACTCGATGATCTCCAGATGAAAATTTACGAGATGGTCTCGCGCCGACTCATCGCCGTTTTTTATCCGGCAGCGCAATTCGAGATCACCAACCGCGTGACCACTGTCGAAGGCGAAAAATTCAAAACCGACGGAAAAATCATCATCGACCCCGGCTGGATGGCCGTTTACGGCAAAGAGGCTGAGGCCGATAAAAAAGACGACGACGAGACTGGCAAGGCGCTCGTTCCCGTGAAAAAAGGCGAGATCGCCGAAGTCGAAACCATCGAGGTCAAAGAAAACCTCACCCGTCCGCCCGCCCGCTACAACGAGGCGACTCTGCTCAGCGCGATGGAAGGCGCCGGCAAACTGATCGACGACGACGAACTCCGCGAAGCCATGCGCGAGAAAGGTCTCGGGACACCGGCGACCCGCGCCTCGATCATCGAGGGCTTACTTTACGAAGGATACCTCCAGCGCAGCGGACGCGAACTCATCGCCACGAGCAAGGGAATTTCCGTCATCACGCTTCTGAAAAATCTCAAAGCGGACGTCCTGACCAAGCCCGAACTGACCGGCGAATGGGAATTCCGCCTCAAGGAAATGGAAGCGGGCCGTCTTTCGCGGGCTGAATTCATGTCCGGCATCCGCGGCCTCACCCAGGACCTCGTGGAAAAGGTCAAAGGCTTCGGCGACGAACCCATCGAAGGCACGTATCTCACGCTCGACGTCGTCTGCCCGAAATGCGGCGGCGGCCCCTTCAAAGAGGATTATCGCACGTGGACCTGCGCCAGTTGCCAACTCCGCGTTTGGAAAGGCATCGCCGGACGCGAATTCGAGCCGAAGGAAGTCGAACAACTCCTCACCACCCGCCGGGTCGGACCGCTCGACGGGTTCGTCAGCAAAATGGGCCGTAAATTCGCCGCCAGCATCATCTTGGACGAGGAATGCAAAGCGACTTTCGACTTCCCAAAAGCCGAAGGCGACGGTGCTCCCGATCTTTCCACCGCGAAATTATTGGGCGAAACCGAACTCGGCAAAATCTACGAAACGGAGAGCAACTACCTCTGCGTGCCGGAAAAAGAAGGCGAAAAAGCCATCCGCATGGGCAAACAAATCCTCCAGCAAAACATTCCTGCGGAGCAGGCGTTGAAAATTTTCCGTGACGGCAAGACCGACCTTTTCAAGCGCTTCATCAGCAAAAAAGGCAAACCCTTCTCCGCCTTTCTGAAATTGGAGGGCTCCAAAGTCGGCTTCGAGTTCGAAGAGCGGAAAGCCCGTCCTGTAAAACCGAAGTTCACCAAAACGGCGAAGAATTAATCGACAAGAGTAAGACGGATAAGGTTCTCGCCAAAGTGCTTTCCGGGAAAAGTGACGCCAACATCAGTTTCGACGACCTCGCTCACTTACTCATCAAATTGGGCTACGCAATACGCTCGACGAAAGGTAGTCACGTCATTTTTCAAAAGAGGCAGACAGAGGGACAGGTTCTTTATTTTTTTTTCGAGTTTGAAGAGCGGAAAGCCCGTCCTGTAAAACCGAAGTTCACCAAAACGGCGAAGAATTAATCGACAAGAGTAAGACGGATAAGGTTCTCGCAAAAGGCTTTCCGGGAAAAGTGACGCCAACATCAGTTTCGACGACCTCGCTCACTTACTCATCAAATTGGGCTACGCAATACGCCCGACGAAAGGTAGTCACGTCATTTTTCAAAAGAGGCAGACAGAGGGACAGGTTCTTTATTTTTTTTTAAAAAGAGGCAGACAGAGGGACAGGTTCTTTATTTTTTTTCAAAAGAAAGAGGCAGACAGAGGGACAGGTTTTTTATTTCGGAGAACTACCCCTCCAGCGGGGAGGAGCAGTAAGAACACCTCGACAACGCTTGAGACGTCGAGGCCACCGAGGTGCTATGCCAAAACGATCCCACATCCTCCCGTTTGACAATTTGGTTCCAAAACACTACCTATTCGAAACCATGGCCACGCTCGTAATCAAATCCTTCCCTGACATGCTCCACAGCCGCCTGAAGCAGACTGCGGCGGTTCATCGTCGCTCGGTTAATCAAGAAACGATCTATCTCATCGAATCTGCGCTGGCTGCTGAGGCCACAATCCCGGTCAAGAGCAATTGGGCCAACCGAAAACTCCATCCTGAATATGAGGCCGCGCTCAAGTCCGGTGCCCTCGTTAGCACCGTCGATTCCACCATCGGCCTCTCCGAAGAACGCGACGCCCGGTGATCCGGCGTTATTTTGATGCCACCTACCTTGGCAAACTGCATTGGACGGAGCCTGGCTCTGCGGAAGTCACCGCCTGTGCGGTCGCCGCAGACGAACTCGTTTGCGCACTGCACGGCGGAGCCGAATTTTACTCCATAGGCCATCGCAAAATACGCGAAGCCCTCGTCATCCCCGCTACCGTCCGAGCCGTCTTCATCCAGTTTCAGACGGACTGTGCCTCCGGCCAAATCCGCCTGCTTCCCCTCACCGAAAACATCATTCAGCGAGTAGAAACCGTCTTCCTCAGCGCCCCGGCCACCATCTACCTCCGAACCGCTGACGCCCTCCACCTCGCCACCGCCGCCGAACACGGCTTCACCGAAATCTACTCCAACGACAAGCACCTCCTAGCCGCCGCCCCGCTCTTTGGCTTGGTGGGGATCAATGTGATTCCATAACCCGCCCATGCCAGCCCACTTCAAAGTCGATCCCAAGCTCATCCGAAGTTCTCGGTGAGAACCACACCTCCAGCGAAAAGGCGCTGAAGGAACTCATCGACACCGCCTGGGACGCCGAGGCCACTTCAGCTTCTGGTGGGCCACGTTCTTCAAACTTCCCGATGCTGCGACGCCACACCAAGCCCCCGACTGAAAGCGGAGGCTTACGTAGCAGCCGATGTTAGCCCGTAGTTCTTCCACTGCCCGATCTATTTCGATGGTTCCGATGTCGATCAGGGCGCTTGCTATTGTTTCGATTACGATCTACAGTTCAACTCAGGATTTAACTATGGCGACAAATCAAATCAAAACACTGCAAACGTCCCATCCTCGGGGTTGCCCGATGGATACGGGGGACCTGCGGCGGTATGGGGTTTCGTCGGCATTGGCGCATGGGTATGTGAAGTCGGGCTGGCTGGTGCGGTTAGGGCGTGGGGCGTTTATGTTTGCGGGGGATACGCTGGGGCGGGATGCGTCAGTGGTGTTTCTGGGGCGGAAGATCACTGGGCTGCATGTGGCGGGGCGGACGGCGCTGGCTTGGCAGGGGTTTCAGCAAAATATGGCGCATCAGGAGACGCTGTGTTTGCAAGGTGAAGCGCGGGCAGTGTTGCCAGGATGGTTCACAGAGAGGTTTCCGGCCCGTTACACCGCGCCTGCGTTGTTTGATGCGGAGTTGCCCGCTGGGTTTGGGCTGGCGCAGTTGCCGGAGGCTCCGACGGGGCCGCTGGTGTCGGGGCCGGAGCGGGCATTGCTGGAGATGCTGAGTGAAGTGGGCGTGCAGCAGGAGGCAGCGGAGGCGCGAGGGATCATGGAATCGGTGCGGCAGTTGCGGCTGCGGGAGCTGGCGGTGTTGCTGAAGAGTTGTCGCATGGTGAAAGCGGTGCGGCTCTACGTGGTGTGGGCAGAGGAGCTTGGGTTGCCATGGGCTGCGGCGGCACGCGTGGCGGCGGCGGGTAAGCTGGGCACGGGGCGCTGGATCAAGCGTCTGAAGGATGGGAGCACGTTAATCCTCAAGGACTAAACCGATGAACCCCTCCTACATTAAAACGGTGCGGCTGCTGCTAACGGTGGCTCCAACAATATTCAAGGGCTCGCCGTTTGTGCTGAAGGGCGGCACGGCGATCAATTTGTTTCTGCGGGACATGCCAAGGCTTTCGGTCGATCTGGATTTGGTGGTGGCAGACTACCGATTGAGTCGGGATGAGGCTTTCCGGGTGATTTCATCCGCACTGGAATCGACTGCGGCGGAACTCTCGAAGGCTGGCTACGTCTGCGAAGTCGGTGCGACTAGGGACGGAGATGAAGTGAAGCTTTTTATCCAACAAGACCGGACGCGGCTGAAGGTCGAAGTGAACCATGTCTTCCGAGGGACAGTGCTGCCTACCGCGCTGCGACCGCTGGTGCCAGAGGCACAGGAGGCTTTCCGAACAGATCTGCAATTGCCGGTGCTCCATGCGGACGAGCTTTATGGAAGCAAGCTGGTAGCTGCGATGGATCGGCAGCATCCGCGCGATCTTTTCGACGTGATGGGCCTTTACGAAAACGGGGGGCTGACTCCGGGAATGGTGGAGTGTTTCGTCTGCTACCTCTCTGGGCATAACCGCCCGGTGCATGAGGTGTTGTTCGGTAACGAGGTGGAAATTGGCTCGGTCTTCACCAATGAGTTCGCTGGCATGACGAGCGAGGTGGTGACGCTGGATGCCTTGCTGGATGTGCGAAGTCGGCTCTTTGCCGAGCTACCAGCCATGCTGACTAAAAATCAGCGGGCCTTTCTATCGGGGCTGGTCCGCGGTGAACCAGACTGGACGCTCATGGAATGTGCTCACCTCGCGGAGATGCCTGCGATACGGTGGAAGCGCGAAAACATTCGGAAGCTCAAAAAGGCAAACTCCAAGAAGTTCCAATCTCAAACAGAGTCATTGGACGTCTGCTTGCAGCGGATATGAAAATCAGCCATCGTGAGGGGAATCATCTTGGAGCAGGGACTGGACGGCAGAAGGCAAGCTCTTCCGGAAGATGGAAGCCTCTGTGACGGCCCATCCCGGCACGATGTTCTTCTCCCGCCCGATCTCCCTCGATGGCTCGCTGTGCCCGCTTTTGCCTGAACCCGAACTCCAAAGTTTGCGGGTGATTCACGGCGCCAAACGCTTGTCCAAACTGTGAAACTGTGAGAACATGCCCCAATCATGAAAAACATCACCATCAGCATTGACGATGATCTCTACCGCCAAGCGCGAATGAAGGCCGCTGAGCAGTCCACTTCCATCTCGGCCCTCTTCAAGAACTTCCTCATCCGCCTGACAGTTAACGAAGCCGCCGAGACCGAGTTTCAGCGCCTCGCCCGAGAGGAGCAGGATCTACGCACCGAACTCCGCGCCCGTCGTCTCGGCCTGAATCCCTTGCACAATCTCTCCCGTGACGAACTCCACGACCGCCATGCGCTTCGTTGATACCAACATCCTCCTCTACTCGCTCGATCTGGAGCCAGCGCAGCCTGAGAAGACCGCCATCGCCCAGGAAATCCTCACCGGCACAGACATCGCCCTCTCCGTGCAAGTGCTCCAAGAGTTCTACGTCCAAGCCACCCACGCCCGCCGTCCCGATGCCCTGCCGCACGACATCGCCACCCGCCTCATCGAGACGTGGCTACGCTTCCGCATCCAGGACAACACCGTCGCCGTCCTGCAATCCGCCCTCAGTCTAAAGCAGCGCTACCAAACCTCCTACTGGGACGCCGCCATCCTCGCCGCCGCCAAAGCCGCCCGCTGCCACCAGCTCCTCACCGAAGACCTCAACCACGGCCAGGATTACGATGGCGTGGTTGTAGTGAATCCGTTTCAGCCCTGATCCCCGTAACAGAGGGACAGGTCTTTTATTCTAACAGAGGGACACAGCCCTGATCCCCGTAACAGAGGGACAGGTCTTTTATTTCCTCTCGAAAGCCTCAACTCCGTCCTCATCCGCCAAGGCCTGCCGCAGTCTCAACGCCTCACCACGCTCAACGGCATCGCCATCACGCAAATGCGCACGCTGCTTGCCTCTAGCAGTATGAGGCACCACCTCGCGTAACATAATACACCACCATGCCAGCCTGTAACGGATGAAGCCCGGCACCTTTCATGGATTACCGAAGCAGAGAAGGATACAGCTAGAAAAAGAGTCCGCACCACATGGTTAGAGCGTATCTTTCCTGAAACTCTGCCTAAATCGCCGGAACAAATCTCCACCCGGTTTATCTCTTCGCTTTGCTGTCTTACCTCTACAATTCGCTCCGCGAAAAATTAATCTCCGAGAAAGCGCGTCGCACCGGAGAACGGGTAGTTGTAGCCATCGCACTGGGCGCGTTTGTCGTCCATCTGATTCTCATAGGGTTGCATCACTTTGATTTGCTCCCTGCCCGCAGCCATCATCTTGATGAACTCCTCACCAATCCGATTGCGGCGATCTACACGCCATTTTCGTTCATTCTAGTTTATGAAGTTTACCTCCTAGTCTTTTATCTGCCCCAGTCCATCACCCAATATATTGCCCGGCAGTATGAAATCATCACGCTCATTATTGTCCGGCGGATTTTCAAAGATATCGCCAATCTGGAGCTAACGACGGACTGGTTCCAGCGGCCGAAGGATCTACAATTGACCTGCGACATCGTGGCCACCTTGATCCTATTTCTACTGATTATTCTCTTCTACCGTCTAGCTAGCTATCGCTCGCCTCATACGAACGGTGACAAGCCGCATTCTGCCGATTTACTCCGCTTTATCTATTGTAAAAATATCATTAGTCTCTTGCTCGTCCCGGTGCTGCTGGGGCTTGCGATGTTTAGTTTTGTGCGCTGGACTCAGGAGAGCTTTTTCGTGGCCAACACTGCGACGATCACGCTGATCGATGTGAACAAAGTCTTCTTCGAAGATTTCTTCGGCATCCTTGTTATGGCCGACGTGTTTCTGCTGCTACTTTCGCTCATTCACACCGACAGTTTTCCGAAGGTGATCCGAAATTCCGGCTTCGTCATTTCCACGATTCTAATCAAGATCTCTTTTAACGCCGGCGCACTGGTCAACCTTGCACTCATTCTAGGCGGCGTTTCCTTTGGAGTGGCGATTCTGTGGGCTCATAACATCTTTGAGCGCACCATCACCTGCGCACCGGTATCTTCCTCCCCAAGTGGAGACAGTTAGTCGGCAGAGAGTCCCTCGTTGCTTAGGCTGGCGGTTGAAAGTCCGCAGCTTTCTTAGCATTGGGTAGCTTTGTTGGATTCCTTAATTTTGGCGTCGAGACGGTAGTGAATGGTCAATTGGTAATTCTCTACCGCTTTGATGGGGAAGCTCTCTAAATTTTACCAAGTGGCATTTTCACCATCGGAATAAGTAGTAAAATCAACGGGCAAACTTTGTTTCATTTACCTCGCTAGCGACGCCATACTTCGAAATTGGCTAGCACGAACCCTCGATCTCCTAAACAAACCAATTTTCCATCGAGTATCGCTTTTGGCTCCGCAGGAATGCGTCTATACACGGCGCAAAATCGTTATCAATTCGCTCAGTTAATGCCTCCAGTTCCACCCTAAATAAACCTAAATTCTTTTATGAAAC
>JBBRPA010000011.1:0-72504 GCA_038228695.1 Chthoniobacterales bacterium
CAATTTGACCGCGTTGATCTTAAACTCCTCGCTGTAGCGTTTGCGACTGGGTTTTATTTTGGTTTCACCGAGAGTTTGATGGCTCATTTAATTCACTTTCAGGTTGCTTACCCGTGTCCGCAAGAGCGAGGCCACTTCACTTGGAATCCTCATCAATTGCCTTCACTACGCCTTGTGCGTGTTCGATTTGGTAAATGGCATCTTGCAACTGCTTGTCGAGCACGCGGCGATCCGTGATCACGATCACACAATCGAAAAGCTTTACATCCTGTGCATCGTGGAGGCTCGCGAGACGATGGGAGAGCCACGAAATGCTGTTCGTCTTGCCGCTTCCTGCAGAGTGCTGGATGAGGTAGTTGCGGCCCACGCCTTCCTGCCCGGTCGCAAAAACCAGTTTGCGCACGGAATCGAGCTGATGATATCGAGGGAAGACCATCGTTTCTTTCGTCACCCAGCGGAGGCCGCCCCGTCCGTCGTCGGTCTTCTCCTCCTTTTTTTCGAGGAACATGAAGTTGCCGAGAATGTCGAGAAAGCTCTCAAATCGCAGCACCTCTTCCCATAAATAAGCGGTGCGATAACCAGAGTCGCTTTGTGGATTACCTTTGCCACAACTGACCTGCCCTGGATGGCTGCCACGATTGAAGGGCAGGAAAAACGTCTTCTCCCCAGCCAGCCTCGTCGTCATGTGGACTTCATCCGTATCTGCCGCGAAATGCACCAAGGCCCGCCTCTTAAAATCGAACAACAATGCCCTTGGATCGCGATCATTCTGGTATTGCTGAATGGCATGCTGCCAAGTCTGGCCAGTGCCGGGATTCTTCAACTCAATCGTGGCCACCGGCAATCCATTCACCGCAAGCACCATATCCACCGTGTTATTGTCTCCCGGATGACACGCCACTTGTCGCGTCACCGTTAGCCGATTTTTCCCAAACCACTCCAACACCTCATAGTTGGCTCCGTGGGCCGGTTTGAAGTAGGCGAGGCGAAAGGTCTTTCCGTAAAATTTAAACCCATGTCGCAGGACAAAAAGCGAACCCTTCACCTCCAGTTCCTTCACTAGCGTCGTTAGCAGAAAAGCCTCCAGTTCGCCTCCGTGCTGGGCCTTCATCTGCTCCCAAAGCTTCGGCTGCGTGTCTTGGAGAAATGCAAACACCTGTGCTGGAAACAACGCCTGCTCTTTATCCCACTCCGCGTTCGTGCCAACCTTCCAGCCGCCTTGAGTCAGCAGGATTTCCTCGACGTAGGTCTCGAAGGTGCGCTCGGTAGTTTGTCCCGACATTTATCGCCCTCCCTTCCCGATAAATTCATGAATGCGGTCTGTTTCCTCGTAGGAACAAAATAACCCACAGACTTCCTCACCGATGGCCCGACTTTCCGAATCGATTTCCTGCGTGTGCGGATCGTAAAGCATCACTGGCTTTAGCTTGGGCAAAGCCGTTTTGAGATCGTGCCAGCGCCATCCCCATTGCTCCATCGTGGAGAGGATTCGCCCATGCCGCCGGATGATTTGAAAGGCCATCATTTTCTGCTCTATCAGATAATCCACCTTCACATCCTTCCGCACTTTGCCCTGTAAGCTAGCATTCGCCTTCGCGAGGATTTTATGATCCACAAACACCCGCTGCAACGTTTGATCGGGAATATCCAGTGTGCGGGGCTTGATCTCCCGGAGATAATGCAGATGCGCAATCGCCACCAGTGCCTCAGCAAAGACATGAACGTCTGCCCCCTCCAAACCCTTTGCCAGCCAGCAAAATAACTCCAACCCATCGCGTTCCATCTCGCATTCGGTGCAAATATCCCGGATGTGTCCGGCCATCACCTCGGTCTCGATGTTTTGGCCATGCGCCAGCAGCCAGCCGAGGGTGCGACCGCCATCCGAGAGGCGCACTCCCGCGGGGTGATGATCCCGCAAATCGACCAGCATCTGCCAGCCATCGGGAAACGTCTGGGGCAGCGCCAAGGTAAATGTGTCGCCGCTCTGGGAAATTTCCAGAGCATTGCGCCAGAAATCCTCCAATAAGGAACGGAGGGAAGGGATTTGCAGGGGTTCGTTGAAGACACTCACAGTAGTCCGCCTTCCCAGCCCAGGTCAATTTTCCATTGATCCGCAGCTCGGCGGGTGAAATCGCCAAAGTCACTTGGGGTAAAGTCGATTAGTGATCGGTGCTGATTCCTTTCCGCACTATTGGTCGGCTTGCTCGGATCGCAGATGTTCTCGTGCCAGCCTGCGGGAATGCGTTTTTTCGCGCGAAAGTTTTGTCGCGCCACCTCCGCATAACCAATTCCACGGACGCGCTCTTGTTCGATCAGCAGACTGGCGTCATATGTTTTAGGGTTTTTGCTCACGCCTGCTCTACCAAGAAAACGCAGGTCCAGATACGATCCCTCCCGCAACTCGACAAAAGCTTGAAAGCTTAGTCCTTCACGGCCTTTCTTTTCCGGTTCGATGCTTTGACCGTCGGAAAGGCGTTTGCCTGCCTGGACGATTTCTTGTATCCGAATACTGGAAAAGCGATAGCTCATGAGGCGGTCATTTCTTAACGCACCTTAAGCCCTCATGGCAAGCCAATTAAATACCGCAGAAAAAACTTTTCCAATACGTCAATTTAGGCTTATTTAGCGCTTGCAAGAAGATAATAACGAAGTTCTATTTGTTCATGGTTTACGAAAAATCGCATCCGTGGATTCGGTTTATGCTTCAGGTGGAGCCTTCCGCGCTAAAGTTTTGGCTGAAAATGGGTGAGGTTGCCTCCAAGTGCGAACACCTTTCCGGCGTCCCTTTGCGCCCGGAAGTAGCCAAGGAACTTAATAGCGTTTTTCTCGCCAAAGGCGTCCTCGCCACCACCGCCATTGAAGGCAATACCTTGAGTGAAGAACAGGTGAGAAAGCAGGTGGATGGTCAACTACAGGTTCCACCCTCTCAAGAATACCTCAAACAAGAGATTGAAAACATCATCACCGTCTGTAACGAAGAGGTCCGCGTCCAATTGGAGAATGAGGAAAACAAAATGTCGCTCTGCACGGAGCTGATTCGCTCTTATAATTTACGCGTTCTCCACAACCTGGAAGTCGATGAGGACGTCGTTCCCGGCGAATGGCGCACACACTCCGTTGGCGTCGGCAGCGTCTATCGTGGGGCTCCGGCAGAGGATGTGCCTTACCTGATGGACCGCCTTTGTGAATGGCTTACCGGACCTGATTTTCAGGCTCCCGAGGAGGAACTCAAGATTCCCTTCGCCATGATCAAGGCGGTCGTGGCCCACATCTACCTCGCTTGGATCCACCCTTTCGGCGATGGTAATGGGCGCACTGCCCGTCTGCTGGAGTTTCACATTCTTTTTACCAGCGGCGTTCCTTTGCCTGCCGCCCATCTCTTGAGCGACCACTACAACCGCACGCGCACGAAATATTACCGGGAACTGGATCGGGCCAGCAAATCGGGCGGCGATCTCATGCCCTTTCTGATCTACGCCGTGCAGGGTTTGCTCGACGGCTTGCGCGGGCAGATTGGCGAAGTGCGGTCTCACCAATTAGATGTGGCTTGGGAAAACTATGTCTATGAGCGTTTTGGCGATAAAAAAACGTCGACCACACAGAAACGTCGGCGCGATTTCGTGCTGGAGCTTTCGCGATTTGATTGGGTCTCCGTCGCGGGCTTGGAGGAGTTGACTCCAAAAATCGCGAGATTCTACTCGGCGGCAGGCGATCGTATGTTACAGCGGGATCTCAATGCGGTCGCAGACATGGCTCTGGTGGAACGGCGATACGGAAAAGTCCGCGCTCGTAAAAACATTATCCAAGCCTTTCTGCCAGCCCGCATACCGGGTGCAAAGTAAGATTTTCTGGTCTTCGCTAGGCAGCTTCCCGGACATCAATCTTGCCGGTGACGGCGGCGGTGATGAGGGCGGTGCGGTATTCCTGCAATCGCTCCATGGCTGTCTCGATCTTGCCGACCAGCGCGTCCAGTTTGGCGGTTTCCAAGTCCAGAAAAGCGGCGATGGCGGTTTGTTCGGGAAGGGGTGGGACACAAATCCAGAATCCGTGAATCTGGCCGACATTGATGCGACGGAACGTCGAACCAATCATCAGCGATTCGACCTGCTCCATGAGTGGCACGGAGCGGAATAGGTAGAGCAAATACTTGGGATGATGCTTAGGAGCGCGAATCAAGCAGACATCTTGGCCCATGCAGAATCGCTCATTCGTGGTCACCAAGGCGGCATCACCAACAGTTGCGTTGCGACTGTAAATTATGTCGCCATGGCGAGGTTGCCGGTTACCTTCAATGAGCGCGAGAAACTCTTCTTCTGAGGTCTGTTTGGCATTCGTGAGATCGACCTCGAAGCCGTGGACTTCGCGAATGCTCGCGAGCGGGATTCCGTCGTCAAGGAAAGGAACGGTGCGGTGTTTACAGTCCAATATCTGCGCCTTGTGTCGAAGTTGTGCTGCCTCCCAATGCGCAGGGATGTCGCCTAGCCAGTCTAGGCCGGAGGGTTTGAGGGGCGGGTTTTCGGGGAGTTGATCCGCAGATTTCGCAGATGAACGCAGATTTTCGGATGCCCTGGCTTTTTCATCTGCGTAAATCTGCGTAATCTGCGGATACTTTTTCCCTGCTCCTGGCGGCAGGCCGCGGGTGACGGTGCGGGAGATGAGCGCTGTGCGCTTTTCCTTCAGACGTTCGATCAACTCCCGCTTCCGCCCCACCAACCGGTCCAGCCGCCCCGTCTCCCGATCCAGAAACGCCGCAATGGCCTGTTGCTCGGGGACTGATGGAAACGGCACTTTAGCGGACTGAACTTGCTCTGAACTGACGTTGAACTGCGCTGTGCCAGTCACCAGCAGAAGAATCTGGTCATAGAACATCTTCGTCTGAATAAAGTAGGTGAGAAAATTCAACGAGATACAGTCATCGACGCTCCAAAAGCGTCCGACTCGCTGGTTGAGTTGGGCTGGTAGATCGCACGCGCGAACGCGGGCGAAGTTTCCCAAGCTTCCTGTTTCTCCGATGCTGCCGGACATGCCCCAAAGCAAGTCACCTTCGACCAACGCAAAGTCTTCAAGGCAGTTGCCGAAAGTGACACAACTGGCTTCGGATGTATTAAGCACGCCGCGTTTGAGATTGTTCATGCGCACCACAGGCACTCCCTCAGAGTCGAACTTGTCGGATGCAAATGCATAACCGCCTTGCAGTCGCGCTCCGTAGCCCAATTTCTTCACTTCCCATTCCTCCGGCACGTCGCCGAGCCATTCGACGCCGCTGGGCTTGGTGCGTGGGTAGGCAGGGAGCTTCACGCCGTGACCTCCTTGAGCAGTTTCATGATGTCGTCTTCTAGCTTCTTAATGTCGGTCTCGATGACTTCCAACGGGCGCGGCGGTTCGTAACGGTAGAAGTGGCGGTTGAGCGGGATTTCGTAGCCGACTTTGGTCTTGCTGGTGTCAATCCACGCATCGGCCACGTGGGGCAGCACCTCGCGTTTGAAATAGGCGTCGATGCTTTCCTTAAGCGGCACGGTCTCGGTGTCGCGCAGGTCGGCGTCCGCTTCGGGTTTGCCTTTGGCATCGCGGCAAATGTCAGCGGTTTCATCGCGTTCCCCGAGAGCGGCAAGGATGAATTTCAATTCCGGTGCAGGAAGAGAAAGGTCCGCAGATTTCGCAGATTTACGCAGATGGGAAAGGAAGGCTTCACGATCTTTCCATAGTTTGTCGCCGAGCGAGCCGACGAAGGCGCGAATTTGTTCCTGACGCGCTTTACCAGCTTCGATCTCCTTTTCGCGGACGGCGGGGTCTTTCCTGGCGCTGGTGGAGAGGTTCTTGAAGCCGCTTTCGTCGTCAAGACGGGCCAGGCGTTCGTCACTGGCTTGAAAGTTCAGTCGCAGCGGACGTTCGACGGTGATCTTGTGGTAGCCGAAGTCTTCGTTGTCGAAAATCTTGCTGACGATGCGCTCCCGTTGCATCGGTAGATGCGTGATGACGTCCTCCTCGGTGAAGGTGCGTGTCTCGCCGTTTTTGAAATTGGCGAAGAGTTTGGTGAGTTCGCCGATGTGGTTGGGATCTTTTTCCTTGTCGGAGGGATCGCCGATGCGGCGGCGTTTATTGCCGAGGCTTTTCTCCATCTGCACCCAGAATTGGCGGGCGTCGATGAGCTGCACTTTGGTCTTGCGCTGGTTTTGTTTCCGATTCGTGAGCACCCAAAGATAGGTGGAGATGCCGGTATTGTAGAAAAGCTGCTCCGGTAAAGCGACGATGGCCTCCAGCCAATCGTTCTCGATAATCCAGCGGCGAATCTCGCTTTCCCCTCCGCCCGAGTCTCCAGTAAAGAGCGGCGAGCCATTGAAAATGATGGCGATGCGGCTACCGCCTTCTTCTGGCGCGCGCATTTTGGCGATCATGTGTTGTAGAAAGAGCAAGGCACCGTCATTGACCCGTGGTGTGCCCGCTCCGAAGCGTCCGCCGATGCCAAGTCCGTCGCGTTCCTGCTCGATGTAACGTTGCTGCTGTTTCCACTCCACGCCAAACGGCGGATTGGCCAGCATATAGTCGAAGGTCCATTTCCTGCCCTCGGAATCGCGATCAAAGCCGTCCTTGGTAAAAGTATCGCCAAGAATGATGGCGTCGGCGTCCTCGCCTTTGATGAGCATGTCGGATTTACAGACGGCCCATGCTTCATCATTCCAATCCTGCCCGAAGAGCTTGGGCTGGGCATCGGCGTTTAAGTCGGTGATGTATTTCTCCGCCACGGACAACATACCGCCAGTGCCGCAAGCCGGATCGTAGATCGTCTTGACGACATGACTGCGGGCGAGATCTTTCTCCGGCGAGAGGAGGAGATTAACCATCAGCTTGATGACTTCGCGCGGGGTGAAATGTTCCCCAGCTTCCTCGTTGGACTGCTCCGCGCCGATGCGGATCAATTCCTCGAAGACATACCCCATCTGGACGTTGTCCACTTTGCTGGGAGAAAGGTCGATGGCGGCGAAACGCTTGATGATGAGGTAAAGCAGATCTTTCTCGGCCATGCGGGCGATTTGCTCGCCGAATTTGAACTTCTCGATGATGTCCCGAACGTTAGGCGAGAAGCCATTGATGTAGCTATTGAGGTTCGGCGCAAGTTGGTTGGGATCGTCGAGCAAGCGAGGAATATCGAGCTTGGAGAGATTGTAGAAAGCGTGACCGGTAATGGAGCAAAGCTTATGGCGGATGATATTCTCCGGCTTGGCTTTAATCTCCGAATGCGCGGTGAGGACAGCAGCCTTTGTGGGAGCGAGAATGCAGTCGAAGCGACGCAAAACCGTGAGTGGCAGGATGACCTTGCGATATTCGTTTCGCTTGTAGGGGCCGCGCAGAAGATTGCAAATGCTCCAGATGAAGCTGGCGATTTGGGAGTGAGAGTCAGTGGAATCGGAGGAAGGAGAACGTGCCATAGGAGCTAAATAGATACTGAACAATTAAACCGAGACGGGAAGCAGATTTTGGGAGCGAAAATGATCCGGGGAGCGCGCGTACTCCCCAATCGGGTCTACTACTTCCAATCATCGTAAAATGACCTCGATTAGGAAGAGAACGATGTCTCGCTTTTGCGAACGTCTTATTACAATGCGTCGATCTGTTTTTGCAGCCTCAGGCGCACGGGGCCGAAGGCGGGGTCGGTCATTGCAGCTAGGTGTTTCTCCGCCGCTACCTTGTCGCCAAGGCGGATGTTAATGCGGACGAGATGGCTGTGGATGAAACTTTTTTCCGGTGAACGGGTGAGGAGCGACTCCCAGACGCCCCGGGCCAAGGCCCAATCGGGGTTCGGCTCGGTGTAAAACGTCTCCGCGTAGGCTTGGGCGTAACGGAGATTTTCGGGGGCGAGCTCCGCAGCGCGACGAAAATAAGCGGTGCCCCGCTCGTTGAGAACGTCTTCGGTTGCGTTTCGCGAAGTCATCAGGTCGCGACGGAAAAGCGTGTAAACGTGGGCGAGACTGTATTGATAGTCGGCATTGGCTGGGTCCAGCCGGGCGGCTTTTTCCAAGGCATCGGCTGCGGGAACGATCTGGCCAGTCTGAAGCAGGAGATCGGCTTGGGCGGCAAGGATGTCGTGCCGCGCCGGATCGATCTGGAGAGCGCGCTCCCACTGTTGAAAGGCCATTTCGTTCTTTCCCAGGTCGGTGAGAATTTCGCCGTAAACCACGAGCGGCTCGGCTTCTGTCGGATAGCGCTCGACGAGATCGAGTCCGGCTTTTTCGCGGGCCTGAAGAATGGTCGGGTCGGTGGCGGACGGATTGACGCTGGCGAGGGCGCGGGCCGTTCGCAAAACGGTGATCTCCCGTCGCATCTCCAACCTCGGGTCGGTCGGCGACGGATCAGCCGCGTGCAGAAAACGGCCCAATAAACCGAAAGCGAGGATGAGTAAAAACGCGGGATGCATGCGCGTTGCCAATATCTGCCGACCGTGTATCTTGCGCACGCGAATGTTTTCATTGACCTTCCGGGAGCAAATTTTAATCGCTGCGGTGCTGTTGGCCGTGGCTGGCGGATCGGTCATTCACCACCTGCGTTCCCGTCCGGTGACGAGCCTTTCCGTCCCTCGTGCGGCGGGGGCCGTTCCTCCGGTGGAAAATGAATCCGCCAGCGCCCCTGAATCTTAAAAGACCATGCCCAAAACCGGACTCCTTCAAGCCCTCGACGAACTGCTCACCGCCGACTCCCGTTACAGTCGGGAGGCCTACTTGTTTCTCAAGGAAGCCCTCGAATTCACGATCAAGCAAAAACGCAAAACACGCTCCAGCGAGGAGCGTCATGTTACGCCTGTGGAGTTGATGGATGGAGTCCGACTCTATGCTCTGCGCGAATACGGACCGATGGTCCCGACCGTTTTCGAGTGCTGGGGAGTAAAAAACTGCGGCGATGTCGGAGAGATGGTTTTCAATCTGATCCGCTTCGGGGTTTTTGGAAAAAACGAGACGGACACGATCGAGGACTTTCAAAACGGATTCGATTTTCAAGAGGCGTTCGTCGAGCCGTTCCTGCCTTCGTCCAAACGGTCCTCCAGCCCATCCGCCGACGCGGATCGATCTAATTCATGAAACTTTTTTCCCTGCTTGCCGCCCTCATGTTTTCTCTTTCCACATCGCCTGCCGCCACGACTGCCACCACCGCCGCGCCTCTGACCATTCCCGATCGCAACGTCCAGAAATGGGTCTTGCAAAACGGCCTAACGATCATCGTCGAGGAAGACCACAGCTCACCGGTCGCCAGTGTTCAGGTCTGGTGCAACACCGGTAGCATTCACGAGGATCGGCGCATCGGTTCTGGGATGTCGCACATCCTTGAGCACATGCTTTTCAAGGGAACAAAAACCCGCCCTCCCGGCAAAATCGCCAACGAAGTGCAAGACGAAGGCGGTTACATCAACGCCTACACCTCCTTCGACCGGACTGTTTATTGGATCGAAGTCCCCAAAGCTGGCGTGACCAAAGCAGTGGACATTCTCGCCGATGTATCGGTTAACGCCACGCTTCCAGCTGAAGAATACACCAAAGAACAAGAAGTCATCCGGCGCGAATTTGCCATGGGCTACGACAACCCAGATCGGATGACAAGTCTGCTCCTTTTCGATACCGCTTACAAGGTGCATCCCTACGCCTATCCGGTCATTGGGCATATGAGCGTTTACAACACGCTGACTCGCGAAGACGTGATGCAATATTACAAGGCGCGCTACGTTCCGAACAACCTGACTTTCGTCGTTGTGGGCGACGTCGAGGCGGAAAAACTTCACGCCCAGCTCGAGACGTTTTTCAAAGATTATCCACGCACCGTGCTCCCGGCGGTTTACATTCCCACCGAGCCGCCGCAACTCGGCAAGCGCGAGGTAAACCAAGAGTTTCCGACCGAGCTGAGCCGCCTGATGATCGCCTGGCACATTCCCGGGTTGGATCACCCCGACATTCCCGCGCTGGATGTGCTCGCGACCGTCATGGGCGACGGACGAACCGCCCGGCTCTACCGGGAGCTGCGGGAGAAAAAAGGTCTCGTCTTCTCGGTTTCCAGCTCGGTTTATTCACCCGCCTATCCGGGATTGTTAATCGCATCCGCCGCCATGGAACCCGGCAAACGCGTCGAGGCCACCCACGCCATTGAATCGATGTTTGCGGACATCGCCAAAAACGGGATCACCGAGGCCGAACTGAATCGGGCGCGCAAAGCATTTCTTGCCGGAACGATCAATGGACTAACTACGACGAAAGGACGCGCGGGCGACTTGGGATCGAACTGGCTCGTGGCGAGAAATCTCGATTTTACCAGGAACTACGTGGACGCCATCAATCGGGTCACGGTCGATCAAGTGCGCGAGGTCGCTGGAAAATATCTCACAGAACAAAACGAAACCGTTGTCTCCATGAATCCGCCTGGCACGATCGGCGCGACCGCCCAGGTCGATACTACGGCGAAGGCGAAGCCGATCCAGAAATTCACTCTCTCGAATGGCCTCCGTCTCATCGTTCGCGAGGACAGCCGCTTGCCTTTGGTCTCCGCCACGGCTGTTTTCAAGGCCGGCTTGCTCGCGGAAACACCCCAGACAGCGGGGTTGAGCAAACTTTTCTCCAGCGTCCTCACTAAAGGCACAAAAACCCGCACGGCGGATCAGATCGCTGACGAGATCGAGTCCGTCGGAGGCAGTATCTCCAGCGACTCGGGCAACAACTCCTTCTCGGTCAATGTGGACGCGACGAAGTCCGATTTGTCGCTGGTGGTTGATCTCCTCGCCGACGTAGTGAAAAATCCGGTCTTCCCTGACGCGGCGATCGGCCGTGAAAAGGAATCCCTGATCGCCGAGCAAAAAGCCGACCGCGAGCAGGTCACCTCAGTCGCTCGCGACCTGTTACGTGCCAGCCTGTTTCCCAATCATCCCTACGGCATTCCCGCTTCCGGCACCCCCGAATCGGTCTCGGCCATGACCCAGGCCGAACTGATCGATTACCATCAGAAATATTGCGTCGGGGAAAACGGCGTGATCGCGGTGTTTGGCGACGTCAACGCGGAAGAAGTCCGGACCTTGATCGAGAAAAAACTCTCGTCGCTTCCGAAGGGCGAACCGGCCCTCGTCTCCCCTCCCCAGCCCGCGGCGCTCGCCGCCGAATCCTCCGTCGAGAAAAACGAGCAAAAAGCCCAGGCCATTCTCATGATCGGCTATCCTTCGGTGGACATGTTCAGCCCGGATAAACCCGCGCTCGATCTGATCGACGAGGCGTGCAGCGACCTCGGTTCGCGTTTCTTCGTTACGATTCGCGAGAATCTTGGTCTGGCCTACTTCGTCGGCACTAGCCAGCTCACCGGACTCGCCCCCGGGATGTTCACTTTTTATCTCGGCACCGACCCGAAAAAGGTCGAAAAAGTCCGCACTGCCATGCTCGGAGAAATCGCTAAACTCTCCGCTGACGGCTTGACTGAAGCCGAGCTGAATCGCGCGAAAAAGAAGTATCTCGGGCAGCAAGAAATCCAAAACCAGAGTAACGACACCTTGGCTTACATTTGCGCCCTGAACGAACTCTACAATCTGGGCTACGACTATTACCTCAAAACCGCCGCTCAGATCAACGCCGTCACTCTCGAAGACACCAAGAGAGTCGCCCAAAAGTATTTTCTCGATAAACCACGCATCATCGCAACAGTTCAGCCTGCCAGTGCCAAATAAAGTCCCTGTTAATGCGACTGGAAAAACACCCGCCTCTTTTCCCTTGGAGCCTGGGAGCCTTGGTGATTAATTAAGTTTTATGGCCGAAATCCAGACTTACACCAACTCGGGAGAGATGACCCAGCGCTTCATCGAATTCGTCATGATGCAGTCGCAGCACGCAGCGCTGTTTTTGGGCCAGATGGAGAACCCGCAAACCGGCGAGGTCACGGTCAATCTCGAGGCGGCGAAAATGTTCATCGACCAGTTGGAAATGGTTCGCGAAAAGACGCGCGGCAATCTGACCTCCGACGAATCAAAGATTCTCGATAATTCACTCACTAATCTACGGCTGGTCTTCGTCGAAGTTTCCAAGTTGGCAACCGGCCACTCCGAACCGGTTGTGGAGCCAAAGATTGAATCGCCGGCCAGTCCCGCTCCGGACATCATCAGTGATTCCGACACGAAAAAACGCTTCACAAAAAGTTACGGCGCCTGAACCAGCCGAATTCCGCTTAACCCGTTTCCTCCATGCGTCCCTGTCAGATCGGCTCCGTCACCTTGGGAGGTCCTGCGCCCGTCTTCATTCTCGGTCCCTGTGTGATCGAATCGGAGGCTTTTCTCCGCGACATGGCGGGGAAAATTTCTGCAATCTGCCGCGAAGTTGGGGCGACTTACATTTTCAAAGCCAGCTACGACAAGGCAAACCGCACCTCTGGCGCTTCCTATCGGGGCGTGAACATTCGCGAGGGCTGTCAGCTTCTCGCCGCTCTGGGGCAGGAATACGGTGTGCCCGTGACCACTGACGTCCACTCGCCAGAAGACGTCCGGATTGCCGCTGAAACGATCGAACTCCTGCAAATCCCCGCGTTTCTCTGCCGGCAGACCGATTTGATCGTTGCCGCCGCCGAGAGCGGCCGCGCGGTGAACGTGAAAAAAGGCCAGTTCCTCGCTCCGTGGGATGTGCGCAACATCGGCGACAAATTGCAGTCGCACGAATGCACCGACTTTTTCTTCACCGAACGCGGGACGACCTTTGGCTACAACAACCTCGTCGCCGACATGCGCTCGCTCTACTGGATCCGCGAGCAGGGCTACCCGGTCGTTTTCGATGCCACCCACAGCGTGCAGCGTCCCGGCGGCGGCGGCGACAAAACCAGCGGCGACGGCATTCTCGCCCCAGTCCTCGCTCGGGCGGCGATGGCGGCCGGTTGCGACGGTATTTTCATGGAAACCCACGAGAACCCCGCAGCAGCTCTCTCCGATGGCCCTAATCAGGTCCCGCTCGCCGACCTTCCGGACGTTCTCCGAACCCTCCTAAAAATTCATGCGGCCCTCTCTTAAAACCGCTCTCCTTGCCTGTCTGCTTGCCACTGTCGGAGCGCATACCACCTCCGCACAGAAGTCCGGCGACGCCAAGTCCGCCGCCTCGCCCGAAAACGAGAATCCCTCCGGCAAAATCAATATCGCCATCCCCCTCCACCAGCCGGTCAAGGGCATCCACCTCCCTTTCTACGACCTTGGCGGCAAGCTCAAGATGCAGTTCGACGCCGAGACCGCCAATCGCACCTCCGAAAACGTCATCGAAATGACCGCGCTGAAGGTCGAGACCTTTGATGACAATGGAAAGCGCGAGATGCTCGTCGATTTTCCCACTGCCAACTACGATCTCACGAACAGCCAAATCGAATCAAAAGACCGCGTCGAAGTGCGTCGGGCCGATTTCGTTTTGACTGGAGTCGGAATGAAATTTGATACAAAAAAACGCAACGGTCGGTTTTTCAGCCAGATTCGCATGGAAATTCTGGATCGTTCGCACGAACTCCCGACCTCGACACCCGCATCCAATGGCCCATAAATTCCTAACGCTTTTCTTCCTCGCTCTCCTCGCCCTTCCCCTTCGGGCGCAGGATAAATCCATGAACCTCTTTGGTGACAACAACGCCAAAGGCCCCACCATCGTCACGGCCTCCGAGGAAGCTACCTTTGACTCCCAGAACCACGTCGCCGTTTTTGTAGGCAGTGTTCAGGTGCAAGACCCGCAATTCAGCATGACCTGCGACAAACTCACCGTCCAACTTAACAAGGATCAGGGCGGCATGAAGCAGGCGAACGCCGAGGGGCACGTTCTTATCGTTTCCATCCGCAAGGACAAAAACGGCGGCCCCGACGAAAAATCGACTGGCAAAGGCGACAGCGTCGTTTACACCCCGGACGACGGCCGCATTGCCCTCTACGGCAGTCCACAAATCCAACAAGGCAGCAACACCCATATCTCCACCGAGCCGAGCACAAAAATGTATTTGTTCAAGGATGGTCGCCTCCAGACCGAGGGCGGCAGCCGCACCATCATTCAGCCATCCTCCAAGGAGAATAAAGCACCCAAGTAAACCCGGGCGAATCTCGAGTCAGGGTCGATTTTCTAGCTTTTCCGGCAGACGCTCGCAAAGGCTTTCAACTGTCCAAAGTAGTATCGTTTTCCCGGCGATCCACTCGCCCTTAGGGTCCGACATGCTTCTCCCCCGTGGCTTGCGCCGCATTTCCCTCTGTCTCCTCCTCGGCGTTTCGTCCGCTTTTGCCGGGAATCCAAACGTCAAGGTCACCCGCTTTTGGCACAATCATCAACCCATCTACTGGCCGGAATGGAATAGCAGCACCCTTGCCCAGCCGAACCGGGTCCAGTTCGCCAATGACTCGATTATCCTCAAATCAGGCCAGACCTACAACTCGGGCAGCGCCCACCCGGAGAACGATCTCGGCGCGATCTTTGGCGTAAACGACCGCATCAATTCCTACCAAAGCGGCCCGCGTAATTCCGTCGCCAAGTTGAATAGTAACGGCGGCTACGCCATGAGCTATTCAGGTTCGCTAATGGATAACGTGAACAATCTCGGTGCAGCGAACAATTCCGGCTACAGCTCCGGTTGGTGGAATGGCAATCGGGAAGCTAGTAGCTGGACAACCTCCGCCGGAGGAACAAAGCTTGATCTGGTCGGGTTTAACTATCACCACTCGCTCGGCGCGGTGCTACCCAAGGCAGTCATGCGCAAGGAGTTGGAGATTTTCCACGAGGCCGCTTTCAAAGCGTGGGGCAAGGGCAATGTGAACAACCGCTCGAAGGGTTATTTCCCGACCGAGATGGCGTTTTCAGAGACCATGATCGATGTCCTCGCCGACCTCGGCTATCAATGGACCATTGTGGCGAGTCATCACCTCAGCCGGACGAGTCCTAGCTATAACACGAAGGCCAATCCGCAGGGGTCGTATAACATTTTTTCGAGTCCTCCTAACAAAGCGGATCAACTCGCACCGACTTTCGACACGGGATGGTGGTTTGGCACCGGTAACGTCGGTGAAACTGCTTGGAACATCGCCCCGTATGCCTATCAACTCCATAAGGCGAAATACGTCGATCCGGAAACAGGCTCGGAAAAATCAATTATCCTCGTACCGTCGGACGACATTGAGAGCTATAAGGCCGGTTACTCCGGTGTGCAGATGGGAATGATCGATGCTAGCATTTCGCCGTTCGCGACGGATGCGAATCGTCCGTGTCTCGTCATGCCCGCGACCGATGGTGACAACGCTTGGGGAGGCGGATCGTCGTCGTGGGATGGCGATGCGCCTGCGTTTTTGAACAACGGTAATTATTCTGGAACGACTGTCCAAGATTTCGTCAATCAATACGGTGCCGCTGCCGACATGGTCCATGTGGAGGACGGTGCGTGGATTTTCCCGGAGAGCGATTACGGTTCTCCTAACTTTCTGAAATGGGTCGAGCCGCCGGTGGGCAATAGTACGACGGCGACAAACTGGGTTCCGAACACACAGATCGACATCGAGACGCCTGGGTTCACCTCGAAGTTTTACAGTTGGGCGCCGGTGATGGCGGGCGCGAACTGGTGCCAGACGGCGGAACAAATGTGGACGGATCAGTATGGCGCGGGCAGTGTGGCTGCATGGAAAATCCAAGCGCCCTACAATAATTTCTTCAACGGCGCTTACACCGATCCTAATATTGTCGAGCGCGCCTGGCATATCTACCTGTGCGGACTGGATTCCGGGTTTAACTATTACGGCGGCCTCGGCAATGACGACGAGATCAAAACCTCGCTCGCCACACGTCGCGCTGTGGAAATGCTGTCGTCTTACGTCAATGCTAACAAAGCGACAAATGATAGGACTCCTCCAACGGTCTTTAAGCCACAGCGTTTTCCCTATAACCCGGGCTGGTACACCTTCGGATGGATCAACAGCGTTCCTAACAATTCGCTCGGCATCCCGGTGAACAACAGCGCCTTGAAGCGAATGCGGTCGGAGTTCTACATCTGGACGCACGCCTACGATGTCTCCGGGGTCGCTAACATCGCGTTGAAAATCCGCAAAGATAACGACGGGGTAAATACGATGGCTAACAACCAGAACGAAACCTACGCAGGCGGCTCCGATGTCGGCACTTGGGTTAGCGTGCTGATGACCAAGCGCGTGTTGCCGCAAGGCGCAACGGCACTAACATCAGCGGCGAACAATTCGCAGATCAAGTATTTCGATCAGGCGGTCTCACCAGAAGTGGCGGACTATTATTTTGCGAAGGTGGATAACAGCAGCTTCCCGAATTTCCGGGGCAATCTTTTTGATTACTACATCGAGGCGACCGATAGCCGTGGGAACACGTCGAAGTCCGACATCCAGCATGTATGGGTCGAGGACGATGGACTCGGCGGCACTCCCACACCAACCCCCACACCCACTCCGACCGTAACTCCAACTCCGACACCAACTCCGACACCAACTCCGACCCCTACTCCTACGCAGATTCCGTTCGTCATGGATGGCGCACGGGACTTCGTGGGCTACCAGCAATATGGGGCAGACATGGTGCTCTTTGCCGCGCTGCGCGGGACCAATCTTTACGTGGCAACTTGGAGCCCAGGCAACAGCGGGGGGGCGAACGATCATTTTATTTTTGTGACCGATACCCTGCTGCCTTCCGCGACGACAGCCGCGCCTTGGTCAAAGACGGGACTGATTGCTGTTCCTTCGGGCAAACCTTTCCTCGCTGGAGAAAGTCTGAGTAGTTACGCAGGTTGGTTTAACGCGCCCTCTGGTTCTACCGTGGCCAAGGCACCCACCTCGAGCGGCAATCTCGAGGGAACGATCGACGTGACAACGGCGTTTCCGACGTTGCCCGACAAATTGTATGTGGCAGCGGCCGCTTACGTCACGTCCGACGGGGGCGCCCTCGCCTCCCAAGGGCCGGCTGCGAAAACGACCATCGGAAATGCCGGAGGCAATCTGGACCCGGACGAGTTTCTAACCATTCCGTTGGCTGCGCTTCTCGATCGTAACGCCGACGGCATTTACGACCGGGTCGATCCTGCAATGGACTTCAAAGCGACTCTGGACGGGGTTAGCCCCGACGCGGTGGTCACTTGGGCGAGCGTGCCGGGACGCACCTACGTGGTGGAGGGAACAGAAGATCTCTTGGGCGCTTGGCAGGAGCTAGCGACGATGACCGCCACGGACGTGCAGACGAGCTTCACCGATGCGGCCGGGGCAGGTATGACGAAACGTTTCTACCACGTGCGCCTGCAACCGTAAGGCGCTGGGTATTCGCGGATTGCTTTCCGGGCAGAAAGACGTTTGTCTTTTTGGTTCATGAATTCCGCGCTGCTCCTCGATGGCCTGATTGTTGTTATTTACTTCGTAGGAATTGCGGGACTTGGCATTTACAAAGGACGTGGCGAGAAAACGATGGAGGGTTTCGCCGTTGGCGACCGCAACATGCCGTGGTGGGCGGTGCTTGCCTCGATCGTAGCTGCGGAGACGAGCGCGGCGACTTTCCTGGGCACTCCGGCAGAAGGGTATAAGACGCGAGCTTTTTTCTACGGCCAACTCGTGATCGGCACCGTGCTTGCGCGAGTCATTATCGCAAGCACGTTCATCAAGCCCTACTACACTTATCGCGTCCAAAGTGTATATGAGTTTTTAACCGTGCGGTTTGGCTCGAAGACAAAAAACATGGCCAGCGGGATTTTTCTTTTTACCCGGGTGCTGGGCATTGGGGTGCGGCTTTACCTCGGCGGCGCGATCATGGTGGTGATCTGGCGATACTTGTTTCCTGGCATCGAGGTTAATCTCAACACCTACGTGTGGGGCATTATTTTTGTAACGATCGTCACGACGATTTACACAGCCATCGGCGGGATCAAGGCCGTCGTCTGGACCGATCTCATTCAAGCGGTGCTCATGATTAGCTCGGTGGCCTTCGCGATTTTTTTGCTTGTCAGAAACATCCCGGGCGGCGTTGCGACGATTGAGACCACGTTGGGAGGATTCGATCAAGTGAAGGTTTTTCAGACCGGATGGGACGCTAGTCTGCCCTTCGGTCTAGCCCTGAAGAAATTATTGGAAGAGCCTTACACGATTGCAGCGGCTTTTATTGCCTCGACTTTACTAACAATGGCTACCCACGGCACCGATCAGGACATGGTACAGCGGATGTTGACCGCACCAAATTATCGCAAATCACAAATGTCGCTAGTGCTGAGCGGCCTGATGGACATACCGATCGTCGCGATGTTCTTAACCGTTGGGATTTTACTTTCGGTTTATTACACGTTGTTTCCCGATCCGACATTGCCGGCAGCCGACAACGAAATTTTCGGACATTACATCGTTCACGAGATGCCGGCGGGCTTTCGCGGGCTGATTGTTGCAGGTGTTTTTGCAACGATGATGGGCTCGACTTCTGCAGCCTTAAACGCGTTGGCGACGAGTTTTACGAAGGATTTTTACCAACCTTACATTCGTCCGCAAGCCACTGAAAAACAAACCGTGCGAACTGCCCGCATCGCTACGGCAATCTTTGGCGCGTTGATGGTTGTGGTCGCCACAATGGCCGCCAACGCGGTGCTGAACGACGCGAAGTTAACGATTATTCCCATCGCCATCGGCATCCTCGGCTACACCTACGGAGCATTACTCGCCGTATTTCTACTCGGCGTGCTTACGCGCACTCGCGGGGCGGACGGGACGAATGTCATCAGCATGATCATCGGCATAACATCCGTTCTCGTGCTCTGCAAAGTCTCCATCCCAGCACTCTCTCTCCTAGGGCTTTTGCACGGGAAAATAATCCACGTCACTTGGAGCTTTGGCTGGTTCATGCCGGAATGGTGGCCGAAGATTTCGTGGCCTTGGTTTGTGCTCGTGGGCTGCTTAATCACTTTTCTGCTCGCGATTCTTTTCCGCACGCCAGAAAAGCAAGTTTTAGCGGCAGAGGATCACATCCGAAACGCAAGTTCGGCGAAATGAACGGCTTCCGCGATTGCGGGACGATGACACGTAATTCGGAACCCATTGTAACGATTCCGCGTCAAGCAAAATTCGGCACGGAACATGAAATAAAAGTGGGCACTTTGTGGAATTTTTTCTTGGCGGTTGGAGCAACGAAATTTAATCTCTCAATCGCAGCTGGGCAGAAGGTACTAGCTGTTAATAACTTGTGAAAAAAGTGCGCAAAACCATCCTGACAAAATCCCTAAGTGCTTCTCTGCCAACGAGAACGGCACGGCTCGATTTTCATTCGGGCGCGCTTTCTAGCTGTTTTTGTCAATTCGCGTAACCCCCTATCCCTCAACCCTTTGCGCCATTTTCTTCATCTTGGTTTTCTTTTTTCGTCGTTTCATGTTTCCCCTTCAACCAAAAATTCAACCGCTCGAACCGTTTGCGCATATTGTGACAATCAGGTGACGGGCACGTGTGGATAAATTTCTATGTCTGACTCCATGCACCGCATCTGGCACCCGATTTCTGAGGCGATTCGTCCTCAAGTCAGCCCGGACACATTTCAGCGCTGGTTCGCTGACATTCAACTCACCGCCGCAGACGAGGATTCACTAACTTTGTGTGTCCCTAACAATATCTACCAAGTCTGGATCGAATCGAACTATCATCCCCTCGTCCAATCGGCGGTGATCGATATTCTCGGTCAGCCGCGCAAACTTCGCTTCGTCTATGCCGATGCCAAGGCGCCAGCGCGCGAAGTGGAAAAACACCGAAGCCCGGAGATCGTTGCGGAGGTTCCACTCGAACCCGAGGCCGCTGCTGCCATCAGCGGGATGAATCCGCGCAACACGTTCGACACCTTTGTCGTTGGCGCGAACAACCAGTTTGCCCACGCTGCGGCCATCGCCGTCGCCCAATCGCCCGCCCGCACCTACAATCCCCTCTTTGTTTATGGCGAGGTCGGCCTCGGCAAGACCCACCTCATGCAGTCCATCGGACAGTATGTTCAGCGCACGAAAAAGAATGCCAAGGTGATGTATCTCTCCAGCGAGAAATTCACGAACGAGTTCATCGACGCCATCCAACATCATTCGCTCGTTAAGTTCCGCAAGAAATACCGCCAGGCCGACGTCTTGCTGATCGACGACATTCAATTTCTCGCTGGTAAAGAGCGATCGCAGGAAGAATTTTTCCATACTTTCAACACTCTCTTCGAAGGCCACAAACAAATCGTGCTCTCCTCGGATCGGCCGTCCAGTGAGATTGCCAACCTCGAACATCGCCTTGTCTCCCGCTTCGAGTGGGGCATGACCGCAGAATTGCAGCCGCCGGACATCGAAACGCGCATGGCCATTCTGCGTAAGAAAGCGACTACCCTCGGAATCAAACTACCGCCGGAGGTATTCGAATTTCTCGCCCAGCGTATCCGCACCAACGTCCGCCGCCTCGAAGGAGCTCTCCTCCGCGTGGCGTCCTTCGCCTCGCTCAGCGGAAAACCACTCGACCGCGACTCGATCGAAAATGTGCTGAAAGACATCCTTCACGAAGAGGCGCGCAAAACCGTCACCATCGACCAGATTCAGCGTCGCGTGGCCGAGCATTTCGACATTCGAATTGCGGACATGACCAGCAAACGGCGCCCCGCAAACATTGCCTATCCACGCCAAGTGGCGATGTATCTTTCTCGGCAGCACACCAAGTCCTCCCTGAGCGAGATCGGCGAGGCTTTTGGCGGGCGCGATCACGGTACGGTCCTCCACGCTTGCAAAGTCGTGAAGGAGAAAATCGGCGGTGACGACGAAACCCGGCGGATGGTTTCGCTGCTCGATTCGTTGTTGCAACGCTAAATCGCACTAAATAGTTGGACACTGTGGCGGTTCCACGCATAATTTCCGCACTTCTCCAGAATCCCTTTTTCACCCAATTTAACACCCAATGAAATTCAGCGTCAGCAAAGAGAAACTCAACGAAGGTCTGCAAGCCGTCCAAAACGTCGTCAGCACCCGCACCACCCTTCCGATCCTCTCCAATGTTCTCATTCAGGCCACTGAAAACGGGCTGACTCTGACTACTACCGATCTCGATGTCGGCATTCGCGTCAACGTCGAAGCCACCGTGGAGCGTCCGGGCGGCACCACCCTGCCGGCACGTCGCCTCTCCAGCATTGTCCGCGAGTTGCCCTCCTCCGACATCCAGTTCGAGATCGATTCAAAAAACTCCGCCTCGATTCGCTGCGGTGCTTCTTTCTTCAAAATCCTTGGCCTGCCCGAGGAAGAATTCCCGCCGCTCTCTCGTTTTGAAAACGCCCGCGTCTTTAACATCAAGCAGAAGGAGCTTAAAGACGGTCTCAAGAAAACTTTCTACGCCATTTCCACCGACGAGACCCGTTACGTGCTCAACGGCGTTCTCCATAGCTTCAAGGAAAACAAACTTTCCCTCGTCGCTACGGACGGTCGCCGTCTCGCTCTCGTGGACATCGAACTCGAATTCCCGCGCAGCCAGGAGACGGAAGTCATCATCCCCACCAAAGCGATCACGGAAATCTCCCGCCTCCTCAAAGACGACGGCGAGGTTAAGGTCTCCGTCTCCGACAACCAAGTCGCCTTCGAACTCAACAACACTCTGCTCGTTTCAAAACTGATCGAGGGCAATTACCCGAACTATCGCCAAGTCATCCCCGGTGAAGCCCGTGAGCGCGTCATCCTAGAGCGCGAATCATTTCTCAACTGCGTTCGCCGCGTCGCCATCCTCGCGAGCGACAAGTCGAACTCGGTCAAACTCATTTTCACCAAGAACAACATCGACATCACCGCTAACACCCCAGATGTCGGCGAGGCTCGCGAATCCGTTGCGGTCACCTACAAAGGCAAAGACATGTCGATCGCTTTCAATCCAGAGTTCCTCATGGCCCCGCTGCGCAACCTGCCGAACGACGAAGTCTTCCTCGATCTCATCGACGAAATGAGCCCAGGCGTGATTAAAATCCAGACGCCATTCCTTTACGTCCTGATGCCGATGCGCATCTCGTAGAAAGAAACCAGTTTTCAAGTCGCGGAATTCGACTATCTATTCAATTCCAGCAAAGCTCATGTGGCGGAATGGCAGACGCGCACGACTCAGAATCGTGTTCCTAACAGAGTGGAGGTTCAAGTCCTCTCGTGAGCACCACCAATTTTTTCGGCGATTTCCCGTTTTTTATTCCTTTTTCCCGGCCGGTTGGAGGGCTCCCTTTAGTTTTTCGATCCACTGTCCGACATCGGGGTGGGTCGGGTAGGCTTTGATCAGAGCGAACATCTCCTGAACGGCGCGATTGGGCTGGTCGAGAGCAAGATATTCCTGCGATTTCTGCCAGAGAAGTTGCGGCTTTCGAATGGTGGCGACGTTTTTCTCCTGAAAGTCGAGCCCGCCACTTGCGGCCTGACTTTGCAGGGCGATCCGGGCATCCCAGTAAGCTAAAAGCGCAGGGTCCTTGGACTTGCGCCATTCCGGCAAAAGATATTTCTCGGCGATTTGATCCGATTTGCCCGGGTTCATCTCCCAGTCTTTCACCTCCGCGAGAGTGGGACCCAGTCCGAGCCAACTCGCGAAGAGGCCGTCGTTCACCGATTTGCGGAGCTGGGAATCGCGCACGTTCTCTGGACCGTCGGATGAATTGAGGACTCGAATGTAGTCGGCAATCTGCGGGACTAGTTCGGCCGGCTTGGCCCCAGCGGCCTTCTTCAACGTGAGGCCGAGGTAGAAAAGATGGAGCCGAACCGATTCGCGGAAATCGTTGTTTTTGAGCTGCTCCTCGTGGCTTTTTTTCCAATCTCGGAACTGGGTGTTTTCCCGGTTCGCACCTTGGAATTGGGTGGCCATGATGGCGTCTTCGTAGAGGGCGATGGCGGTTTCCTTACTCGCGGCAGATTTGAAGACGAGGTCGAGGTTGCGTTTCTGGAGGGTATCCTGACTGACCTTCTGCTTGGTCTGGAGGTCTTGCAATTCCTGCAGAATTTGTTTTGCGTCGAGCGGATTGGCATCCTGGGCCAGTAGCGGAGGGACGATGCTGGAAAGAACTGCTGGCAGCAGCGCAAACGAGAGCCATTTTTTCATGCGTTCGATGGGGAAAACCGGAGAAATATTCCCCCTATTCCGGTGGCTCCGGCAGCAGCGCGTTGAGTTTGACCTGAAATTCCTTTAGTTCGTCCGCCGTCTTCGTGGCTTTCTCCAGCACCATGTCGATCAGTTTTTGCACATGCTCGGCGCGGCGCTGGGAAAGTTCTGCCAATGCCATCATCACGGCCAGTGAATTGTTAATATCGTGCTTCATCTTCCGAAAATGCAGGACGAGATCGGCGTATTCCTCTGACGTGGGCATGGGCTTGCTGGGTTTACTCATATGGAAAAGAATCTGGTGAAGGCCGGGTGCTTGTGATTAAATTAGCGATTCGAGTTTTCACGCCCGATGCCAGCCCAGACTATCAAGATCACCGGTGCCCGCCAGCACAATTTGAAAAACCTGACGGTAGAAATTCCTCGGGACAAACTGGTTGTCATCACTGGGATGAGCGGATCAGGCAAATCGTCGCTCGCGTTCGACACACTTTATGCCGAAGGCCAGCGGCGCTACGTGGAAAGCCTTTCCGCCTACGCCCGGCAGTTCCTCGACCAGATGCAGAAGCCCGATGTCGATTTCATCGAGGGCCTGTCCCCCGCCATCGCGATCGAGCAGCGGTCGTCCGGAGCCAATCCTCGTTCCACGATCGCGACCACCACGGAGATTTTCGATTATCTTCGCCTGCTTTTTTCTTCGATCGGCCAACCGCACGATCCGGCAACCGGCGAGGAAATTCGCAAGCAAACACCGCAGCAGATCGTTGATCGCATTCTCGAGCATCAGGAGGGCACCAAACTCGTTTTGCTCGCCCCGCTGATCGAAAACCAGACCGGCGAATTCCGCGACGTCCTGGAAAAAGTCAAACGCGAAGGCTTCGTCCGGGCGCGAATCGACGGCACTATGCTGGAACTGAGTTCGCCCGAGATTCCTCACCTAACAAAAAATCAAGCACACACCATTGAAGCCGTCGTCGATCGGCTCGTCGTCCGCGATGGCATCCGCGCGCGCCTCGCCGACTCCGTTGAAACCACCCTAAAATGGAGTGCGAATCAATTAACCCTCCTCACTCAGGCGCCCGATCATCCGGATTGGATTGAGGAAAAATATTCGACCAACTTTTCCAATCCGCGAACGGGTTTCACGATGATCCCGCCAGCGCCCAAGCATTTTTCTTTCAACTCCCACCTCGGCGCCTGCCCTGTCTGCCACGGACTTGGCACTCAGCAGGTGTGCGATCCGGAATTGATGATTCCCGATCCCGAAAAAACCCTCGCCGAGGGCGTAATCGCTCCTTGGGCAAAAGGGACCAAGCGGATGGTCGCCTACTACCGGACTTTGCTCGAGGCGCTCGTGCGGCACTTTCGCATCCCGATGGACAAACCGTGGAACCGGCTCCCGGTGGAGTTCCGCGATGCCGTCCTTTTCGGAACTGGCACGGAACCGGTGCCCCTGAAAATTTCCGCGAATGTGAAAGTGGTGGGAAAACCGTTTGAAGGATTGCTTCCACAAATGGAGCGACTTTACGAAACAACCGAAAGCGAATTCACGAAAATCCGCATCCGTGGTTTCATGTCGCGGAGGCCCTGCCCAACCTGCAAAGGGGCGCGTTTGAAGCCGGAAATTCTCGCCGTCACGATTCACTCCACTGCGGGAACCGAGCTGAATATTCACACGTTCTGCCAGTTGACCATTGCGGAGGCGGCGGATTTCATGGCGCAACTAGCTACCACCAGCCAGCAACTCCAGATAACCGAGGAAGTCTTGCGCGAGATCCGCAATCGGCTCGGATTCCTCCGCGAAGTCGGCCTTGGTTACCTTTCGCTGAACCGCGAAAGCGGCTCTCTCTCTGGCGGCGAGGCCCAGCGCATTCGCCTCGCCACCCAAATTGGCTCCGGACTCGCCGGCGTCCTCTACGTGCTCGACGAACCGAGCATCGGCCTCCACCAACGCGACAACGATCGCCTCCTCGGAACCCTTCGCCGCCTGCGCGATCTCGGCAACAGCGTGATCGTCGTCGAACATGACGAAGACACAATCCGCGCGGCGGATTACATCTTCGACATGGGTCCGGGGGCCGGGCCGCGCGGCGGGCACGTCGTCGCGGCGGGCACGCTCGAAGAGATTCTCAATTCTTCCACCTCGCTCACCGGGGCTTTCCTTTCCGGCCGCCAACGCATCAAAGTTCCCCGGGAGCGAGTTTCCCCTCGGGAAGATTTACTGGCCGATGTCAGCCGATCCGTCGGTTGGCTAACGGTCGAGGGCGCCACCGAGAACAATCTCAAAAATATCACCGCCGCTTTCCCGCTTGGATTGCTCACCTGCGTCACCGGCGTCTCCGGCAGCGGTAAGTCCACCCTCGTTGACGATATTTTGCGACGCGCACTTTTCCGCAGTTTCTACCATTCCAAGGAAAAACCCGGCGCGCATCGAGGCATCGTCGGAATCGACCAAGTGGACAAGGCCATCGTCATCGACCAGACGCCGATCGGGCGCACCCCGCGATCCAACCCCGCTACTTACACCGGTGCGTTCGGACCGATTCGTGATCTTTTTGCCGGGCTGCCGATCTCTCGCATTCGCGGCTACGGTTCGGGACGCTTTAGTTTCAACGTCAAGGGTGGCCGTTGCGAGAACTGCCAAGGTGACGGCCTGATTCGCATCGAGATGCATTTTCTTGCGGATGTCTATGTCGAGTGCGAGGTCTGCACTGGAAAACGTTACAACCGCGAAACTCTCGAGGTCACTTACAAGGGAAAAAACATTGCCGATGTTCTGGCGATGAGCATCGACGAGGCCAGCCGGTTTTTTCGTCAGATCCCGGCGATCGCCGACAAAATGCTCGCACTCGACCAAGTCGGTCTCGGCTACCTGCGGCTCGGACAAAGCGCGACGACTCTCTCCGGCGGCGAGGCGCAGCGGGTGAAGCTCGCAACGGAACTGGCAAAAAAAGCCACCGGCCGCACTGTTTATATTCTCGACGAACCCACCACCGGGTTGCACTTTGCCGACATCGAAAAATTGCTCGAGGTTCTCCTCCGCCTCCGCTCCAGCGGCAATACCTTGATCGTGATCGAACACAACCTCGAAGTTATTAAATGCGCCGACTGGATTATCGACCTTGGCCCAGAAGGCGGGTCGGGTGGAGGAAAAATTGTCGCCACCGGGCCGCCGGAATCTGTCGCGAAAAACTCCAGCAGCGAAACCGGTCGTTATCTCAAGCGCTATTTGAAATGAGACCTGCAATTTTTTGTTTTTGCCTGATCACATCGACGGTCGCCGCCGCCGATCCGTCCCTGCTGCAGGCAGCGCGACAGGCCATTCGCGAAGGCATTCCGCAGGTTGGTATCTCGAAGTTGGAACGGTATCTCGCAGAGGATCTTCCGCCCGCTGACTTGCGTGCCGTGTATTTGGAATTAGTCGCAGCCGAACTGCAAATTGGAAAAACTGCCGATGCTCGAGCTCACCTCACGAAACTAGCCCCCGGAGCCCGTGTCGATTTTCTCGTCGTCCAGTCCTATCTGATCGATCAAGACTGGCTAGAGGTTATTCGCCGGCTGGCCACCCTCCCGCCCGCCGATTCCCCTGAATATCCCGGCAGCGTTTTTGCCCGTGCCGAGGCTTTGCGCGGTCTTGGAAAATACCAAGCCGCCGACAAAGATTACCAAAGCCTCGAGAACGACCCCACGCTCGGCAACGCGGCGCGTCTCCGCCGGTCCGATCTTGCGCTCATCGGCCATCCCGTTTCGCTGCCCGCGATTCAATTGAGCAGCACCGATGATCTGGCCGCGATCCAGTCGGCGACCCTGCTCACCGCGCAATCGCGGCTCCTCGCAAACGATTACCCGGAAGCCCGACGGCTTTTTGCTTCGCTGCTGGAAAATCCCGCGCAACTGACCCTCTCTGATTACGCCGCCGTCCATGTCGGACTTGCCCGCGCCAAATCCGAATTGGGCGACGGGGAAGAAGCCGGAGACCTCCTCGAAAAATTCATCGAGGAGCGCCCGCAACATCCCCGACTCAGCGACGTCTTTGCCGAACTCAACCACACCTACGAGAAACAACGCAACCCCTCGCGCAACCAATTGGGCGGCTGGAGCAAGGACGCCGCGAATCCCCAACGACAAGCTCTTGCAATCTACTATCAATCGCAATTCGACTTGCGGGAAAAAGGTTCGGACGCCGCACTCAAAACGCTCGCCTCCTGGCTTGGAAAGTTTCCGTCTCATCCACTCCGGGCCAGCGTGCTTCTTTATTATGGCGAGCAACTTCTCGCAGAGAATAAAATCCCCGAGGGAACACGACGGCTCACCGAGGGACTCGCCCTCCCCTCCTCTCCTAGCGTCACGGGCGGGCTCCACGCTGCGATGGCCGGCGCACTCTTCTCCGCGAATCACTTCGCCGAGGCCGCGGAACACTACGAAGTGGCCGCGACACTGCTCGGAAGCTCCGCGGAAAATCTCCTCTACAACACCGCCCTTTGTTGGTTGCGAGCCTCAAATTTCGAAAACTTTCTCGGGTCCTATCAGAAACTCAGTGGACTTTTTCCCGAGAGCGACCTTCGCCGCGACCTTTTGATCGAGGAAGGATTCCTTCAGGCGCGTTCTGGAAAAAGCACCGAAGCGCGCGATACGCTTGAATTGTTCATCCGCGACTTCCCGGGCCATCCCCGGATTCCCGATGCGCATCTTGCCTTGGCGGAACTAGCCTTGAATGACGTCCCTGATCGCGTTGGCCCTCAGCTTGTGCTTGCTGCGCAAACGATGCCCTCGCGCGAGGTCGAGCAACGCGCCGAGTATCTCCAATTTCTTCTTGCGGCGGATTCTGAAAATCAAGAGCACGACACGAAAAAGCAGATTGCGCAGTGCGAGACCTTCCTCCGGGAGCACCCGAGTTCCAGTTTCGAGGCGGAGGTCCGCTTTAAGCTGGGCGAGGCTTGGTTTGCCGAGAAAAATTTCACTGCCGCCGGAACTCAGTTCGAAACCATTTCCTCCAAATTCCCCGATTCACCCTACGTCGAACAGGCCAGATTCCTCGCCGGGCAATCTGCCGTTCGCACCATGAATCCCCAAGCGATCGACGGCGCGATCTCGCAATTTGAAGATGTTGTACGGATGAAAGGCCCCCTCCAAGCTTATGCGCGCTTCGAACAGGCGGGAGTCAAAAAACGTAACGGCGCTTTTGAAGAAGCGCTCGTCCTCTACAACGATCTTCTCGGCCAAAAACTTCCCCCCGATTTGCTCGCGCCCACGCTTGCGGAAAAAGCGGAGACGCTCTACCTCCAAGGCAACACTGATCTAGCAAAAGTGAGCGAAAGCGTGACCACCTATGATCGCCTCGCCAATCTCCCTGGAGTCTCGCGATATTGGAGAAATCTCGCGCTCTACAAAAAGGGCAAGGGATTGCAATGGTTAGGGAAACCGGATGAAATGCTCACCGCTTTCTACGATGCTTTGGAAGCTCCGTCTGATACAGATGGGACCCCTGAATACCAATGGTTCTACCGCGCCGGATACGATGCGGCAGAAAACCTCGAGGCCGGAGGGAAATGGGAAGCCGCAATTGCCATCTACCGTAAGCTCGCCGAGGCGAAGGGTCCGCGCTCGGCGGAAGCGGCAGAGCGCATCCAGCGGCTCCGCCTCGAACATTTCATCTGGGAAAAATAGCGAGAAAAACTGGATTGCTTGGTTCCTTCGAAAACGGCTTTCCGTTTTTTTTCACACTACATTTGCGCAAATATTTCGGGATGCTCACATAGCTTATAATCCGCGGATCTCGATTTCGGAGAACGGATCGGTCTGAACTACGCGAAGTATTTTCATTCGGATCAATTCGAGCAATGCAAGAAAAGTCACCACGACCTCGGTGCGTGAGGCTGCCGAAGCGAAAAGTTCCGTAAAGCGGATCGCCGCACCCTTCGCGATCACGCCTTGGATCAGGGTTATTTTATCCGAGACCGAGAAGTTTTCCTCGAAGATTTCGCGGAGATCCTCCTGCCGATCGAGGCGTTTGAGGATTTTTTGAAACGCATTGATCAAGTCGAAAATGCCCACCTCGCTGGTCAGGAGCGGGTTACCCTCGAAATTGGGTTTCTCCGGAGTCCGGGCAATCAAGTTTTCTTGGTAAAGCTCACGCTGCTGCAGGTGTGTCGCGGCATCTTTGAACTTTTTATATTCGATCAGTTGCCGAATCAAATCCCAGCGCGGGTCTTCCTCGTCCGCATCCTCATCCGGCGGCTGGACAGCGACCGGCAGAAGGCTGCGACTTTTCAGGTAGATCAGGTTGGCCGCCATGACCAGGAACTCGCCTGCAATCTCCAAGTCGAGCATTTTGAAGGCCTCCAGATACCCGAGGTATTGCTTGGTAATGCGCTCCAGCGAGATGTCATAAATGTCCACTTCATCCTGTTTCACCAGATAAAGTAGAAGATCGAGTGGACCTTCGAAGACCTCCAGTTTGACTTTGTAATCCGTCTCCATGCCGTAAAACCCAGAACACTACAGGCCGGAGTCGCGCGCCGTCCACTTGGAAACTCAGGGAAGTTACGCCTCTTTGGGAAAACGATCGGCGGCGATCCACCGCAATAGGCCGTTGGCCAGCGACCGATGAGCCGGAATTTAGACCGCTGGCGGGACCGGTTTGCCGTCCGATCTGTTTTTTCCGTGTCGGGACCGGAGCAAAATTGGACAGCGACGGAGCAAAATTGGATTGGGAGGATTGGAGGGTGACTTCAGTTGGTGGCGGGCAGCGGAGGCCGACGGAGAGGCTGCGCCCAAACGTGGTGCCGGTGTCTGCCCCTGAGTGCCCCAGCGTGTCTTGTCTTGAACGGCACGATCTTGCCGTCGCCAAACTACAAGCTGGAAGCCCCAAAGACCTTGCTTTGCTCGCCGCGTTGCTGGCTACAGGCAGACTCCATTTTGATACCATCCGCCAACGCATCAACGAAACAATTCTCAACGATAAAACGGTCGTCTTCGTCTTCGAAAAACTCCGAGAAACGATCGAGATCGCCAGAAAATGACGTTCGCCCCCTTGGTTAACCACATTTCCACGGACTTTAGCCCGGTTTTGGGTTAGTGTTTCCGAATGCAGAAGAAACTATTTACGGAACTTGGCCTGTCGCCAGAGTTGTTGAAGGCGATCAGTAAGGTCGGTTACGAGGAGGCGTCCCCCATCCAATCCGCTGCCATTCCAGTGCTGATGACCGGCGTGGATGTGGTGGGTCAATCACAGACCGGCTCTGGAAAAACCGCCGCGTTCGGCATTCCTGCGATTGAGAAAGTCGATGGCGATCTGAAAGCACCGCAAGTCCTAATTCTTTGCCCCACGCGCGAACTCGCCGTCCAAGTCGCCGAGGAAATCGCCCGGCTCGCTCAATTCAAACGCGGGGTGCGCGAACTCCCGATTTACGGTGGGCAATCCTACGAACGGCAATTCCGCGGTCTGCAGAACGGCGCGCAAATCATTATCGGCACACCGGGCCGCGTGATGGATCACCTCGACCGTAAATCGCTCCGACTCGACAATTTGAAAATGATCATCCTCGACGAAGCCGACCGCATGTTAGACATGGGTTTCGTCGACGACATTCGCACGATCCTGAAACAGGCTCCGGTCGAACGGCAGACGGTTTTCTTTTCCGCCACGCTGCCCAAGCCGATTCAGGACCTCATTCGCACCTTCACGAAGAACCCGAGCAGCATCAAAATCGAGTCGAAGGAACTGACCGTGCCTCAAATCGAGCAGGTCTATTACGAAGTGGATCGCCGCTCAAAACTCGAAGTGCTCTGCCGGTTGATTGATCTCCAAGACATCAAGTTTGGCATCATCTTTTGCGCCACAAAAATGATGTGCGACGAGCTGACCGACCATCTGATTGCACGCGGTTACTCGGCGGACAAATTGCACGGCGACATCTCCCAGACCTTCCGCGAGCGGGTGATGAATAAATTTCGCAAACGCGGCATCGAGTTTCTCGTGGCGACCGATGTCGCCGCGCGTGGGCTCGACGTGGACGACATCGAAGTGGTCTTTAACTATGACCTGCCACATGATGGGGAAGATTACGTCCATCGCATTGGCCGTACCGGACGCGCCGGACGCGCCGGGCGCGCGATCACGTTTGTGGCAGGGCGCGAGATTTATAAATTGCAGAACATCCAACGCTTCACCAAGAGCCAAATCCGTCGCGAGAAAATTCCTTCGGCGGACGAGGTCGATGTGAAACGCGTGAATGTCTTTTTCGACTCCGTGCGCGACACTTTAGAGAGTGGAAAATACAAAAAACACGACGACCTGATCGATCGCCTCCTCTCGCAGGGACATTCGCCGACCGACATTGCCTCGGCACTGATCCATTTGCTCAACGCCGACAAAGGAAAAGCCGCTGAGCCCATTTTCGAGGACCGCCCGCAACGTCCTTTTCGCGATGATCGACCTGCCGGTGCCAATCGCGAATATCCGCGTTATGAAGGCGCTCGCGTCGCTCCTCCTGCGAACCGACGCGAACGCAGAGAAGGACAACAAGAAAATTTCAGCGACCGACCGGAGCGCGGTGGAAATTTTGAAGATCGCGGACCTTCTCGCGATGATCGCGGCCCCACTAAGCGTCGCAAGAACATGGAAAACGCCGAGCCGCTTTCTCATGAACCCGGCATGACGCGGGTGCGGTTCAGCATCGGACGCGACGACGGAGTTTTCCCCGGTGACTTCGTCGGCGTGATCGCTGGTGCGGCAAAAATTCCCAAGGAAAATATCGGCGCAATTATTTTGCAGGACCACCACACCCTCATCGACGTGGCCGAGAGTCAGCTCACATCTGTCTTGAAAAAACTCAACGGCATCGAGTTCAAGGGCAAGAAACTGAACGTGAGTGTCTCAGGGTAAATGACTCTCGTTTAAGCAGCAAGAGGACGGCTGTTTGTAATCCAGTCGCCAGTTGCTCGGGCGTCTAAAACTTGACCAGCCTCACACCAAGCCCGGAGCGAGTCCGAACAAATATCTGCCTCATTGGGCCATGCAATCACTCCATATTTTTCCACAAAGACGGATTGGAAAAACGCTACGTCCTGCAATGGCTCGAAAATCGGGCCATCCTGCAAGACTGGCTGCAGATCAATCGGAGCCGAAAAGCCGTCGTCGAAAGTCACTTGAAGACGATAACCACCGAGTGGAACTGCTTGGGTTACTTTTTGAAGTTTCATAGGCTTTAGTCTAAAGGAGAGATTTTACGAGGGTTGTTCCCAGATTGGGCTGTGTTCCAAGCTTCCAGTAATTCGTCTTGGTGGAGCGTCGTCCATTCTATGACTAGAGCAAGGGCTCTCGCTTTGATGTTTTCCGCCAAAATGGAAATTGGACGAATGCCAATGGAGACTTCGCTATCCTCATAGTGGGCATGAAAATGTGGCACACCGTGTTCACGAAAACGAATTTCGATGAGGATGCCATAGAATTCAGAAAGCTTGGGCGTAGACTCACCTAAATCTCCACGACCTGACTGACCTCATACACTCGGTCTGGCGGGAGTTGGAAGAAGTCGGCCGCGTTCTCGGAGTGCTTGCTCAGGAAGACAAATAAATGCTCACGCCAAAGCGCCATTCCCGGTTTTCCTGACGCCACAATCCGTTCCTTGCCGACGAAGAACGTCGTCTTCCCTGGGTTGATCTCGAGCCCTGCCTCTTTCGCCGCTCGCATGACCTCGCCGATGTTAGGACTTTCCATGAAACCAAAGCTCGCCACCACCCGGAAAAATCCTTCCGTGCGATCGGAAACAATGACTCGCTCCGTATCCGCCACGTAGGCGCGGTCTTTGTCGGTCATAATGGTTAGGAAAACGTTCGTTCGGTGCACGACCTGGTTATGCTTGATGTTTTTGACCAGTGCGTTGGGTGTGCCTTCCGGATTGCTGGCAAGAAAGACGGCGGTGCCGTTACTTCGGTGCAGTCTGTTTATTTCCGAGAGCGTCCCGGCGAGGCTGATCGATGAAATGAAATCATCCAGCGGCATGCCCGGGGCGAGTCGGCTTTGCAGAATCTGCCGGCCGGTTTTCCAAGTGGTCATGACCGTGAACATAATGGCTCCGGCCACCAACGGAAACCAGCCGCCGTGGAGGATCTTTAGCGAGTTGGCCGCAAAAAAAACCGCCTCCAGCGCCCCGAATACCGTGCAGAATAACGCCGACTTCAGCGGATGCCATTTCCAGAGTTGCTGCGAAGCGAAGTAGAAAAGGAAAGTCGTCGCGAGCATCGTCAGGGTGACGGCGATTCCGTAAGCGCTTGCCAACGCCGAACTGCTCTGAAAGGAAATTACCAACGCGGCACAACCCAAACCGAGCATGATATTTAGCTTCGGAATGTAAATCTGCCCGTGTTCGTCTTTCGACGTGTGGAGAATCTCCATGCGCGGGATGTAGCCCATCTGGATTCCCTGCATGGTGAGAGAAAACGCACCCGAGATCAGCGCCTGCGAAGCAATGATCGTGGCCATCGTTGCCATGGCGACCATCGGATAAAGCAAGATTGGCGGCACCATGAAGTAGAATGGATTCTCTCGAGCCAGCGGATTCGAGAGAACCAACGCGCCCTGACCAAGGTAATTCAGAATCAAAGCCGGAAAGACGAGGCAATTCCAGGCAATCGCAATCGGTTTCCGCCCGAAGTGACCCATGTCCGCATAGAGAGCTTCACCGCCGGTCACCACGAGAAACACACTTCCCATGATGACGAGTCCGGCCTGACCGTGATGCAGCAAAAAGTAAACCCCATGGATAGGGTTGAGCGCGTTAAATACGGCCGGGTGGCGCGTGATTTGAATCACCCCTGTCACCGCTAAGATGATGAACCAGGCCAGCATAATCGGTCCGAAAAACCGCCCAATCATTCCGGTGCCCTTCGACTGCAAAGCAAACAGACCGGCAAGAATGCCGAGGGTCAGCGGCACGACCAACGGCCCCATGTTGCTCATGGCGATCTTCAATCCCTCGACCGCCGAAAGCACCGAGATAGCGGGGGTAATCACCCCATCGCCATAAAGTAACGCCGCGCCGGCAATGCCCACCGCGACGAGGATCGCCGTCTTGCGCTTGGAATCACTCGCAGTCCTCGACCCGGTCAGCGAAAGGAGCGCGAGAATACCACCCTCCCCTTGGTTATCGGCCCGCATGATGTTGCCGAGATACTTCAGCGTGACGAGGAGAAACAGCGACCAGATGATGAGCGAAAGCACCCCGATGATTTCCTGCGGAGTTTCCAATCCGTGATGGAGACATTCCTTGAAAGCGTAAAGGACACTGGTGCCGATATCTCCATAGACCACCCCGAGGGCGGAGAGAGAGAGGGCAAGAGTTTTAGATTTGGAATCGTGCATGTGTCTGGATTTTGGCGACACACGATGAGGGCACTTGTCCCCTGTTTCAAGCCTTATGCCTTCGTGCATTTCCGTCACCGGATGGAGGACAGACTGTAGAGTCGGAAGATCCAAGTAAAAAAATGAGCGCTTCCGTTGTCGAAAGTATCCGTTACCACGGCCCGCCACTTGACAAATATTATGCTGACCAGACAATTAATGCTGTGTTCCCCCTCAAACAAAAAGCTCACTTTCTCCTTCTCACCCTTCTCACCTCCGCCCTCCCCGCCTCGGCGATTACCTTTAATTTTACCGAAGGGACTGGACTCGTCGCGTTGAGGACTGGCACTCCCTCCAATGTGGCTCTGGCGAATCAAGTATCAACCGGGTTTTCGGCGGCGGCTGCATTGTGGTCCAGCCAGTTAAGCAATAATTACACTTTCAATCTGACCATTGACTACCAAGCACTCGGGGCTGGCATCCTTGGCTCGGCCGGTTCCGATACCGTGGGTCTGAGCTACAGTTCAGTGCGAACCGCGCTGATCGCCAGTGCGACTTCTGCCAATGACCTCACCTCCGTGGCGAGCCTTTCCAATACGTCCTCCCTCAGCTTCATTACGAACAATCGCGCTGGCACACGCATTACCGATAACGACGGCAGTTCCAACAACAGCGTATTGGATGTCACCCGTGCCAATGCCAAGGCGTTGGGACTTCTGGCCGCCAATGCCTCCGGAGTGGACACCTCCATTACTTTCAGCAGCAACTTTGGTTTTGATTTCAACCGCGCCGATGGGATTACTATCGGTACTTACGATTTTGTCGGCATAGCAGCCCACGAGATCGGGCATGGACTGGGGTTTATTAGTGGAGTGGATGATGTTGATGCTTACACGGGGTTTGGCCCCAACGCTGGCACCGACCTCAACGGCGGCACGGCCGGAATCGGGACCCTTGACCCTTACCGTTTATTTACCCCACTGGACCTTTTTCGTTACAGTGCCCCAAACACCCGCGACCTCGCCTTCGGTGGCACCCCTTATTTTTCAATCAACTCAGGATTAACCAATAGCGGACTTTTCTCCACGGGTTCTTACAACGGGGATGGACGCCAGGCCAGCCATTGGAAAGATAATCTCGGCCTCGGCATCATGGACCCCACCGCCGCCGCGGGCGAATTTCTCTCCATCAGCACCCTCGACCGACAAGCCCTCGACGTCATCGGCTATACTTTCGTGCCCGAGCCTAGCACTTGGGCTTTTTATGGGGTCTTTCTTGCCACCGGCAGCATCGCCTGCACCCGCCGCCGCAAGCTTGCACGTTCGTCTTCAACCTCGCCCGACTCACCTCCCTGACCGCAGTCGTCCTCGATTACGAATCACTCTCCAGCCAAGCTAGAGCACTCCGCAGATCGTGGAAGACCTCGACAGTAATTAGCGGATTTTCATTCAAAGTCTGAAACATCCGGCTGAAGCCATAGTGCGCTGGCTTCGGAGCGACAATGGCCGATTTTACCGGATTACGAAGCACCGCCTCGGAGCGCACGGCTGCTAATTGATGGATCGCTTCCGTGTCGAAATCGGAAGCCTCCACTCCCAACAGATCGGTCAGACGATTCAGGGTCACTGGCTGCTCGGCCTCGATCTTCGCCATTTCCACCGCGCTATCTAACAACTCCTTCGGCGTCACCAAGCCGTAAAGCCGTGTCGTGATCAATTGACCCGAAAGCAGAATTTCGTAAGGCATAGTTTCTCGCGAACCCGGCAAAGATAAAAAATTAAGCCCGGATAACCAGCCAATAATATTTTCACCGAACAACTCACCTCCAGCTCGCCAACCTACCGCACTCTCCCTGCGTCGCTGCCTAGCGGCAGGCTGTCTCACTGCGCTCCGCTGGCATTCGACATTTGCTTCGCTCTGCTTTAAGTAGCCTGTCTCGGCTCTGCCCCGGTTCGTCCGACCCGGTTGTGTTTTTCTTTCCTACGCATACGCATCCTTGCCCGCATCGTGACGGTCGCGCAACTCTGCTAACATCTCCCGCTCCGATTCCTCCGCCGCCCAGCTTGGCCTGAGTTGGAAATGCGGCTCATCTTGGATCGTCTTCCAGTTGCCTCCCCAGTCCAGTCCTAGGTCCGCCCCGATCACTCCCAACGCCTTGTATTTCGGTGACTCATCGAGATACTTCGTTCCCTCGAAAACCCCGATATCAAACGCGATCCCGAAATTGTGATTTGAGTAACCACCCCGCGCGTTCGTCACGATCTTGCCCGATTTCGTTCGGCCTTGGGCATAGAGATCGTTCTGCTCCGCGTAAGTCCGCAGACCGCTCAAAACCTTGATCGTAATGCCTGCCGCCCTCGCCTTCACTACCAGAGCGCGGGCGTAGGGTTGCACCTTCGCATGTAACGTCGCGATGTTTCTCTCGCTGCGATCATCGACCGGATCGTTCTTATCGTCCTTAATCTTATCCTTAGGAAAGAGTGCCTTGTAAATGGCCCCCCAAGTCTGCGGTCCCGGTTTCCCGTCGTCATCGACGCCGACTTTTCTCTGAATGCTCTTAATGGTTTCTGTAATGTTCATGGTGTTTCCTTCGAATGCGTCCGGCGGCAGTGCAGTGGCTAATCCTGTAAGAAAAATAGAATAATTCATGGCAGCGCCAAAACAAACTCATTAGTAAATTTCTACAGGAAAAATACGGCGCCGATCTCTCTGCAAGATCCAGAATATGCAGCATCTGCGGCGCGGGCACGAACTGCCGCGGCAGGCAATGCGGTTTTGGGGATGTGACGTGAGCCGCGGCGACGGCGTCTGCCGGTTTCCGATGTTGATCCTGGGGGCATTTGTTCGATCCGCAGGAATCGGCGCGTAATCGGTGTTGAACAAAAACGAAAGGCAGCTTGTCAAAAGGTCAGCCTGATCGCACTGTAAGTCCGTGAGGCTGTTTATCGCCAATCAAGGCACCAACCTTTAGAAACCCCACTTATGTCCTTACTCGATTCCGCTCTCGGAGCACTCACTGGAAAAATCGTCTCCGCCGCCGGATCTGGCGAGGTCGGTGCCGCACTCAATCATTTGCTCGCTGAAAACGGTGGAGTCGAAGGCCTCATCGGCAAATTTAACCAGGGCGGCCTCGGCGATATCGTGTCGTCGTGGGTCAGCACCGGGGCGAACCACGACGTGTCGTCCGACCAGATTCATGCGGTGCTCGGGTCGAGCCAAGTGCAGGCCATGGCTGCAAAACTAGGAGTGGATCCGGCGATGGCCTCGCAATTGATCGCGGAGTATCTGCCGAAAATCATCGATCACCTCACACCGAATGGTCAGGTGCCGTCGGAGACGGATCATGCTTCCGGGTTGGCTGCGTTGCTGCCCACGCTGCTCGCCGGTTTCGGCTCGAAGACCGCATAATTTTTTCCAACAACAAACAACAAACAACAAACAACAAACAACAAACAACAAACAACTAAAACTAACCACACAATTATTATGGGATTATTCAGCACGATCATGAGCAAAATCTTCCACCATCCGGTGGCAACCGTCGTCGCAACAAGCTCGTCCGCCCCGGCGGCCGGCGCTCCGGCCTCCGCAGTTGAGTCAGCAACGGCCGCAGTCCCCACCCCGGTGGTGGATGTGGCGGCTGTCCTCGACGATCTCGCCTCGCACAACTCCGAGAAACTCGACTGGCATCATTCCATCGTTGACCTGATGAAACTGGTCGGCATGGACAGCAGCTTGACGAATCGAAAGGCGCTGGCGACGGAGTTGCATTACAGCGGCGACATGGGCGATTCCGCGACAATGAACGTTTGGCTGCACAAGGAAGTGATCAAGCAACTGGCCGCCAATGGCGGAAAAGTGCCTGCGAACTTGCTCGATTAACGGCTTCACGCGTCATCACGCATGTCTGGCACGCCCGCAAACCCGCCGCGCGACCGCAGCTGCACGATCCTGCCGTATTTCACCATTCCTCAGGAGCATCTGGACGCGTTCAAAGCTCTCTGTGATCAGATGGTAGCCAATACGGAAAATGAGCCGAAGTGCCTCTATTACGGCTTTGCCTTCAATGGCAACCAAGCTCATTGCAGGGAGGGCTACACGGATGCGGAGGGCGTGCTGGCGCATCTTGAAAACGTCGGCCCGCTATTGGGCGAGGCGTTGAAAATCAGTGAGATGACGCGACTCGAGGTGCATGGTCCGACCGAGGAGTTGGAGAAATTGCGGGGGCCGCTAGCAGCGTTTCAACCGCAGTATTTCACATTGCTCTACGGTTTCCGGCGTTAGGAATTTAGTCTCGGCAAATTGTTTGCGCAGAGGGGAATGTGGTGCAAGATGCACCACACAGCAGGCGGGACGCCCGCGCTACCCGAGAGGAATACGGAGGCGTTTTTTGAAAGGACGTTTTACGCCTTCACGAGGATGATGTCCTCGGGATGGAGGCGGCACCAGACTTCGTCGCCGACATCGAAGTCTTGCTCACCGACGCCGTCGTTATTGCAGAGGGTCTGCAATTCGAGACCGCCATCGGTCATGATAGTGAGGTCGTCCACCGAGCCTTTGAAAGTGTCGCCGATGACTTTGGCGCGGAAGGTATTTTCGCCAGTGATGGGTTCGTGGTGGAGGCGGATTTTTTCGGGTCGGAGGGAGACGAGCCATTCCTCGCCGGGCGCAGGGACGACGCCATTTTTGCCGGCGACTTTAAGCTGAAGGCCGCCTTCGAGTTTGCAAAGGGTAGCATCGCGATCGGTGCCGACGACTTCGGCGCTGACGATGTTAGTTTCTCCAATGAAACTGGCGACAAAACGGGTGGCGGGCCGATGGTAGATGTCGCTGGCGGTGCCGATTTGTTCGAGTTTGCCTTGGTTAATGACGGCGACGCGGTCGCTCATGGTAAGGGCTTCCTCCTGATCGTGAGTGACGAAGATGAAGGAGATCCCGAGTTTTTTCTGGAGCGATTTGAGTTCAACGCGCATCTGATGGCGGAGTTTGGCGTCGAGGGCAGAGAGCGGTTCGTCGAGGAGGAGAACTTTGGGTTCGCAGACGATGGCGCGGGCCAAGGCGACGCGCTGGCGTTGGCCGCCGGAGAGTTGGGAGGGTTTGCGCTCGATGAACTGGCCGAGGGCGACGTTTTCGATGACTTGCCCGACGCGACGCTTGATCTCGGCGGGCGAGACTTTCTTCATACGCAGGCCGAAGGCGATGTTTTCGGCGACGTTGAGGTGGGGAAAGAGAGCGTAACTTTGGAAAACTTGGTTAACATCGCGTCCGTAGGGCGGAATGTCGGTAACGTTCTGATCGCCGAGCCAGACGGATCCGGTGCTCGGCTTCTCGAAACCGCTGATCATGCGCAGACAGGTCGTCTTCCCACAGCCGGAGGGACCGAGGAAAGTCATGAATTCGCCCTGCTCGATTTGCAGGTTGATGTGATCAACAGCGGTGAAGTTTCCGAAGTATTTACAAATGTCCCGCAGTTCGACCATGCTCATGATTTGTTAGATATTTTTAAACCACCCGATACGGCCGGGCGCGAGGTTAATGTTAATTTGCTTAACCTCGGTGTAAGCATCGTATCCGTAGGTGCCGAGCTCGCGGCCGATACCGGATTGTTTGTAACCGCCCCAAGGGGCTTCGTTAAAGGTAGGATGGTAGTGGTTAATCCAAGTGATACCGGCGCGCAGTTTGGAGATGACCCGCTGGGCCCGCGCGCCGTCAGTGGTGTGGACGGCTCCGGCGAGTCCATAAACGGTGTCGTTAGCGAGGGCGATAGCCTCCTCCTCGGTGTCGAAAAGCTGAACGACTAACACAGGGCCGAAGATTTCCTCTTTAACAATCGCCATGTTGGGCGTGGTGTCGGTGAAAATGGTGGGCTGGACGAAATTCCCCTTCGCCCGAACGGGGTCGGTGTAGCCGCTGCCACCGCAGAGTAAGGTGGCACCTTCGGACTGGCCGATCTGGATGTAGTCGAGCACCTTGCCCATGTGCTGCCGGGAAATCAGCGGGCCCATTTCGGTGTCGGGATCGAGACCGTCACCGACGACAATTTTGTTAGCAGCCTCGGCAAGTTTGGGCAGGAAGGTTTTAGCTAGAGAGCGCTCAAGAAGGAGCCGGGAGCCTGCGCTGCAAACCTCGCCCTGTCCGGCAAAAATACCAAAAAGAGCAAACTCGAGCGCGGCTTCCGGGTGGGCGTCGGAGAAAATAATATTAGGACTTTTTCCGCCGAGTTCGAGAGTGACTTTTTTCAGGTTGCCCGTGGCGGCCTGCATGATTTTGCGTCCGGTGATTCCGCCGCCGGTGAAGGCGACCTTATCGACGAGATGATTTTCCGCCAACAAGCTGCCGACGGGATGTCCCGCGCCAAGCACTAGGTTAACCACGCCGGGAGGGAAGCCTACTTCGTCGATTAGTTCGAAGAGACGCACGGCCGAGAGCGGGGTCATTTCCGACGGCTTGAGGATACAGCAATTCCCCGCCGCGAGAGCCGGGGCAAGTTTCCAGACGGCCATGAGGAGCGGATAATTCCACGGAATAATCTGGGCGCAAACTCCGATCGGTTCGCGGACGGTCATGGTCGAGATATTCGGGTCGGCGGTCTCGAAAGTCTGGCCGTGCGGTTTGGTGGCGAGTCCAGCGTAGTAGCGGAAACAGCTTGCCGCATCGGCCACATCGTAGCCCGCTTCACGCAGCGGCTTGCCGTTGTTGAGGGTGTCGATACGCGCGAGTTCGGCAGCGTGTTTCTCGATCAAGTCAGCGAGGGCGAAAAGTTTCGCAGCGCGTTCCGGGGCGCGGGTGGTCGCCCAAGGTCCGGAATCAAAAGCGGCCCGGGCAGCGTTGACGGCGTCCTCGGCATCTGCCGCTCCGCTCTCGGTGACGGTCTCGAGGACAGAGTTGTCCACAGGGTTGAGAATTTCGCGGGTTTTTCCCGTCTCCGCAGCTACCCAGCGCCCGTTGATATAATTCTTTTTCATCGTATCACGCTCCCGAGTAACTCTTTTCCGAAATGCGTCCACTGGCAACGCCTAAATGAGTCTAAAAAAAGAAGAGGGCCACCCGGTTAGCGGGTGACCCTGATCGAGTAAAGCACGCTGTGGCTAAACTATTTTTTCGCGAGTGCGTCGCGAATCTGGGTGAGCAGAACGACCTCGGCACTTGGAGCCGGGGCGGGTGCGGGTTTTTCCACCTCTTTTTTCTTCATTGAGCCAACGACTTTCACAAGAATGAAGACACCGAGCATGAGGAAGAAAAAGCTGACAAAAGCGTTGAGCAGATTGCCGTAGGAAATGACCGCGCCGAACGTTTTGGCGGTATCCAATGGCGGCACCGGAGATCCGGCGGTGAGAGCTTGTCGGAGAGCCTCAATGCCTTTCGGTGAAAGCGGCAGGTAGAGATTTTTGAAATCGACAGAGCCAAGGGGGATGGAAACGACGGGCATGATGATGTCGTTGACGAAAGAGGTGACGACAGGCCCGAAGGCACCACCGATAATGACGCCAATAGCTAGCTCGAAAGCGTTGCCTTTGGCGATGAAGTCTTTGAATTCAGAGATGAGTCCCATAAGTTGATTTGGTTGGTTGTTAATTACTGTTTTTTGGAAGTAAACTAAAATTCAAAATCTTGTCACACATTAAATTTAGAACAGATTTACTCTTCATCCTTGATGCCACCGGTGGTCTTTTCGTCGATCTCTGCGGCTGGATCTTTTTCCGAGTCATTTTTGGCGGCTGCGGCGGCATTCCTTCTGTCGGCTTTAGCTTTCTCCTCTCCGGCTTTTTTCTGGTCGGCGAATAGTTGCCGCAGGACTTTGCCGATGAGCGGTGCAGCGTGGGTGCCACCGTGGACATCATTGTTGTTCGGCGCTCCTTCATAAACGGCGGCGAAGGCGTATTGCGGATTTTCCGCTGGGGCAAATCCTGCGAACCACGCTGCGGTGCGTTGGTTTTTCGTCGGGCCCCATTGCGCGGTGCCGGTCTTTCCGGCGACCTCAGTACCTGGGACGGCGGCTTGGTGCGCGGTGCCGCTGCGACCGGATACGACGTTGACCATACCTTTTTTTAAGGCTTTGAGCACGTCTGGCCGGATCTCGATCTTACCCTTCACGCGAACGCCGTAAGCGTTGATCACTTTGTTATCTGGAGTCTGGATTTGCAGAACGAGCCGAGGCTGGAATAGCGTGCCGCCGTTGGCCACCGGGACCATCGCCTGGGCCATCTGCAACGGGGAAATGAGCAAGTCGCCCTGACCGATCGCCATGTTAGCCACATCGCCGTTGAGTAATTTACGTTTGTGCACACGGAGCATGTATTCGTCGGTCGGCACGCGCCCCTCGGCCTCGCTCCCTAGTTGGATGCCAGTGCGTTTACCGAAACCGACCTGCTGCGCGTAATCCACCAGCGTGCGTGAGCCGGTTTTCATCCCGACCTGATAGAACCACGTGTTGCAGGACTGGGTGAGCGCTTCGACGAAATTCAGCGAACCGGAGTCGGATTTCTTCCAATTACGCATGACGGTGTTGCCAACCTTGAGCGAAGCTGGGCAACTGAAAGAATCGCCGGAATCGATCGATCCACTTTCGAGTGCGGCGAGCCCGGTGACGATTTTGAAGGATGAACCCGGAGGATAGGCGGAGCGGAAAGCACGAGGCAGGAGGGGAATGTTAGTATCGTTATTGTAGCGATCGAAATCCTTCTGCGAGACGGTCGGCACGAAATCGTTCGGGTTGTATTCGGGCCACGAGGCCATGGCGAGGATGTCACCGTTGTTAGGATTAAGGATGACCATGGCACCGCGCTTGCAGCCTTTTTCGAGAACCTGCTCGACGAGACGCTGGAGATTTAGGTCGATGCTGAGCACCACGTTATAACCGGGATTCGGCGGAATGGTGAGGTTGTCGGCGACCTTGGCCCCGTCTTTGTCGAAAGTGACGCGGGTTTGGCCAGCTTGCCCAGTGAGCTGATTGTTGAAGGCGAGTTCGATGCCGTCGCGACCCTCGATCTCGGGCCAGAGCTTCTCGTTGTTTTCAATTGGACCAGTTTGGATGCGCCCTTGTCGTCCGGAATAGCCGATGATGTGCGCAGCGAGTTGACCCTCGGGATAGATGCGGAAATAGTTGGGCAGGAGAACAAAGCCGGGGGGAAGGTTCTTCTGGAGCTTTTCGACCGTGGCCGGATCGAGATTACGGGCCAGCTCGAAGGGAAGCATACCGCGGTTGTGGTAATGTTTTAGCAGCGTCGGCTCGTCGATCGAGACTTCGCCAGCAACGAGGTTTTTCGCCAGCGCGACTTGGCGCCGGGCGTAAGTGAGGAGATCGGCGTCCCGCAATTTCAGGGGTGTGGGAAACGTGAGCCCGAAGTTATAGCCGACTCGGGTCTGGGCGAACGGACTGCCGTTGCGATCGGAGATCTGGCCACGGGGAGCGGGAATGTTTAGTTCGAAGTTGCCAGCCAGCGCGCGGGTCTCCCAGGCGGGAGCGATCTTCGCGGGCGCTGGGGAAGGCGAAGAAGCGGGCGCAGCCTGAGCGAACCCATTGAAAAATACCGCCGGCAGTAGGAACACGCAGGCAAAAACGGCAGTCGGGGCAAATGTCATCACAGAGACACGTAGTTTCCACGAACTTCGGGCGAGGTCCAATTGAAAAGCGTTCTCGATAAATTCGTGCGTTGCCCTGCTTGACGCTCAGCGCGGTGCCCTTTACGATGCGAGTCTTCTATGAACCGCCGGTTGCTCTTTTCCGCAATTCTCCTCACCTCATGCCTCAGCCTGCCCAGCAGGAGTCCAGCACCAGTCGTTTTCCGCGAGGGCGAGGGATTTTCCACTACCGCGGTGGATGAGGAACCGGTCGAACTCAAACGCAATGCAGAGGAGCAACTCAAGCTAGCCGAGTCCACCGAGGCCGAGGGGAATCTCAAGCGAGCTATTTCCAGCTATCGAGTGGTCGTCAAGCGCTACCCAAAAGCCTCCGCCGCTGCTCATGCCCAATTTAAAGTCGCTCAACTCACCGAGCAAGTCGGCGACGCCAACCGGGCCTTTTCCGAATATCAGAAATTGATCGGAAAATATCCCAAGAGTGCCGATTTCGACGCTGCCATCGAAGGGCAGTTTAACATCGCCAAGCTTTATCTCGACGGCAAACGCCTCGAAATGTTCGGCGTCCCTACCCTGCCTTCGATGGTCAAAGCCGAGGAAATGTTCACCTCCGTGGTCCAGAACGCTCCTTTTAGCACGAAATTCGCCTCCGCCTCCCAATTTAACATTGGCCAAGCCCGAGAACGCCAAGGCGACTACAAACGCGCCATCGAAGCCTACCAGACCATCATCGACGATTACCCGTTCTCTGAGATGGCCGACGACGCGCAATACCAGATTGGCTACGTTTACATGAAGGCAAGCCGCGCTGGTGAATACGATCAGACCGCCTCCCTAAAGGCCCGCGAAGCCTTCGAAGACTTCATTTATCGCTACCCAAACAGCGAAAAAGTCGCGCAAGCCAAACAAAACATGCAGATGCTCGGCTCCCGCCAGACGGAGAGCGCTTTCAGCGTCGCCCAATTCTACGACAAGCAGAAAAACTACAAAGCAGCCGCGATTTACTACAACGAAGTCATTCGGACTGAGCCCGACTCGCCTAACGCCAAAGCCTCGCAAGACCGTCTCACCTCCCTCAAGGCGCTCGTCGGCGAAGACAAACTTACCTTTGCCGCCCCAGCCGAAAGCGCCTCCAAGACGAAGCTCCGCCAAAAAATGCAGGCCCAGGTGGACACCACCGCACGCCCCGATTTCGTGGGTCCGGTTCTTCCCGAGGCCGCCCCAGAACCCGCACCAGGCAGTCCCATGCGCACGTCGCCCGATGACATCGCCCCGGTTCCAGCCGTTGAGCCCGCGCTGCCCTCGCAATAGCCACGGCTTTTTTCCATGCGACACTGGCTCACACTCCTGCTCGCCGGATTCCTCAGCGGTTGCGCGGGCTACCAGATTGGCCCTGCCAAGCCGGCCTATCTCGCCGAGATCCACAGCATCGCAGTTCCCATTTTTAGAAATAAAACTCTCGAGCCACGCATCGAGGCCATCGTCACCAACAGCGTCATCCAGCAAATCCAGCAGGATGGCACTTACACAATTGCCCCAGAAGCCAGTGCGGACGCGATTCTTGAAGGCACCATCGACACCATCGTTCGGCGCCGCGCCCGATCTGTCCGCGGCAACGTCGATGCCACCCGCGAATTCAACCTTGGCGTCAATATTGGCTATAAACTCCTCAACCGCACCACCGGTGCCGTCCTAAAATCCGAACGCGTCAACGGCACCACGAGCTACTTCGTCGGCAACGACCTGCAACAACAGGAGCGCCAGGCCGTTGTCCTCGCCGCCCAAGACGCGGCTGTCCGCCTCACCTCAAGAATCAGCGAAGGCTGGTAACGAGAATTCCGGGTACACACTCTCCTCGTTGCGGCCATGCTCTACATCGTTGGCACGCCGATTGGCAACTTGGATGACATCAGCGAACGTTGTGCGCAGACCCTCCGCTCCGTGGACCTGATCGCCGCTGAGGACACCCGCCATTCCCTTCGTCTTCTGCGACGACTGGCCCTCAGTAAACCGATGGTCAGCTACCACGAGCATAACGAGGCTAGTCGCACCGCCGACCTCATCGACCGCCTGCGTGCCGGCACGAACATCGCCCTCATTACCGACGCTGGCATGCCCACCGTCTCCGACCCCGGCCGGCGTCTCATCGCCGCCTGCATCGAGGCGCAGCTCCCCTACACCGTCATTCCCGGCCCTTCCGCCGTTCTCGTCGCCCTCACTGGTTCTGGGTTTCAAAGCGAGCCATGGACTTTTGGCGGGTTCCTTCCTAACAAAAGCGGACAACGGGAGCGCGAACTGACCAACGCCTGCGCGACGGGACACACCGCGATTTTTTTCGAGTCCCCACACCGCCTGACCAAATCGCTCGCCGTGCTTGCTAACATCGCCTCAACGCGCCGAGTCTGCGTCGCCCGCGAGCTTACCAAACAATTCGAAGAATTCCGTATCGGTCTCCCTGCCGACCTCCTCGCCCATTACGAAGCTCATCCGCCGAAAGGCGAGATCACCCTCCTTATCGACGGCCTCAACCGCCAAGAAGCCAAGGAACAAAAGCGGGCCGACCGCGATTCTCGGCACCGTCCTACGGACTAACTGTCCACGCCTGCTAACAAGCCGGGGTGAGCTGGCATCACGTAGATGGGCGTGGCGTTTCTTCGATTTTAATGGTCAGGGTTAGCAGCGCCGCTACTAACATACAACAGCCACCGAAAGTCACCGCGCTCAGTCGGCTGAATTCCGGAAAATGATCCATCACCCGCCCGAGGAGAATCGCGACGAGGATTTGGGGAATAACGATGAAAAAGTTGAAGATGCCCATGTAAACGCCGATTTTCCCCTCTGGCAGTGCTCCGGAGAGCATCGCATACGGCATGGAAAGAATGGACGCCCAGGCCACGCCCACTCCCGAGAAGCAAACCCATTGCAAAATCGTGTGGTCGCGCACGAAAGCCACACTAGCTAGCCCCGCACCGCCCAGCAGGAGCGAGACGAAGTGAATCTTGCGCGAGCTAACATAACGCCCGATCCAGAGGAAGCCCATCGCAGCAAAAAACGCGACCAGATTATAGGTCGCGAAGCAATCGTTAGCCAGTTGGATGCCCTGTTTGTAAAGGTCGCTGTCGGTACTCGTCGCACCGAGAACGCTCCGGGCCACCGCGACGGAGAAAAAGATCCACATGCAGAACAGCCCCATCCAAGTGAAAAACTGGACTGCCGCCAGTTGCTTCATCCGCGTGGGCATGTTCTTCAAGGCGACAAAAATCTCCCCCATCCCCTCGGCCCGACTGCGCTTCAGCTCCTCCATATTCTCCGGCGGATATTCCTTCGTGGTGAAGACCGTCCAAAGAACCGCCAGCATGAACACAATCGCTCCAACGGTAAACGCGACATGCACCGTTTGCGGAATCTTCTGGTCTGTCCCCGTTGCAATGCTCACTTGAAAATAGTCATGCAGCCATCCCGGCAGTTTCGTCGCAATGACCGCGCCAGCACCGATAAAGACGGATTGCATGGCAAACCCGACTGTGCGCTGCTCCTCGGGAAGCAAATCGGTCACAAAGGCGCGGAACGGCTCCATGCTAATATTTACCGAGGCATCGAGAATCCAGAGCAGCCCAGCCGCCATCCAGAGGGCGCTGGAATGCGGCATGGCCAACAGAGCGAGCGAAGCGGCAATCGCTCCCGCGAGGAAATAAGGACGCCGCCGGCCCAAGGGACCCCAAGTGCGATCGGAGTAATGTCCGATGAGCGGTTGAACAAGCAGACCGGTCAGCGGAGCCGCCAGCCAGAGCAGTGGAAGTTCACTTTCCTTCGCGCCGAGATACTCATAGATGGCGCTCATGTTGCCCATTTGCAGGCCCCATCCGAACTGGATGCCAAAAAAGCCGAAGCTCATATTCCAAATCTGCCAGAAAGATAAACGGGGTTTGTTCATAAAAGGGTGCGGGGGTTGACTTGACGAAGCGTGAAAAAGATACTGTTGGAATGAAATTCCTCCCTTTTTCTGCCTCGCGCTGGGTAAACCATAGAGTTCGCCGGACGTTTTGGCAGAACATTTCTCTGGTTGCCGGATGTTTAATCTTCTTGGACAGTTCCATTTTTGCTCAACCAAAGGCTGCCTCCAACGCTCCGGAATGGGCGCGCGACGTGGTCTGGTATCAAATCTTCCCCGAACGCTTCCGCAACGGCGATCCCGCGAACGATCCCACGCGAGAGTCCCTCGAATTTGTCGTTCGCCCGGGCAAAGACTGGAAGATTACTCCATGGACAGGCGATTGGTATGCGCGGGACGAATGGGAGAAACAGCTCGGGCCGCGTTTCTACGACGACGGCATCTTCGACCGACGTTACGGCGGCGATCTCCAAGGCGTGATCAATAAGCTGGATTACATCAAGTCGCTCGGCGTGACCGCGCTCTACTTTAACCCGATCTTCGCCTCCCGCTCGTTGCACAAATACGACGGTAATTCCTATCATCACGTCGATCCGTTTTTCGGACCCGATCCCAAGGGCGACGCGGCCCTAATGGAGACGGAGACGAGCGATCCTAAGACGTGGAAATGGACGGCCGCCGACAAATTGTTTCTCGACCTCGTGGCCAAAGCGCACACGGCGGGTCTGAAAGTGATCATCGACGGCGTCTTCAACCACACCGGACGAGATTTTTTTGCGTTCAAAGATCTCCGCCAGAAACAGGAGAAGTCGGCCTACAAAGATTGGTATGTGGTCGATGCTTTCGATGATCCGAAAACGAAACGAGTGGAATTCAAATACAAGGGCTGGTGGGGTCACAACACCCTCCCCGTTTTTGCGGCGACGCGTGATGAAAAAGACATGGCAGCCGGGCCCAAGGCCTACGTTTTCGAATCCACGAAGCGTTGGATGAAGCCGATCATCGACGGGAAACCGGCGGATGGCGTGGACGGATGGCGGCTGGATGTGGCGGACGAGCGACCCGCAAAATTCTGGCACGATTGGAACACGTTTGTGCGGCAACAGAATCCCGAGGCTTACACGGTGGCCGAGATCTGGAAAAATCCGGCCGAATTGATTCGCGACGGGGGTTTCTCTGCGAGCATGAGCTATTTCGCGTTCGCCATGCCGGTGAAGGGATTCCTTATCGACAACGTAATTTCGCCGTCGGAGTTCGGGAAATTACTGAATGAACGCCGGGCCGCTTTCCCGCCCGAAGTCGCCGCTGTGATGCAAAACCTCGTCGATTCGCACGACACCGAGCGCGTTGCCTCGACGATCGTAAACTCGGGCCGGGTGAAATACGACGACCGGAGCGGTTTCTCCTTTAACTCCAACAACAGCCCGCGTTTCGAGAGTGGTTACCTCCTCCGCAAGCCAAACGACCGCGATCGCAAAATCCAAAAACTCGTCGCGCTTTTCCAAATGAGTTATGTCGGCGCACCGATGGTTTATTATGGCACCGAGGCTGGTATGTGGAGTGCGCACGATCCGGATGACCGGATGCCGATGGTTTGGGAGGATTTGAAATTTGAACCGCAAACGACCGATCCACGCGGCGATGTTCGCGAACCGGATGATGTGAATTTCAACGCGGAGCTTTTCGCGTTTTACCAAAAAGTGATTCATCTGCGCGTAGACTCGTTGGCCTTGCGCCGGGGCGAGTTCACGATCTTGCCAACTCCGGATGAAAGCAACGCTTTTGCCTTTGTGCGGAAGACTGGTCAGGAGTCGAAGGTGGTGCTGTTCAATCGTCAGGAGGAGCCGCGCACGCTCTCGCTGCCGCTGGATTGGAAAAACGCCACGCTCTCCCTACAGACCGATGGAGCCCCAGCCGATGTGCCCTACAAGGTGGAAGGCGGGAAGTTAGAGATCACGCTGCCCGCGCTCAGCGGGGTCGTGTTGACCGCGATCGAATAAAGCTACGCAAATTATTTACGGCGCACCGAAGGCCCGTGTTCGTAGTGAACACGAATCCATGAATCTGCGAAATTTTCCCGGCACAAAACAATCCATCTCGGAGATCGGCCTCGGCTGTTGGCAAATTGGCGGCTCCGATTGGGGCAAGGTCGACGACGCGGCCGCCTTCGAAATTCTCGAGACGGCCGTCGCCGCGGGAATCAATTTTTTCGACACCGCCGATGTCTATGGCGATGGACGGAGCGAATCCCTTATTGGGCAATTTCTCAAGCGAACGAAAGCGCAGATCTTTGTCGCGACGAAACTGGGGCGGACATCGGAGTTATATCCAGATGGATATAGCCCCGACAATCTACGAGCGGCGACGGAGGCTTCCTTGAAACGCTTGGGGGTGGACGCACTCGATCTCACCCAGTTGCACTGCATCCCGAAAGTCATACTTGAAAACGGCGCCGTCTTCGACACCTTGCGGGAGTTGCAAAGAGAAGGAAAAATCCAGCGGTTTGGCGTCAGTGTCGAATCAATGGATGAAGCTTTGCTTTGCCTTGACCAAACGGGACTGGCCTCATTGCAGATCATCTTCAACATTTTCCGTCAGAAACCCATCACCGCTCTCTTCGATCGGGCCAAGGAGCGAAATGTCGCTATCATCGTTCGGCTTCCCCTTGCCAGCGGATTGCTCAGCGGAAAAATGACGGTGCATACCACGTTCGACCCGAAAGATCACCGCATCTACAATCGCGACGGCGAGGCATTCAATGTTGGGGAAACCTTCGCGGGCCTGCCCTTTGAATGCGGTGTTTCGCTAACCGATCAACTCAGACCACTCGTCCCGGAAAATATAACGATGGCCCAGATGGCTCAACGCTGGATCCTTGATCACGACGCGGTCACCACCGTCATCACCGGTGCCAGTCGGTCGGACCAGGTCGTGGCCAATGCGACCACCTCTACCTTGGCCCCACTCAGCCCCGATTTGCATCGCGAACTGGCGATTTTTTACGCGGAAAAAGTCGCTCAGCAAATTCGCGGTCCTTACTAATCCAACGTTTTTCTTGGAGACGCTGGAACTCGGTGTTTAATTCAGATTCCAATTTATGGATCGTCTCCGCCAAATTCTCGCCACCAAAGAGGAAGAAGTTCGCAAAATCCTTCATCGCCGCGAACACCTCCGTGCCGCTGCGCTGCAACGCAATGACTTTCGCCCCTTTGCCGCCGCCGTGCATCGGGGTGATTCTGCGCTTGGCTTAATCGCTGAGGTAAAAAAAGCGTCGCCCTCCGCCGGAGTCATCGCGGAGAATTTCGATCCCGTGCTCATCGCCCGTGCCTACGAAAGTGCCGGTGCCCACGCTCTCTCCGTGCTCACCGATGAGCAATATTTTCAGGGGCACTTGCGCTATCTCATGCAAATCCGCGAGGCGACGACCATCCCGGTGTTGCGGAAGGATTTCATCATTCACGAGGTGCAAATCTACGAGGCGGCTGTGTCCGGAGCCGATGCGGTTCTTTTGATCGTCGCAGCGCTTTCTCAAGAGGATTTACTCCACCTCCTCGCCGAGGCCGAGACCTGCCAGCTCGATGTCTTGGTCGAGGTCCACGACGCGGAGGAAATGGAGCGGGCACTCGACACACCCGCCACACTCATCGGCATCAACAACCGCAATCTCCGCACGTTCGAAGTCGATCTCTCCACCACCGAACGTCTCAGCGAGGACGTGCCCGACCACGTCACACTGATCAGCGAAAGTGGACTCAAAACCAACGCGGATGCCCGCCGCGTTTTCGCTGCAGGAATCAACGGATTGTTAGTAGGAGAGACCTTGATGCGCAGCGACGACGTTCACGCCACCGTCGCCGAGTTGTTGAATCTCGACTAGACCCTACCAAGAAGAATATCCCGCTTAGGAGAAAGACCCGGTCAAAAACTGCCCCACGAGCGTTTCCAGATGGTGACAATTCTTAAACTCATTTTCGCCATCGCGATGGGGACGACTTTCGCCAACGAGCGGCTCGAGATTTCATCGGGTCAGGCGCACTGGTTAGTAGAAGCTCCGCCGGTTCTCAAAACCGCCGTCGCCGCCGCCAATCGCATCTCCGGGATGCCCTACAAATATGCGGGCGGTCACGGGTCGTTCGATGACGATGGCTACGATTGCTCCGGGGCGGCCTCCTATGTATTGCACGCTGCCGGCCTGCTTGAAGAAGCAATGGATTCCAGTCAATTTATGGAATACGGCGAGCCCGGTGCTGGAGAATGGATCACGGTGCATGCCCGCGCCGGACACGTTTTCCTTGTCATCGCAGGAATCCGCTTCGACACAACCGATGCCGCAAACGTGGGACCGGGCTGGCGAGAGTTAGAGCGTGCTGAGGGTTTTGTCATCCGTCATCCAGCGGGATTCTAAAAACCCGCTCGCGCCGGGGCAACTCCTGCCTACCTTCTAACATGAACATTTACGCGGACCCCACCTTCGACATCGCTTCGGAGCAATTTCGGATCATTGCCGATTTCCTCGAACTCAACGACGAACTGCGCGCCCGTTTGCTTTATCCGAAACGTAGTCTGGCCGTGACCCTCCCCATTCACATGGATGATGGGCGAACGGAGATCTACCAAGGATTTCGCTGTCAGCATCATCACTCGCTCGGGCCGACCAAAGGCGGCGTTCGGTTTCATCCATCCGTCACGCTCGGCGAGGTCGCGGCGCTTTCGATGTGGATGAGTTGGAAATGCGCCCTAACCGGTCTGCCTTATGGCGGCGCGAAAGGCGGCGTGGCGGTCGATCCGCACGCGCTCTCCCCCCGCGAACTGGAAGCGCTCTCGCGCCGTTATATGCAGGAAATGATTTCCGTGGTCGGGCCGCACACCGACATCATCGGGCCCGACATGGGCACGAACGAACAAGTCATGGCTTGGTTCATGGACACGTATTCAGTGCAGGTCGGGCATGCCGTGCCCGAGATCGTCACGGGCAAACCCGTCGCCATCGGAGGCTCGGCCGGTCGTCGCGAATCCACCGGACGCGGCGTCGCCTATCTCGTGGAGCGCGCGTTGAACGTCCTGAAAATGGAACCGCAAAACCGCACGGTGGTCGTGCAGGGTTATGGAAACGTCGGCGCAGTGGCCGCCGCCTCCCTCGCGTTAAAGTCAGGAATGAATGTCATCGGGATAAGCGATGCGCACGGCGCTTTTCACCGGGCCGGCGGAATCGATATTCTAGCAGCCGATGAGCACGTCGCGGAACACGGCGACTTGCGTGGATTCACCGGGGCCGACGCGATCGATCCAGCGGAAATGCTCGAACTATCCTGCGATATTCTCATTCCCGCCGCAGTCAGTGGAGTGATCACGGGCCAAAATGCGGGTCGCCTCCAATGCCGCATTCTCGCCGAAGCGGCCAACGGTCCGACGACCCCGGAGGCGGACCTCATTCTCAATCAGCGCGACGATATTTTCGTCATTCCCGACATTCTCTGTAACTCAGGCGGCGTGATTGTTTCCTACTTCGAATGGGTGCAGGGGCTACAGTCGTTTTTCTGGAATGAAACAGAGATCACCGACAAATTATTCCGAATTCTTGAGAACGCATTTCTTCAAGTCACCCGCCGGGCTCAAGAGGAAAAAATCTCCCAACGCATGGCGGCGCTCGCCATCGGGGTAGAGCGGGTCGCCCGCGCCAAGCAGCTCCGAGGGCTGTTCCCTTAGTTCGGCGGGAAATAATCGGCCGGGTTTTTGCCGATCGCCCGAATGGAGCATCCGAGGGCCACAGAAAGTCCAAGTCTTTCTGCGGCCGCAACCAGCTCGACGTTGTCGGAGCCCGGGTTCAACCAGATCTTTTCCGCGCCCGCAGCGCGTAAAGCTGGCAAAAGCGTCAGTCCAACTGCAGGTGGCAGATAAACACTGATCCAATCCGGTGCCCCGGGCAGCTCGCTTAAACTCGAAAAAACCGGTAGCCCGTCGATCCCGCTTTCGCGGGGATTAACCGGCCAAACGGTCCAACCCGCATCTCGAAAAGCCAGCACGGCGGCATGGCCGTATTTTGCGGGCTGATTCGACGCTCCAAGGATAGCAACAGAGGGCATGACGGACCTTGCGCCCTCTCTCCACTTCCGGCAATCGTAAGCTGCAAAAGTCCTTGGTCTTTTCGTGATTGAAAATTCCGGGACAGACCCTACGCTGGCGCGTCAACCATATCGCCCTATGAAACCACTTGCCCTGTTCCTTCTCCTTCTTCTCGGACTCGCCGTCCCGCTCGTCGCCGCCGATGATATCGTAATTGGTGAATTTGCTTCGCTGACCGGTGGCAGCGCCAGCTTTGGGCAATCCTCCCACAAAGGGACCCAACTCGCGATCGACGAGATCAACGCCAGCGGCGGCGTCCTCGGAAGGAAGATCAAACTCATCACCGAGGACGATCAATCCCTCGCTGGCCAACCCGCCACGATCGTGCAGAAATTCATCTCGCAAGACAAAGTCATCGCCATTCTGGGTGAAGTCGCCTCCTCGAAATCGCTTGAGGCCGCGCCTATCTGCCAGCAAAACAAAATCCCCATGATTTCCCCGGCTTCGACTAATCCGAAAGTCACCGAAGTGGGCGATTACATTTTCCGCGTCTGCTTCATCGACCCCTTCCAAGGCACCGTAATGGCCAAGTTTGCCCAATCCAAAGGCTGGAAAAGAATCGCCGTGCTAACTGACGTCAAGCAAGATTACAGCGTGGGCCTCGCGAAATTCTTTATCGAAGGCGTTAAGAAAAACGGCGGCGAAATCGTCAAGGAACAGAGCTACAGCACCGGAGACAAAGACTTCAAAGCCCAGCTTACCTCACTCAAATCGCTCAAACCTGAAGCCATTTTCGTTCCCGGCTACTACGGCGAAGTCGCTCTCATTGCCAAACAAGCCAAACTGTTAGGCATCAAGGCTCCCTTGTTAGGTGGCGATGGCTGGGTGGGCGACTCGTTACTTAAAGTCGCAGGCAACTCGCTCGACGGCTCCTATTTTTCTTGCCACTTCTCAGCTGAGGATCAATCCCCTCTCGTCCAAGGCTTCGTCGCAAAATACAAAGCGAAAATCGGCAGTGTTCCCGACGACATGGCCGCACTGGGTTACGACAGCGCGATGATTCTTGTGGACGCGATCAAAAAAGCCGGCACCACCGACGGTGATAAACTCCGTGCCGCAATTACCGAAACGAAAGACTACCCCGGCATCACTGGCAAAATCACTCTCGACAAAAACCGCAACGCCGAAAAACCTGCCACCATTCTGACCATTGCCAACGGTGCCTTCAAATTTGAGGAAGCAGTTGCTCCTTGAGGGGCATGTTGAGAGTTGAGGGATGAGAGTTGAGAGCCGCTGAATTCAAGAATCATGTTTAACTTTGAAAAACTTGATGTCTGGCATAAGGCGATTGATTACGCGGACTTGGTTTATTCACTTACGAGAAGTTTTCCCAATGATGAAAGGTATGGCCTGACCAACCAAATGCGACGCGCGGCAGTCTCTATCTCCTCAAATCTGGCAGAGGGAACGTCACGCCACTCCAAGCCCGATTTCGCACGATTCGTTGAAATTGCGACTGGCTCACTTTTTGAAGTCATCTCACAAGCGACGATTGGCCTGCGTCAAGGTTTCCTAACTCAGGAAAATTACCTAAAACTTTACACTGCCGCCGAAGAACAGAGCCGAATGCTCAGCGGTCTTCGAAAATCCCTCATCGGAGAGTAAATTATCCCTCAAAGATGCGCGGCTCTCAACTCTCAACCCTCAACTCTCAACTTCTTTGTTAGAGTTTCTCCAACAACTCATTAATGGGCTGGCTCAAGGTTCTATCTATGCGCTGATCGCGCTCGGCTACACGATGGTCTTCGGCGTCTTGCGATTTATCAACTTCGCCCACGGCGACGTCTATATGTTAGGAGCGTTCGCCGGCTTTTATATTGGCCCAAAAATGCTTCACGTCTTCTCCGATAAACCCGGCTATGGCGTCTTGGTTAGCATGTTGTTAGTCACCATGATTCTTTGCGCGATCATCGGCATCAGTATCGAATGGCTATGCTATCGTCCGCTCCGAGATCGCCCGAAACTTACAGTGCTCATCACTGCGATTGGCGTGTCCCTGTTTTTGGAAAATGGCGGTCAATTTGCCTTCGGAGCCGACCCGAAGTCCTTCCCAGAAATTCTCACCGACAGCTACCTCAGTCTGCCCGAATCCTGGGGCCGCATCTCGGAACTAGGCATTCAACTCAGCGCGGCCATTTCGATGGGAATTACCCTGATTCTCTTATTTGCCCTCCGCCACATTGTTCTCCATACCAAAATGGGTATGGCCATGCGCGCCCTCTCCTTCAACCCCGTCGCTGCCTCGTTAATGGGGATTAACAACAGTGTTGTCATCGCCTTCACCTTCGGCCTCGGCTCGGCCCTCGCCGGGGCCGCAGGTATTCTCACCTCGATCCAGCAGCCCAGCATCGACCCGTTGATGGGCGTCAATGCGGGGTTGAAAGCCTTTGTCGCCGCCGTCTTAGGAGGCATCGGAAATCTCCCCGGTGCAGCTCTCGGCGGCATCCTGATTGGAGTCATCGAAACGATGGTCGTTGGCTACATCAATCCCACTTATCGTGACGCGATTGTCTTTGGCGTGCTGATTCTCATTTTGCTCTTCAAGCCTACCGGATTGTTAGGAGCCTCCGAACAAGAAAAAGTCTAAATGCGCGGCAAACTCCTCCTCTTAGCCGTATTTCTTTTCTGCGGAATCATCTCCCACTTTTCCGGGGGCATGAACCCCTACTACTACGACATTCTCATCGGAATCGGCATTAACATCGTCCTCGCTGTTGGCCTTAATCTTGTGAACGGCTACACCGGTCAATTTTCGCTCGGTCATGCTGGCTTCATGGCCGTCGGTGCTTATGCCTCCTCGTGGCTCACCCTCACCTACGGGTATTCGTTCGGTGTTAGTGCGGCGATGACGACTGTTTTCTTCGTTCTTGCCCTTTTTTTAGGCGGAGTTGGGGCCGCTTTTACCGGACTCGTCGTCGGAATTCCTTCACTGCGTTTGCGCGGTGATTATCTAGCCATCGTCACGCTCGGGTTTAACGAAATTATCAAGGGAATTATCCAAAACTGCGAACCACTCGGCGCCCAGCGCGGACTTGGTGGTATGGTTCAGCATACAAACTTTTTTTGGACCTTCGCGTTCGCTGCGATCACCGTCTATGTCGTTGTCAGTCTGATTAACTCCACCTACGGACGCGGCTTTCTTGCTGTGAAAGACGACGAAATCGCCGCCGAAGCCATGGGCATCAACACTACGAAATACAAGGTTCTCGCTTTCGTTCTCGCTGCCTTTTTCGCCGGTATCGCTGGTGGTCTCTACGCTCACTTCAAACAATTCATCCACCCAGAGGGCTTTAACTTTATCAAGTCCTTCGATATCGTCGTCATGGTCATCTTAGGCGGCATGGGGAGCACCGTTGGCGTCTGTCTTGCGGCCGTTTTGCTCACCATTCTACCGGAACTGCTGCGTTACGTTTCCAAGATTGAAGCCCTTCCAGAATGGTTGCGACACATCACCGAAAACCGGATGATCCTTTACTCCCTACTCCTCATCATCCTCATGCTCACGCGTCCGCAAGGATTGTTCGGAGTAAGTCTTTCCAAAAAGAAATGAGCCCGCTTCTCGACCTCAACCAAGTGACCGTCCAATTTGGAGGACTTAAAGCCGTTTCCGAAGTCACGTTACAAATCAACGAAGGCGAACTCGTCGGCCTCATCGGTCCCAACGGAGCGGGCAAAACCACCGTATTCAACCTCATCACCGGCGTCTATCGCCCCACCTCGGGCAAAATCACTTTTGCGAACAAAGCGGTCAGCGGTCAGCGCCCCTACCGCATCACCGCCCGCGGCATCGCTCGCACTTTCCAAAACATCCGGCTCTTCAACTCTCTCACCGTCTTCGACAACGTGCGGACCGCTTGCAACTTGCACCTCAAACACGGAATCTCCGAAGCCTTGATTCGTGGCCCCAAATTTACTCGCGAAGAAAAGGAGATCGAAGGTCAGGTCATGGAACTCCTCGAAATCTTCGGCCTCGATAAAGAACGTGACCTGCACTGCCGCAGCCTCCCTTACGGCGACCAACGCCGTCTCGAAATCGTCCGCGCCCTAGCGACCAAACCCAAGCTTCTTTTGTTAGACGAACCCGCCGCTGGCATGAATCCCACGGAAAAAGTCGAATTGATGAAGCTCATTCGCTTCACTCAGGAAAAGTTTGGCCTCGCCGTCTTATTAGTCGAACACGACATGAAAGTCGTCATGGGCATCTGCCAACGCATCGCCGTGCTGGATTACGGCAAAAAGATCGCCGAAGGCACCCCCGAGGAAATCCGCGCTAACCCCAAAGTCATCTCTGCCTACTTGGGAACCTGACCATGCTTGAAATTAAAGAACTCGAAGTCTGCTACGGTTCCATTTCCGCCCTGCAACGCATTTCGCTGAAGGTGGAGGAAGGAAGCATCGTGACGTTAGTTGGCGCGAATGGCGCGGGGAAAACGACTACACTGCGCGCCATCTCCGGCCTGCTTAAAGCCCGCTCGGGATCAATCCACTTCAATGGCGAAGACATCACCTATCTGGCGCCTCATGAAATCGTGGGACGCGGCCTCGCGCATTGTCCCGAAGGACGGATGGTGTTCTCTAACCTAACCGTGATGGAGAATCTGAAGATGGGAGCTTATCTCCGGAAAGACAAAACGAACTTCGCTAAGGAATTTGACTACATTTTCTCGATTTTCCCGCGTCTGAAAGAGCGGGAAAAACAAACCGCCGGTACTCTTTCTGGCGGCGAACAGCAGATGCTGGCGATCGGTCGATCGCTCATGAGTAAACCGAAATTTCTCATGCTCGACGAACCCTCACTGGGAATTGCGCCTCTGTTAGTTAAAACCATCTTTGAAAAGATTATCGAGATTAACAAGACGCTCGGAATAGCCATTCTGTTAGTCGAACAAAACGCCAATCTCGCGTTGGAAGTTTCGAGCTACGGTTATGTCCTCGAAACCGGAAGAATCATTTTGCAGGACGCATCTCCGGCCCTTCGGATAAATCCCGAAGTGCGGGAGGCTTATTTGGGAGGGTAATGTGCGGCGGCTTCAGGTAAACTGGTTGCAACGGCAGCCGAGTAAACTGCCCGGCTACAATCCGTCGTCCGAGGACGGAAGCGGTTGGAATAGCAAATGACGCGGAGAAACCCTCCAAGGCATCCGGACTGAACACACCACGGTCCGCCCGAATTTTTTCTAACAATTCTGACGTGCTGCAAATCGATGGCGGTTCCATCAGAATCCCCTCCCCGATTGACGCATACGTCCAACTGCCTCGCGCATTGAGAACCACTTGGTAATCGTCCCCAGGGTAACCTAAAAACGAGGAAATTCCGCACGCTGGAATGCTTTGCGCCAGATGCAAACCCACCGCAGCGGCAATCCCAATACGGATGCCAGAGTAGCTTCCCGGCCCGACCCCGACAAACAGCTCCTGGGCCGGCCCGAATTCCCGGATTTGCCGTTCCAAAATCGAAAACAACGGACTAACTGGCCCGCGTCCACCTGGAAACAAATCTTCGACTAACATTTCACTCCCACGGAAGTAAGCCACGCTGGCCTGTGCCGTGGAGGTCTCAATAATCAGGCGATTCAATCGTTACCTCCCGGTTGGTTTCGTCCAGAATCGAGATCTCAATTTTCCAGCCACCCGGCGGAAAGACCCCGGAAAAACGCGAGGCCCATTCCACGACGGTGATCCCCTCGCAAGGCAGATATTCCTCGAGTCCAGCGTCGAGAACCTCCGCGACGGATTGCAGTCGATAGAAGTCCATGTGCACCAGCAACTGATCGGCCCAGCGATATTCGTGGACGATGGGAAACGTCGGACTGGCGACATTGTCGGGATACCCCAAGGCAGCGGCGAGCCCTTTCACGAAATGGGTCTTCCCGGCACCGAGCGGTCCGTCGATTTGAATGATCGCCCGTCGATCCAACCGGGACGCGATGGAACCGGCCAGTTCGCCCATCGCAATTAACGAAGAAACTCGCGTTACCGTTTTCAAAAGTGATGAAATCCCCCGGGTTGATGCTCTTGTTGTTTCTCCTCGGGATGATCCGTAAACTCCCCGATCACACTCAGCGGCAAGTCCGGAAAATGCCGTCGCCACCGGGCGAGCAAATCCCCCAGCTTCCGCGAATCTGCCGCGACTAACAATTCATAGTCCTCCCCGTCCTGCATGGCCCCTTGCAAGGTCGCCCCCCTCCGAATGGGAACGGATTTGAGAAAGATCCGATGGAACACTCCACTCGACTGGGCCATTCGCGGTAGGTCCGCCGCCAGTCCATCGCTTAGATCCATCATCGCATGAACCAGACCGCTTTGACCGAGCCACCGCCCCTCAGCAACGCGAGGTTGAAATTTGAGATGCCATCCCTTAATCGAACCACCAAGGCATCCCGTCACCAAGATCGCATCACCGGCCCGTGCCCCGGAGCGGAGGAGTGCTTTGCGTCGTTCGACCCTCCCGGTCAGGCTGACGGTAATGAATAACGGACCCGTGGTCCGGACCGTTTCGCCACCGACAATATCCACGTTGTAATGAGCGGCCGCCCGGGCAATGCCGCCATAGAGCTTTTTTACCCAAGCCACGCTGGTATCCGCGCTGAGCCCGAGCGTAATCAATCCGTGCTGTGGTTCGCCACCCATCGATGCCACATCACTAATGGCGCGGCACAGCGCCTTCCATCCGACCTGACCGGGCGGGGCTTTCGATTCAAAATGGATTCCCTCCACCACGCTATCAGTCTTCAGTAGTTGATCCCATTTGGAACCGGCTTGCGAAATCACGGAGCAATCGTCCCCCGGTCCCACCACGACCTCCGGCCGCGACTGAGTTAGCAGTTTGGTTAGTTCTGAAACGAGCCGATCCTCGCCATAGCCACGCAGTTTCATGATTTCCCCGTGAGTAAAATGAAGAGCAGGCTCACCGCATTGAAAGTGGCGTGCATTGCTATGCTAACTAAAAGGCTACCGGTGACTTCCAGTCCGGCAACAAGCGCAAAGGACAGCAGCGTCAGCGGGAGGAAGGTTGGCAGATTTCCATGGATCGATGCGAAAAGGACCGAAATAAAGAACATGGCGGACAACTTTCCAAAATATCCCCGTAAGATGCGGTAAAGCAATCCGCGAAACACTACTTCCTCCACCACAGGCGCAACCACCACGGCCATAAACGCCAGCATCAGCCGGGCCTGCAGCGACGTGGTCGTTTGGAAAAACTTTACCGCCTCCTGTTCGTCAGAAGATCCTTGGCTCATCCGATCCGCCAGAATGCCGATGAAAGGCAGAATCCCGAGCATGAGCAGCGACCCGATCCCAAGTGATTTCCACCATGGCTGAGGTCGAACCCCGAAAAATTCGCTAAGCGGGATTTGTCGAAACGCGACGTAACCGAGCATCGCTGCGCCAAAGAAGAGTTGTGTAACGATGCTGCCTGAGATGTCCTTTTCGGTGTAAGGCTTGGGAGTGCTCGCGAAAAGCCCCCAAGCAAGGTAACCAAAGAGAGACGAAAGTGCGAAAGCTAGAACGATATCTCTAACATCAAACCATTCGGATTCCGGGAACACACCCGGGCGGGAAAACGCGCGACGGAGAAGAGCGAAAAAGATGATCCCGCTGAAAAGGCCCAGCGCAATTTGCAGAGCGGTGAGCACAATTTCGTTTGGTTAGGGAAGGTAGAACGACGGCAGTAGATAAAACCGCCCAGCTTCGAGCCGCGGTAGAATGCCTTGATCGAAAGACAACTCCACCTTGTTTGCCGCGCGGGAGTCCGCTCCGAAGTTGCGGAACAAACTATTTATCCGGAATTCCGCCTTGTATTCCACCACGGCTGCATCGGGCGCATTGGCCAGTTCGCGGGCTTTTTTGTAGGCATCCTCAACGTAGCCAGTCGCGTTGATCAAATTCATACCCACAGCATCGCGTCCCGAGATGATCCGTCCGTCGGCAATGTTAGTGCGAAGATAGCCTTCTTGGATTTTTCGCTCACGAGCGACAATTCCGACAAACTTGTCGTAAGTTTGCATGACCATCGCCTGGATATACGCTTTTTCTTCATCGGTCATGTCTCGGCTGCCACTCAGGATGTCTTTGAACTGACCGCTTTTGAAGACCACTGATTCCACGCCGATTTTTCCAAACAGATCTTTGTATTTCAGCGCGTGCATGATCACGCCGATACTCCCGGTGATGGTAGTTTCATTAGCCATCAGATAATCTCCGCCGCAGGCAATGTAATAGCCGCCAGAGGCTGCAACTGAGCCCATGTAAACAATCACTTTTTTCTTGGCCCGCGCAGCGCAGACTTCGTTGTAAATCACATCCGAAGCCGTCACTTCACCGCCGGGTGAATCGATGTTCAGAACGATAGCCCGAATGTGTGGATCCTCCGCGGCTTGGCGTAATCCGGCTTTCAAATCGTCCACCATCGAACCAGTAAGTCGCCCGGTGGCGGAGGAGCTAATGATCCCGCTCAGTTCGATTACGGCAATGCGATCGTTTGAATTGTTTTTGGCGTTTTCGATGACATTTTCGTCGAACGTTGGCAAATCAGAATCCATCCTCGATTTGATCGATCCTGAAGCCAGCGAACTCCCGAGTTTCGAGGAGAATAGCCCCACGTTAACCAGCAAACTGGCGCATAAAGCGAGAAAGAGGAATAGCGCAAGACAGCCGGATTTTTTATTGCTCATATTGGCGGGCAATCTGGCGGAGAAGTCGCCTCGCGACAAGTCGGGATTTTTCAGTCCAACCCAGCGCGCAAATCCGAAAAAGCCTGCCCGAGGAACGCGGAGAGATCGGTCGGCAGGAGTGATTCTTGACTCTGCCCTCCGATGCGAATCGCCAATTCCGCCGCACGCCCGCAGACCCATGCTCCCACTCGGGCCGCGTCACGGGTGGTCAACCCCTGCGCGATCAGGGCCGCGCACACCCCAGTCAGCGTGTCGCCCATTCCTCCCGTGGCCATACCTGGGTGGCCCGTGATGTTGTAGCTGAGAGGATATCCATCGCCGGCGACCACGGTGCGGGCTCCTTTCAGAAGCAAAGTCATTTTCTCGTGGTCCGGCTGGGAGACGAAAGCGGCGGCCCATTCTGCGCGGCTGCGGTTTTCCCTCGGAAATAGGCGTTCCATCTCCCCAGGATGCGGAGTCAACAGCAGCGGTCCGGACAATTTCCTCAGCCGATCCATGTCTCCGGCAACGATGCTGAGGGCGCCTGCGTCGAGCACCATCGGCACGCGCGCCGCCTCCAGCAGGGTCCAAACTGGCTCGGTCCACTCCGTAGCCAAGCCCGGACCGACCGCGAGCACGTCCATCGTGCCGAGAGCCACCGCGCCGAGGTCCGTCCATGGTCGGGCCATCACCTCCGGCGGCAGCATCGGGGCCAGCGTCGGATAAATTTCCGGAGGGCAAAAGAGCGAAACCAAGCCCGCCCCACCTCGAAGTGCTCCGAACGCCGCAAGCACGGCCGCGCCCGCCGTTCCTGCGCTTCCCGCTACCACGGTCACTCGCCCACAATTTCCCTTATGAATATCGAACGCACGGGGCGGCAGCAGCGCGCCGAGATTTTCTGCGGTCGCAATTTCACCGTCCACTTGCTCGGTCATCCGCCGGGACAACTCAGACAGTGGCAGCACCGAAATACGTCCGACAAAATGGGTCGCCTCATCGGTTAGCAAGACATCCTTGGCAAACCCGGCGGTCAGTGTGTGATCAGCCACCACGCATCCGTAGGTTCCCAGACCGCTCGGCAAATCGAGCGCAAAGACCTCCGCTCCTCTCGCCCGCAACGACGCCATCTCACGGATCATCTCCGGCATTGGCGCCCGCAATTCGCCTTTCGCGCCGATCCCAAGCAATCCGTCCACCACCACCGAGGGCCGGCGCGCATTTCGGAGTCTCTGGGGGCGAACCGATTCGGCAGGCCATTCCGCTGCTGCCCTCCGTTCCAATTCCGACATCTCCCCGGCGGAAAACGGACAGGTCACCTCGACCGACCAACCGGCCCGAGCCAGTCGCCCGGCCACCAGCCAAGCATCGCCCCCATTGTTTCCTTTTCCGGCAAAAACCCGACAAACCGCCGGGGCGGGATAACGCGCAAGAATCGCGTCCGCTGCTTTTGCCGCCACTTCCTGCATGAGCGCCCAGGCATCGACGCCCTCGGCGAACGCCCGTTGCTCCAGCGCGATCATTTGAGGAATGGAAAGAACAGAGTTCATGGGAGAAAATGCGCCCAGCAGGACTCGAACCTGCGACCATCGGATTAGAAATCCGGTGCTCTATCCAACTGAGCTATGAGCGCGTAAGATTTCGCAGCAATATGGCCACCGTCCAAAATCCGCGCAAGCAGTTTAAGCAACCGGGCCTCAATGGAAATCGTGCGAGAGCTGGACAGGCAGCCCGGTCCGCAGCGGTTCGATTTTGCAGGCTTTGACGTGAATGACATTCTCGTGATTTTGCAAAACGCCCTCGATCATCAAAACGGGCTCCTCGGAAATGGTTAGGCGCAGGTGCTCGAAAAGTTGCGGGGTGACAATCGCATTAGCGATGCCGGTCTCGTCTTCCAAGCTCAGAAAGACAAACCCTTTGGCTGTGCCGGGGCGCTGACGGCAGACAACTTGACCCGCGATGCGAAGGAGCGTGCCGGTTTTTGCGGAAGGTAAATCTGAAGCGCGCCAGATATCCGGCAGACTGTCACGCAGTAACGCCATCGGATGCGGCCCGGTGGTCACTCCGGTGCTGTCGAAGTCCGCCTGCAAACGTTCCGCGGCCTTCATTCTCGCCAGCGGCAGCGGCGTCTCATCTTCCAACTCCGCAAACAAATCGTCCTGCTCGCGGGTCACTTCCACTTTCCACTGCGCATCGCGCCGATGTTCGGCGAGCCCATTGAGCGCTCCCGCCTTGGCTAGCAGGCGGAGCGGGATTTTTCCTAGGCCGGTGCGCAGTTGAAACTCGGCCAGCGAGACAAACTCGCCGCGCCCACGCTCACTCACAATCCTACGCCCATCCTCCGAAGCCAGCCCTTTCACAAAGCACAGGCCGAGGCGGACTGAATCATCCTCATTTACCGTGCAGAGCCATTCGGATGTTAGCACCAAAACCGGACGAATCCTTACCCCGTGGCGCCGCGCGTCCTCGAGCAGCGTGGCTGATGAGTAAAAACCCATCGGCTGGTTGTTGAGTAGGCCAGTAAGAAACTCCGGCGTGCGATGCACTTTCATCCAGCAACTCGCATAAGCGATCAACGCAAAAGAGATTGCGTGACTCTCGGGAAAACCATAAACGGCGAACGATTGCACCGCTTTGGTCACGCTCTCGATCACCTCCGGAAGAATCCCGTTCCGCTCCATGCCGGCGCGTAGTTTCACACAGACTTTGTTCATTTTTTCCTGCGAACGATGAAAGCTGAGGGCGCGGCGCAATTCCTCCGCCTCGCTGCCGGTGAAGTCCGCCATGACCATGGAAATCTTCAGTAGTTGCTCCTGAAAAAGAGGCACACCGAGCGTGCGCTCTAGCACTGGGCGAAGACGTTCGTCAAAATAAGTCACGGGCTGGCGTCCGGCCCGGCGCTCGAGATACGGATGGAGCATGTCGCCTTGAATCGGACCGGGGCGAATGATCGCCACTTCAACAACGACATCGTAAAATTTCTTCGGCAGCATTCGTGGCAGCGTTGCCATTTGCGCGCGACTCTCAATTTGAAACACCCCGATCGTGTCCGCCCGGCACATCAAATCGTAAGTCGCCGCATCATCCTTCGGTATCGCCGCGAGATCGACCGGACGCCCACGCGCGGCACAAAGTTCTAGGCTGTCCTGCATCGCCGCCATCATGCCGAGTCCTAACAAATCGACCTTAATGATTCCCATATCCTCGCAATCATCCTTGTCCCATTGCGCGACGACACGGCCCGGCATGCTAGCGTTTTCGAGGGGAACGACTGTGTCCAGCTTTCCCTGGCAGATAATCATCCCGCCCGAATGCTGACCGAGGTGCCGCGGCAATCCGTAAATGGATTGGTAGAGCCTCATCGCCGTCCGACTACGGGGTTGGTCGATGGAAAGTCCGGCCCGGGTAATCTGATCTTCCAATTCCAAGGTGTGTCGAAAATCGCCACTAGCAAAAAGACGCGAGAACCGGTCAATCACATCCGGAGGAAAATTCAGCGCCTTGCCGATCTCGCGCATGGCAGATTTTCCGCGATAAGTGATCACGTTAGCCGTCATCGCCGCACCATGTTTTCCGTAGCGTTGATAAACTTCCTGGATCACTCGCTCGCGACGCTCACCGCTGGGCAAATCAATGTCGATGTCCGGCCACGACTTGCGACCCTCGCTTAGGAAACGCTCGAAAAGCAGATTACAGGCGATCGGATCGCAGGCGGTGATGCCGAGTGAATAGCAGACCACGCTGTTCGCCGCACTGCCCCGGCCTTGGCAGAGAATGTTGCTCTCCGTGCAGAAATTGACGAGGTCCCAGACGATAAGGAAGTATCCAGAGAAACCTAACTTCACGATCAAATCCAACTCGCGTTTCAGCTGGGCGTGGACTCGCTGGCTAAGGTGCGAGTAGCGCGAGCGCGCTCCGGCCAGAGTGACCTTGCGGAGGAAAACGTCCATCTCCCCGCGGCTCATACCCTGATAGGAGGGAAATTCGTAGCCGAGATTCTCGAGGGAAAATTCCAACCGTTCCGCCAGTCGTGCGGTGTTAGTAATCGCCTCGGGCTGATCGCGGAAAAGTTCGGTCATTTCCGCTGCCGATTTGAGATGTCGCTCCGCGTTCACCGTCAGTTTTTTTCCCGCCGCATCGAGATGAGTGTGCTGCCTAACGCAAGTGAGCACATCGAGCACCTCGCGTTCCGACCGGGTGGCATGAAGCACGCCGTTGGTAGCTAGCAGAGGAAGATTTTTCACAGCCGCCAAATCCACGAGGCAATCATTGATCATTTCTTCGCCCCGACGCCGATGCCGTTGGATTTCGATGAAGACATTCTCGTTTCCAAAGGTGTTAGTTATTTTTTTCAGGAAATGATCAGCGGCGGCAGAGTCATCGCGTTCCAAGAACCGGCGGAGCGCTCCCTCCTCATCACCGGTCAGGGCCACCAGTCCTCCGGCGTATTCCTCCAATTCCGCCCATTGCACCGGTGCGGAGTGTTTGGTGCCGCGCAACTTGGCCCGAGTGATGAGTTGGCAGAGATTTTGATAACCTTTGCGCGTCGCAACGAGCACCGGGAGCACGCTGCCGTCCTCCAAGGTGAGCTCCGCTCCGACGATAGCTTTGATGCCCGCCTCGCGAGCCGCTTTGTGCGCCCGGGCCGTGCCGTAAACGCCATCGCGGTCGCACACGGCCAGCGCGGGCAAATTCAGCGCGGCCGCCTCTTCAACAAGTTTTTCCGGATGCGAAGCGCCGCGCAAAAAACTGAACGCACTCCGCGCATGCAGTTCAACATAAGCCGGTGTCATAACATCCCTCGACGCTCCATTCGTTTTCCTGCCGGCAAATGCGATAGAGTCCAGCGCGGGCCACTTCCACGTCCCACTCCTCGCGCTGCCAGATTTTTTCATCCCACCAATCGCCTCCCGAACGATACGGCCCGAGGGCGTCAAGGATCGGACCATTAACCACGGCGGAACTAACAAACTCTGGCGATCGATCGCGCTGACGAATGTTAGCTGCGACCGGCGGCCGATAACGGCGCAAAGGCAGGCCGACTGCGCACACGGCAACCGTCGTTTCCCCACGCAACTCGTGAAAGCACGGCTCCTGAATTCGAAAACTATCCGGGTGATGGGTGTCCTCGGGACAACCAATGCCCGCGTGGCCGGGACCGACCAGCGCAATCAGACGGGCCATCGTCTCGCCGAAGCGATTCGGATCGCGCAACGGATTTTCAAAAAGCCGCAGTTGGTTGTGATCTGCCCGGATCGGCTCCATCGTTAGTCGCACTCCGACAGGTCGCTGCTCGAGGTGCAAATCCTCGAGGTGCGTATCGAGTATCCGGAACAATACCTCCGTCTCGCAAGTCGGCGCAGGAATGATAAAATCCCGTTCGTAATCAGAGCGATTCTCGAGGGCGAGTTGCAGGATCATACGGGCCGCCACGCGATGGACACCGTCGAGCCTGCGCGTGAGTTGATCGAGCAACCGACGTAGGACAAAAAGCAGCGGCTCCAGCGTTTCGATGCCGCATTCAAACTCGAGAAACTCGGAAAATTCTTCCGCAAGTTGCACGAGCCGGAGCGGGCGGATTTTTCTGGCAGCAGCCCGTTCGCAAAGCTGGCTAGCCTCGATGCCCAGACGACTAATCAGATCCGCCGACGGCAACTTGGTTAGCTGACCTAGCGTTTCGATGCCCCAGCCTTCCAGAATAGTTAGCAACGCCCGCGACGGTCTCATCGTGGCAATGGGCAAATCGCGCAAAAACAACTCCGGCTGTTGCACGACTAACACTGGATTTGCGCGCCACGCCGCCAGCCAAGCGAGGTCGGGATTCGGCGCCACGCCCATCCTACTAACAAGGCTAACCCGAGCTAGGCGCGTGATGATTTCATTCCCCCAATCCGACCAATCCCGGTTTCTAACTCCGCGCAAATCCACCGTGCAAACGCCCTCCTCCGTCGCCTCGACGAGCGGGGAAATCGAGTGGGCCACCTCCAGCAGAATAGCTGCCACCGCTTGTTCCTGTACGGGCTGTCGGGATCGGATTTCTAATGCTGGACAACGCGCTAAGGCTTGCACATCCGGCATTCCTTCCGTCACTCCGGCCGCCCGCGCCTCAGGGGTGATTTCCAAAATTCCGCCACCACTCTCTGCGGAGTGAATGATCGCGACCGGCTTTCCGCGTAGTTCCTCCCGCAAACGCAGGACTGCTTGCAAGTGGAAATCGGGCAGATGAATGGCGGCAAACATGAGATCAGGCAGAGCGACGACTCCAAACAGGGGGCGCTTGGGTGGTTCGGGAAAAAATTTGCACCTCCAACTCGCTCATCAACTTCGACCGACAACAACGCATCGCGCGCAAATCCCACTGGTTGCGCACCGCGATTCGCACAGCCGCGCCCTCGATCATTGGCCGCGGAGAAATGACCGCAAAAACGGCGTCCGTTTTTTCCACGACCCGCTGGAACCGATGCCAAGTGCTCGCCGGGATGCGCTGCAAATCGCGCGGGGCAAGCCATTGCAGATCGAGCACGACGAGGGCCAGATTCCCGTCGCGCAGGAGCAGATCGGCGGACTTGATCGCCTGCCCTGCCTCGCGGCAAAAAACCCAGAGCAATCGCGCGAGTGCGTCAGGCGAGTAATCCTCCGGTGAAAACGAATGCCCACCATCGATCAACGCCGCAAAACATTTTTCCCGGGCGAGAATAGTGAGGAGCAACTCCAGAAACAACGGCCCCGCGCCGAGCGATCCGGTAATCTCGGTGAGTCGCCCGCGCCGAAGTCCGCCCTCTGGTCCGTCGAAGGCGGCGTGCCCGGTCGGCAGCACCCCGCTTTCCTTTGTTTCTACAGCGGGAAATTTCTCCGCGAGGAGCGAACGCAGCCCGACTAGCCGAGCACCCTTCACTCCCACCGGAGCGGCCGCTGGAACTGGGAAATCAACGACGTTGATCACGGATCAGCCCTCGGAAGACCCCGGCGATTTTCACTTCGCTGGCATCCACCGTTACCATCGGAAAAAGCGGATTACTGGGTTGCAGCCGGATTTTGTTTCCCTCGCGAAAAATGCGCTTGAGCGTGGCCTCATGGTCACTGCCGACCAGCACAGCGGCGATCTCCCCATCGCGCCAGTCCACCTCGGGACGCAAGAGCACTTTGTCGCCGTCGAGAATGCCATCGCCGATCATCGAATCGCCCTGCACGCGCAGTAAAAAATCGCCCAGTTGATGCGGCAGTAAATCCCCGGCTTCAAGTAATTGCTCGGGCTCGGCCAACGCTTCGCTGAGGTGACCGGCGGCAATACGCCCGACCAATGGCAACCCGCCCAGACCAGCGGCGTGACGTCCCCGGGACGTGAGTTGCACCACGCGGGAACGTCCCTTGGCGCCGCCGCCCGCGATTTCGACGAGGCCTTTGCGCTCCATGATTTTCAAGGTGGGCGTCAGGCTGCTGCCCGAGGCGAGGCCCAGTTCCCCGAGAAGATCGGGCACGAAAGCGGGTCGATCTTTCCGGGCAAATTGGGCTAAGACTAAAACAATGCGGTGTTGAGCGGGACTCATCTATCGTCTTTTAACACGATACTTTTTGTCCTGCAAATTCCTTCTGCTTTTTTTGCCTAAAAAAACTCAGGCCGCAGCTTGTTTCCCGCCAAAAAGAAGGAAATTCCGCGCGGTCCCACGCTGGCGGAAGGCGAGCCGGTTCAGGCAAAGATAATCTGCCTGGGCAGCAGCCGCCGCTTGGAAACGATTCAGCCCCAGATCGACGTAGGTCTCGATCAGGCTCTCGAATTGCAAGGCTTCCAGCTCGGGAGGAATCTCCCGGTAAGTCAGGATTTTATTGGTATTCATAGGTGTGGTGTGTGGAAAAACAAAAAACCCACGGCTTTTTGGGCCGTGGGTTTTTCTGGAAAAAGGTTGGTTAAATCAGATCAGAAAATTCCCCGGCCCGGGTGGGCATTCCAAATACGCACGACCATCTGCGCGACGCAGGAGATGCCGGCGAGGCAGGTTGGTTTGGAATGAGCGGTGAATTTCATGGGAATGACGCCACTACAGGTAGCCAGTTTGCGGATCGCGTCAACCGGCGAGTGCGATCTCTTCACCCCTAGGGCACCGGCAGGTTGGCAAAAAATCCGGTTGCCCTCGGGAAAGGGTGCGCTACCCTATTTTCCCCAAAAACCATTGCCTCATGGTGTAACGGTAGCACAATTGATTCTGGATCAATTTGTCAAGGTTCAAATCCTTGTGAGGCAGCCATTTTACTGGCAAATGACGACTAGGAAAAGAGCTTGTCGAATTCGTTGTGGGAACCAATCCAAGACCAGATCACGGTATCACCCTGACGCTGGCACACTGCCCGATATTACTCATTGATCCGCACCGACCAAACATCGTCGTAGCCGCCGAGTTTCTTAAATCGCAGGGAAGGATGCTCCGGGCTTTCCTCAAACAACTACCAAGCTCGTCGCGCGGATTCACGCACCCGAGGATCGAGAGCCTCATACCCCCGCCAAAAACTGGGCCTCACGCGGAATTTCACAAGCGGCTTATATCCAGAGGTTCATCACCTTCCGCGCTGGCTATAGACAGCGTGTGTGCCGAGGGAGCAGTCAACCCTTGGCAGGTAGATTGTCGCTCAACCATTTCAGGACCAGTCCGAGAAAATCGCTGAAAACCAATTCGGCCACTTCCAACTTTGTCGCCTCGCAGAGAGCAGGAAGCTCATCACGGAAGCGTTGGTAAAGACTCCAAATGTGCGCCCCACCCGGCAGATGCCCATGTCCAGGAATGCCACGCAACCAATCTCGGACCGCGGTAATGGCTTTTTTCGGCTGGCGTTCATGCGCCTTGATGTCTTGTCCGGCGATATCAGAGATGAATTTCTGAAAACGATACCGCTCTTGATCCAGAATCAGACACTTTTTTGCCTTGTGACGTTTCGTGCCGTATTTTTTCGCTCCGAGGAATAGGCCCAATTCCAGAGGCATATTGAATCTTGGAAGTTGATTAATCGAATCCAATTCCGTTCTCGATACGTCATGAATCCCAAACTCGCATTTGTCGATCAGTCGATAAATTTTCTCGATTCGCACCATCCCGGCATCCTCATGTTCCAGAGCGCATGGGGGAGTCAATCCACAGACCGCTAGGGTAAATACGATGGAATGAAAAACTGGGAGGTAATCTGCATCGAATGGGCAGTTGATAAAAACACTGCCGCACTCCTCAGCCAGTCCAGACATTGATTACGCCGATTTGATCGTGTAGAGAGGCCAGTTGGCTCTGGCGGCGGCCTCCCGCACGGTGCGCTCATATTCCGCACGGTTGGTGCGTCGCAGATGAGAAAGCGTCTTGACGGCTTTCTGCATGGCAGCACCCGACACAGTTCCACGAACGGGTGCTCTCCTTAGCGGACGAGCGACAGCAGTTTTAGGCATATTGAAGGGTGGCATTTGTTGGCCGTGAATTCAAACTTTTACTGCCCAATTTTTTACCATGATGAAACTAAAACGGGCAATTCATAACTTTGAGCCCAAGCAATTCCTGACGGCTATATGAGTTAAATGGTTTTTTCCCCGGTCCGAGGCCCGCCTTCCAGCCGCCGATGATGGATTGAATCAGTAGACACCGCACCAACTTGCGTAACAGAGGGACAGGTCTTTTATTTCCTTTTCTCTCTAGTGGGTAAATATCAACATGAAAGGCGCAGCCCCGCGGCCCGTCTATTCCAATTTAGTGTCAATAGTGAGAACCGACCCGAATGGCACTGACTTAAGGGTGATTTAGGATAGATTGTGGTTGATATATACGTTTTTCTGATAAAATGCTTTATGCATTTTCGAACGCCTTTTTTCACCGCCTTCGGCCCCCTTCTTTTTGGTAAG
>JBBRPA010000012.1:0-71902 GCA_038228695.1 Chthoniobacterales bacterium
CGACAAAGAGGGCGGAGAAGAGTTAAGCAGAGTGGCAAGGGATTTGTGAGAGGCGGGAGAAGACTCGGTCCCGCACACCGAGAATTCCTCACTGCCGAACCCGAAGTGAAGTCACTTTAAAACGCTTCACCGTAAATCAGATTTGCAGAAAAGCGGAAAATCTGCATACTGACGACATGATTAGGACTCTTTCCGTCTCGGGCCGCGGGGTCATTGCTTTACCAGCGGAAATGAGGAAAGCCGCTGGCATCCGCCCGCAAGACAGCCTGATTGCGGAGACGACGCCCGAGGGCATCTTGCTCCGGCCCGCGGTGATTCTGCCCGTGGAAATTTACAGCGCGGAGCGAGTTGCCGAGTTCGACGCCGGCGAGGCGGAACTGGCGAAGGTCCTCGCAACCTAAGTTCCCCAGACCTCGCCGATGCGACTCTTTCTGGATGCCAATATCCTCTTCTCCGCAGCCAAGAGCCAAGGAGCGGTGCGGAGATTTTTGGCGACTCTGCGCGCACAAGGTCACTCTTTGGTGGCAGACGGCTACGTGATCGGCGAGGCGCAGAGAAACTTGGAAGCAAAATTTCCCCCGTCCGTCCGCGAGCTTGAGTCCCTCCTCCTCGGCGTAGAGGTTGCGGTCAAGGTCGCCGCCCCACTCGCTCCTGAACTTTGCCCAGAATTACCGCAAAAAGACCGCCCCGTATTGGCGGCCGCCATCCTCAACGGCTGCGACGGGTTACTCACCGGAGATAAAACCCACTTTGCTTCACTCTACGGCAAGACCGTGACCGGGGTCACCGGGGTCACGATCCAATCGCCGGCCAGTTTGGCCCAACGTTCCACGCCACAATAGAACTCGAAATCAAAGAGCAGGCGTGCCAAATGGAGAACCTTGACGTAATAACATCCGTAGCTACGTTGCTCCTATGACGATCGAACTGAAACTTCGCAAAGTAGGCAACTCGGTGGGACTCGTTCTGCCGAAAGAAGCGCTCGCGCATTTGAAGGTGGCCGAGGGTGATACGGTGACGCTGACCGAGTCGCAGGATGGCGTGCGGCTGACGGCGGGTAATCCAGAGTTTGCCAAATCCATGGCGGTGTTTGAGAGCTTGAACCGTCGGTATCGCAACGCACTGCGCGAGCTGGCCAAATGAAGCCGCCCTATTGGCTGACGCGCGAGGAATGTCTCGCTTTGCACGACATGATGCTGTCGCACTACGGCGGCAGCGCTGGCGTACGCGATGAAAATATGCTGGAATCCGCCTTGGCCAAGCCACAACAACTATTTCACTACAGCGAGCCGACGATGGCACAGCTCGGGGCCGCTTACGCTGCGGGGATCGTGAAGAATCACCCCTTCCTCGATGGCAATAAACGCACTGGCTTCATGATGGGCGCGGGTTTTCTGGAACGGAACGGGTTCGAGGTTTACGCAACGGAGACGGAGGCGGTGACGCGCACGCTGGCGCTGGCGGCGGGCGAAATGACCGAGGCAGCTTATGCGGATTGGTTGAAAGCGAATTCGAAACCCGCATGAACCATCGCGGATGACCGGCGTATAAAAGAGCAGCCAATCTGATTGGTTGAATTCACGCTTTGGTCGAGGTAACCCCGGGCCAAACTTTTCCACTGGGCGCGAGTAAATCCCCTCGGCGGTTGAGGGAGAAGGCGGGGCTTTTTCCAGTGCGCGGTCTTTTTTGGGATTTCGGGACGGGAAAACTTGTGCGTTCGCGGCGATCTCTCTTATACTAGATGAGGTTGGTTTTGTTTGCCGCCGACCAACGAAATTCATCACCCGTCATTCAGCTTAAAAAAATTATGCCCGTTATCTCCAGAGGACTCGAAGGAATCATTGCCGCAGAAACCCGCATCGGAGACGTTCGTGGCGACATTGGTCAGCTCATTTATCAAGGCTACGACATCAACGAACTCGCCGGCAAAGTGAGCTACGAGGAAGTGGTTTACCTCCTTTGGCATGGCAATCTCCCTAATCAGAAACAACTCGCCGGGCTAACCACCGCGCTCCGTGCCGAACGCGAGCTGCCCCAGGGCTTGATCGACTTTCTCGCCACCGCACCCAAGAGCGCCGCGCCGATCGACATCATGCGCACCGCCGTGAGCATGCTAGGTTGCTATCCCACGCTGCGGCACGACCTCGAAATGAGCGAGAATCTCGCCATCGCGATCAAACTCGTCTCGCAGATTGGCATCATCGCCGCCTATTTTCATCGGGCCCGGCAAGGTCTGGAATTGCCGCCGATCCGCAAAGACTTGAGCGAGGCCGGCCATTTCCTCTGGTTGATGACTGGTGAGGAACCGACCGCCGACGCCACCGCGACGTTGGATGTGGCGTATGTTTTGCACGCCGAGCACGGCTTCAACGCCTCGACTTTCACCGCGCGCGTCGTGGCCTCGACCATGTCGGACATTTATTCCTCTGCCAGCGCGGCGATCGGCGCACTGAAAGGTCCGCTCCACGGCGGTGCGAACGAAGGCGTGATCCACATGTTGCAAGAGATCGGCAGTCTCGAAAAAGTGGATTCCTACATTGCCGACGCGCTCGCTCAGAAGAAAAAAATCATGGGCATCGGCCATCGCGTTTACAAAGTGCTCGACCCGCGTGCGCCACATCTCAAAGCGATGGGCATCAAACTTTCTAACGAACTCGGCGAGCCGAAATGGATCCAAATGTCCGAACGCATTGCGACGATCATGAAGGAGCAAAAAGGTCTCAACGCCAACGTCGATTTCTACTCCGCCACCGTTTATTACAGCCTCGGCATTCCGACCGATTTGTTTACGCCGATCTTTGCGATTGCCCGCATGAGCGGTTGGACCGCGCACATCCTCGAGCAACTGGCCGACAACCGTCTTTTCCGTCCGCTCAGCGAATACGTCGGGCCCGCCGTCGGTCGGACGGTCGTTCCGCTCGCGGATCGCTAACATCGCCCGCCGAGGAAATAGCGCGGGCTACATTTGCTGCGCAGCCACCGAGACCATCTCGTTGCGCGGAGCTTCGAGGGACGGCAGAGGAGCATTAACGATATTAATCTCCGCGCCGAGGCCGACCCGATCGTAGAGCTGAATGACGTCGGCGGATTTCATCCGGATACAACCGTAGCTAGCAGGCGTGCCGATGCGCCATTCCTCGGGAGTGCCGTGAATGTAGATGGTGCGGGCGAAAGAGTGGGCGTTGCACCGCTCCAATCCATCGAGCCAAAGAATGCGGGTGACGATCGGATCACGCCCGGGAGCGTTTGGGCGAAGGATTTCGCCGGTCGGCCGGCGGCTCTTGAAGACGGCCCCGAGAGGAGCGCCGTCGCCAATTTTTTTCCGCACTTGGAGTCGTCCGAGTGGCGTCGCGTTGCTCCCGCGTCGGTCGCCTAACCCGAACTTCGAGGTGGAGACGGCATACTCGGAAATGAGGCGTCCTTTCTCAAAAACGCGCATTTTTTGATCTGGAACACTCACAATCACGGTGTGGTCGCGATCGCGATACGAGCAACCGCCGAGAAAAAGCAGCCCGATAACGAGAAAAAGAACCGTTTTGTTAGGAATGACACTCAAAATTCGTCTCCGGTGAGGAAGTTTACGTTCTTGGCAACCATATTGCTATGGAAGAGAGACTAGATTCTCGATGAATTCATCCGAAAACTCAACTCAGCATCCTGCGGCTCCGTCCGACGCGGTTTACCGCAGCATCGTCGAGCACGCCATCGAGGGGATTTTTCAGACCGCTCCGGATGGTCACTACCTACTCGCGAATCCGGCCTTGGCGCACATTTACGGATACACCTCGGTCGAGGAACTTCGCAGCGGGGTGAGTGAGATCGCCCGCCAACTGTATGTGGACCCGGCACGACGCGACGAATTCATCCGGTTGATGAATGAAAAGGACGCCGTCTGGGGTTTTGAGTCGCCGATTTATCGGAAAGACGGAAGCGTAATTTGGATTTCCGAAAATGTCCGAGTGATTCGGGATGAAAACGGCGGGGTGCTTTATTACGAAGGGACCGTGGAGGATATTTCCGATCGCAAAAACGCGGAGGAAGCGTTGCGTCGGGCGAAGACCGCAGCCGAAGAGGCGAGCCGATCGAAGAGTCAGTTTCTCGCAAATATGAGCCACGAGTTGCGCACGCCGCTGAACGCGATCATCGGCTACAGCGAATTACTCCACGAAGAAGCCGAGGAAATGGGCGAGCGAAGTTTCTGCGAGGACCTGCGGAAAATCGAAAAGGCGGGCAAACATCTGCTCGAGTTGATCAACGGCGTGCTCGACATCGCGAAAATCGAAGCGGGTAAAATGGAGATCCACGTCGAGGAATTCGAAATTGGCTCTATGCTAGCAGAAGTCGCTAGTACTATCCGCCCCGTGATCGAAAAGAAGGGCAACCAGATCACGATCGAGGCCGCCGCCGATCTCGGCAACATGGCAACCGATCTAACCAAGTTACGGCAATCGCTTTTCAATCTGCTCGGCAACGCCGGGAAATTTACCGAGAACGGAGAGGTCATCCTGTCGGCCGTGCGCGAAAGCGACGGCAATTGGATCCGCTTCGACGTGCGCGACACCGGCATCGGCATGTCGCCCGAGCAGTCGGCGCGCATCTTCGAGGCCTTTACCCAAGCAGATTCATCAACCACACGAAAGTTTGGTGGAACCGGCCTCGGCCTTACCATCACGCGCGAGTTTTGCCGACTAATTGGAGGAGAGGCGTCGGTCGTTAGTACGCCCGGCGCTGGATCCACTTTTACCCTTCGCTTACCCGCACGATTCATCGCCCCAGCCGTTTCCTTCCCAGATGACGCGCCGTCCGATTTGCTCGCGGTTACGCCAGAGGATGAGGGTGACCGACCCATTGTCCTGCTGATCGACGACGATCTAACCATTCATGACCTCGTCCGGCGTTTCCTCGACAAGGAAGGCTTCCGCACCGTCTGCTCACAAAACGGCGCCGAAGGCATCGAACTAGCCTTGCAACTCCAACCCTCGGTCATCGTTCTCGATGTCATGATGCCAACGATGGACGGCTGGACCGTGCTCTCGCGCCTGAAGGGTGATCCCGCCCTCGCAGAGATTCCGGTCGTCATGCTAACCATGGTCGATAACAAAGCCATGGGTTACACCCTCGGCGTGGATGATTACATGCTCAAACCGATTGAGCGGGTGGACTTTGTGGGAGTACTCCGGAAATTCTGCGATCAAAGCAACCCCGGAGCGGTGTTAGTAGTCGAGGACGACGACACTTCCCGCGAACTCGTGCGCGATCTTCTCGAAAAAGACCACTTCTCCGTGATCGAAGCGCGCAACGGGCTCGAGGGTCTGGAGCGCGTCGCAAGCGTTGTCCCGACGTTGATCCTGCTCGATCTCATGATGCCGGAAATGGACGGGTTTGAATTTGCCGCCACCGTCCGCAAAAACCCGCGGCTCGCCCATGTGCCGATCGTGGTTATGACCGCCAAAGACATCACTCCCGAAGATCGGCTGCGGTTGGACGGAAACGTTTCCCGCGTGATGCAAAAGGGTCTCTACGATCGCGGTGAATTGCTTACCGAAATCCGCAACCGCATTGCCCGAAGTCCGCGACCTAACCAACTTGCCGCCTAACCGTATTTTTCCGATGCCAAAAATACTTCTCGTCGAGGACAATGAAATGAACCGGGACATGCTTTCGCGCCGGCTCATCCGTCGCGGTTTCGACGTACTCATCGCGGTCGATGGCGCGGAGGGTGTGAAATTTTCCGCTGAGCAAATGCCCGACCTCGTCATTATGGACATGAGTCTGCCGGTGCTCGACGGCTGGGAAGCGACCCGCCAGATCAAGGCCGGTTCAGCCACCCAATCCATCCCAGTACTCGCGCTCACCGCGCACGCCATGGCGGGCGAACGCGATAAGGCGCTCGACGCCGGTTGCGACGATTACGACACCAAGCCAGTGGATTTCGTCCGCCTGACCGAAAAAATCGACCGCCTCCTGAAAGCACCCGGCGCGGCTCATTCCTAACCAGCGATGAACCTGCAAATCGATCCACCGGTTCAGCCCGATCTCCAGCAGGAGTTACACCAATTACGCACGCCGCTGAACCAGATCATTGGCTTCAGTGAAATGCTTCAGGAGATTGCCCAGGAAGATGGGCGTCCGGACTTGATGGATGGGTTCGCCGGGATTTGCTCTGCGGGCATCGAACTCACCGCGCTGCTCGGTGATCCGCGACTCGTTTCTCTCGGCACCGATCCGAATCACGAATACTGGCCGCTGGTGGATGCAGCGCGCTCGCCGATCAGCCGGGTAACGGGATTTGCCGATATCGTTCTCGGCGAACCTCCCGACAGCCCAGTCGCTGCTTACGTGCCGGACATCGAAAAAATCCGCTATGCGGCCTCGCAGTTTTTCGAACTCGCTCGCTCCAGCCGAATCATGATTCGCATCGAATCGGCCCGTGACTGGTCGTCGGCCGGCTCACCCCGCGCTTCCGAATTAGCGTCGGAACACGCCGGGCGCGTCCTCATTGTGGACGATGAAAATTTGAACCGCGAAATCCTCTGCCGCCGGCTCGTTCGCGAAGGCTACACCCCGGTCGGAGTCGCTAGTGGCAAAAGCGCGCTGGAGCGACTCGCCCAAGAGCGCTTCGACATTGTTCTGCTCGACATCATGATGCCCGGGATGGGAGGGATCGAGGTCCTGCAAGCGATCAAAGACGATCCCTCGCTGCGTCACTTACCCGTACTCATGCTTTCGGCGCTGACCGACGTGGATCGCGTTGCCCGTTGTGTCGAGCTGGGTGCAGAGGATTACCTGCCCAAGCCAGTGAACGCCGTCCTTCTTCGTGCACGACTAGGTGCTTGCCTAGAAAAGAAACGGTTGCGCGACATCGAACAGGCCAGCCTGCGAGCCATTGATTCGGAGAAGGAAATGCTGAGCGTCACGCTGCAATCACTGGTGGACGCGGTGGTTACGACTGACGCCGAAGGCCGGATCGTTCTCTTCAACCACGGCGCGCAAAATCTGACCGGGTGCTCCAGCAGCGCCGCCGAAGGGCAACCGTTTGCTAGTATTTTCCCAATTTTCGATCGCGCCACAAATGTTCCCTCACTCGATCTGGCCCTCGAAGTGATGAGAGACGAACGGATCATCGAATCGACCGGCGGACACGCCATGTCCACTCCTAGCGGCGAGCGATTAGTGGCCACCCACGGAGCGCCCATCCGCACTTCGGACGGCGCAATTATCGGCACCGTGGTCGTCGTGCGCGACGTGACCGAGAAGGAAAAAATCGCGGGCGAAGTGTTGCGATCGAGCAAGCTAGAATCCATTGGCGTATTAGCCGGCGGCCTAGCCCACGACTTCAACAATATGCTCACGGCCGTTCTCGGCAATCTTTCGCTGCTCCGACATGAAGCGGGCGGGCTACCGAGGATTTCCCACTGTCTCGATGAGGCCGAGCAGGGAGCTTTGCGGGCGCGGGATCTTGCCCAATATCTTCTCACTTTCTCGGAAGGGGGTGCGCCGATGAAACGCGTTATCGAGGCTGCGCAAATTCTCCGTGAGACGACTGAGTTTGTTGTGCGCGGTTCTCGGGTCGATTGCAATTTCGAGATCGCGGCAGACCTCTGGAAAGTGCAGGCCGATCCGGGACAACTGACCCAATCCATTTCCAATGTGGTCCTGAACGCATCCCAAGCCATGCTCGAGGGAGGTACGATTTTTCTCGCTGCGGAAAACCTCCAGTTGCCCTCCGACAATTGCCATCAACTCGCCCCTGGCTCCTATATTTCCATCTCCATCGCCGACACCGGAGTGGGCATCAGCCCGGAAAATCTCCCGCGCATTTACGATCCGTTCTTTACCACCCGCAACCAGGCCCGCGGGCTCGGACTCGCCGCCACCTACTCCATTATGCACCGGCACGGTGGATCGATCGAAGTGGAGTCCACGCCGGGTTTTGGCACGCGCGTCCGCCTTATTTTACCCGCCCTCGAGCAGACGCCGGAATTGCCCTTCGAACTGATTACCAATCCGACCGAGACGGCTTCCGAAAATCCCGACCCACGCAAAATCCGCCGCGTGCTCGTGATGGACGACGAAGAACCCATTCGCGAAGTCTGCAAAAGCCTGCTCGACCTGCTCGATTACGAAGTGACGACCACGGCGGATGGGGCGGAAGCCCTCGCCGCCTTTGCTCACGCGGAGCAATCCGGACAACCTTTCGACCTGATCATTTCCGATCTCACCGTGCCCGGCGGCATGGGTGGCGCAGAAACTATTCGCCGCATTCGCGAAAGTGGCTCCAGAGTTCGCGCCATCGTCTCCAGTGGTTACTCGAACGGACCGGTGATGAGCCATCCTGCCGAGCACGGATTCGACGCCGTCCTGCCGAAGCCTTACCGACTACACGACCTCGAAGCTGTTCTGCAAAAAGTCGCGGCTTGAGTCCTTGCCTTCGCGGGTGTCCCCCGCTTAATTGAAGGTGGCGATGAATATTCCTCTGGAGGACGGTTATACGGACGTGCTTGCGAAGGCCCAGCGCGGGCTGGGAATGGCGGACGGTCGACTCACCGAAACGTCCGGGATCACCGCTGCGGAACTGGTGGCCGCGCGCTCAGGAAACGCCACCCCGGAAATCTTGCGCGCGCTCGCAAAACCGCTCGGACTCGACGCCACCGCGCTCATCCGACTAGCCGAAAAAAACTACGCGCCTTCCGTCACAGAGCCCGCCGGGTTCGAAATGTTTAACACGCCATGGGAGGATTTCACCGTCAACTCCTATCTCGTCTGGGATGCAGCTACTCGCGAAGCCATCGTCTTCGACACCGGGGCCGACGCCACTGCGCTCTTGCATACGATTGTTAGCAACAGTCTGCGCGTCCGCCTCATCCTTCTGACCCACAGCCACATCGACCACATATTCGAACTGGACCGCGTCATCGAAAAAACCAAGGCCCTGGCTTTCACTCCCGCAGCGGAGCCGGTAGACGGCGCCACCGGATTTCCACCCGGTCGGAGTTTCTCCTGCGGCTCGCTCCAAGTAGAGACCCTCGCGACCGGGGGACATTCCATAGGCGGCACCACTTTTGTCGTCACTGGCCTAGCCGTTCCTATTGCGATCGTCGGCGATGCGATCTTTGCTGGCTCGATGGGCGGAGCGGCTGGGAGTTGGAAACTGGCCCTGACTAACAATCGCGAGAAAATACTAGCGCTGCCTCCAGAGACCATCCTCTGCCCCGGTCACGGGCCGATCACTTCGGTCGCGTTGGAATTAACTAACAACCCTTTTTTTCCAGCGCAATGATCCGGCATCTTTACGTCCACATCCCGTTCTGTCCGAAGGTCTGTCCCTACTGCTCGTTCTACAAAGAGACCTCAGATCGAAATAAAACGCAGCGGTTTCTCGATGCCGTCCTCGCCGAGCTAGATGCGGCGCTGGAAACGCGCGCGCTTCAGCCGGAAACCATTTTCTTCGGCGGCGGCACCCCGTCTGCCCTCTCCACGAAACAATTGGAATATCTCTTGGGCGGTCTGCGCGACCGGCTTGATCTAACCATGCTCCGCGAATGGACTCTCGAGATGAATCCGGCCACTGTCTCTCGCGAAAAGGCCGAGCGCTTGCTTGCTCTCGGTGTCAACCGCGTGAGCATGGGCGTGCAAGCTTGGGACACCGCAACCTTGGAAAAACTGGGCCGAGTTCATTCCGCGGCGCAAGCCCAGCGCTCCTACGAAATTCTTCGCGAGGCCGGTTTTACTAACATCAATCTCGATCTCATTTTTGGCACGCCTGGGCAAACGGCAGACACCTGGTTTTCGAATCTCCGCGAAACGATCGCTCTCGCGCCTGAGCACATTTCTGCCTATTGCCTAACTTACGAGGAAGACACGGAATTTTTCCGCCGGTTCCAAAGCGGCGAACTGCAACAGGACGAAAACATGGATGCTACGCTTTACGATGGGAGTATCGATCTCCTCGAATCCGCCGGCTACGCCCAATACGAGACCTCTAACTATTCCCGGCCCGGTCGCGAGTGCGCCCATAATCTCGCCTATTGGCTTGGTCGCGATTATCTCGGGCTTGGCCCGAGCGCCTTCTCCACGGTAGGAGCGGACCGCTGGAAAAACATTCCGGACACCGCCGCCTATTGCGGACTGATCGAAAGCTGTGGCGAGGCTCGGTCTTTCCACGAGGAAATCACTCCCGCGATCCGCCACAGCGAGACCGTTGCGTTTGGCCTCCGCACCAACCGCGGGATTAGTCTCGACCAACTCGCCGCCCATCTTCCGCGCGTCCACCAGCTCACCGCCGACGGCTTTTTAACCTCGGCCACCGGACGAGTTTTCCTAACCAAACAAGGCCGCCTTGTTGCGGACAGCATCGCGGAGTTGCTGATCTAACATGGCTACCGCGTTCGACGTCGTCATCATCGGAGCCGGACCGGCTGGGTCGGTCTGCGCGACGGTTTGCGCGCGGCGCGGTTTGCGGGTTCTAGTGATCGACCGGGAGCGCTTTCCCCGCGATAAAGTCTGCGGCGATTGCCTGAACCCGTCCGCCTGGAAAGTGCTCGAACGACTAGGCATCGCGGAAACCATCCGCCAGCTACCACATTCGCGGCTCGAACGGATCGAGATCGCCAGCATCAACGAACGTGTCTATGAGTTTTTGCTACCCGCTGGCGAAGAAGGCGAGACGGGAATCCGCCGGCGGGATCTTGACATGGCACTGATCCAACTCGCCCGTGCGGCCGGGGCGGCCTTCCTAGAAAGCAGCCCAGTCACCGCCGTCTCCGAAGGCTGGCAGATCACCGCTGGCGGAAAATATTTCACCGCGAAAACCCTCGTCGCCGCCGACGGACGCAATTCGACCGTAGCCCGGCTGCTCGGTCTGATGCCCGAGCAGAAAAAAGACCGCGTTGGCATCCAGACCCACATCACACTCCTTCCCGAGCAGCGTAATTTGGTGCGCATGCAGTTTCATCCCGAGGGTTACAGTGGGGGTGCCTCCATTGGCGACAATCTTTGGAATCTCTGCCTCGTGGCGGAGGGTGGGAAAATCGAAGCCCTCAAGGCACGCGCTACGAAACTCTGGAAACTACCACGCAACCTCCCGTGGAAAAGTCTCTCGCCGCTGAGTCGCGCCCCACTTCCCTCTGCCGCCGAATCGCTCTTCCTCGTCGGCGATGCCGCCCGGGTCGTCGAGCCTTTTACTGGAGAGGGCATCTATTATGCGTTGGCCAGCGGCGAACTAGCCGGGTTGCACATCGATGATCCGGCCCTTTATCGGAAGAAACACGACGCCCTTTATCGTGGACGCCTCTGGGTCAATCAGTTCAGCAAATGGGCCGTGCTCCATCCGAGAGTGGCGAGCTGGTTGCTAGAGCATTTGCCTGCAGGCTGGCTGCTCCGGCAACTGACCACGAAAGTCACGGGAGCGCCCGCCCGTGGGGTTCCTTTTAGTGCTCGGGAGCGGGGGCGGGTTTTTCGCCCGGCGCCTCCGACAGGGGTTTTTCCTCACCTTGAGACGCCTCCTGATGACCATGCTCCTCATGGAACGGTGCCGTTTCCTCAGCGGAATGACGTTCACAAGCCGTAAAAAAGAGGAGGAGACCGGAAGAAAGCAGCACGAAAAATTTCATCCGCAGAGATTCGCATAATCCCCTCCGCACGGCACGAAAAAAAACCACCTGCTCCGGTTTCAAGGTCTTCGCAGATTTTTGGCCTCCTCCATTTTAGCGTTCAGTTTTCGGCGTGGGCTGGTATTCAGACACCCGTTCATGATGCGCAAACGACACTCCCGCGACGATACGCTGCGGATTCTACGCCGCTTCGCCGGATATCTTCTTCCGTATCGTGCCCGGCTTTCTTTTGTTTTCCTTTTGCTGCTCACTGTCGCTGGACTGGAGCTCATCCGGCCCTGGATCGTCGGCGCGATCATCGACCGAGTGACCCACCAGCAAGCTTGGTCCGCAATTGTTTGGCTGTTGGGCCTGTTTTTCGCCTCCGTCGTCCTCAAGGTGCTGGCCGCGCTCTGGCGCAACTTCCTGCTCCAGCAGACGGGTATGCGCGTGACCTGCGACGTGCGCATCGCCATTTTCGCTCATCTGCAAAAGCTCTCCCTCCGTTTCTACGACGAACGCCAGACCGGTAAAATCGTTGCCCGCGTCGCCTCTGACACCGGCTCCATGTTCAACCTCGTCTCTGGCGCCTCCGTCAACCTCATCGGCGACTTCATCACCCTCATCGGCGTCCTTCTCATCCTCGCCTGCACCAACTGGAAACTCGCCCTCCTTACTTATGCCGTCCTCCCACTTTTCGTCCTGAATTTCCTCTGGCACCGCCGACGCCTCCGCATCGAAGCCCGGAGTCACCGGCGTAACTGGGACAAAGTCATCGGCTTCCTCAACGAACGCATCGCCTCCTCCCGCCTCATCCGCGCCTTCGCCACCGAGCAAATCGAGATCACTCAATTCAACCGCCGCATTGAGGACGACCTCCTCAACTTCACCCGCATCCTCTGGCGCACTGGCCTCCTCAGCGGCGGCGCCGAGATTATCACCGGCCTCGGCACCCTCGTTGTCCTCGGCTACGGCTCCTGGCTTGCCTACCATCACATCGACGGTTTCACCGTTGGCCAACTTGTCGCTTTTACGGGTTACCTAGCACTCCTTTACACTCCCATCACTCGGATCGTAGACGCTAACACCATGATCCAGCAAGCCGTCGTCGCCCTCGAAAAAATCTTCAACGTTCTCGACACCGAACCGGCTGTTCCGCAAAACGACAACCTCCCCGCCCTCCCCGCAGTCACCGGCGAAGTCCGTTTCGACCACGTCTCCTTCGGTTACCGTGCCCACCAAGCCACGCTGGCAGACGTCAGCTTCACCATCGCCCCCGGCAGAATGCTCGCCCTCGTTGGCCCGAGCGGCGCCGGCAAAAGCACCGTCATCACCCTCCTCGCCCGCTTTTACGAAGCCACCGCAGGCCGCATCTTCATCGACGGGCTCGACATCCGCGATTACAACGTCCAATCGCTCCGCCGCCAGATCGGCATCGTCATGCAAGAAAATATTCTTTTCTCCGGCTCGATCCGCGACAACATCAAATACGGTCGGCCCAAAGCCACCGACGAAGAAATGATCGACGCCGCCCGCGCCGCCAACGCCCACGACTTCATCGAAAAATTTGCCCGTGGCTACGAAAGCGAAACCGGTGAGCGCGGCGTTACCCTTTCCGGTGGCCAGCGCCAACGCATCGCCATCGCCCGCGTCATCCTGAAGAACCCGCGCATTCTCATCCTCGACGAAGCCACCTCCGCCCTCGATACCGTCTCCGAACGACTGATTCAAGAAGCGCTCGAACGCCTCATGGCCAGCCGCACCACCCTCGTCATTGCCCATCGCCTTAGCACGATCGTCAAGGCCGACGAAATCTTAGTGATGGAAAACGGCCGTATCGTCGAACAAGGCACCCACGCCGATTTGATCGGAAAACCCGGCCTCTACGCCACGCTGCATAATTTGCAGTTTAAGGACTAGCCAGCCGCGACAGCCCGACTCACTCCTTTCGTCCAAATCGGGCCTTTGCGGGATCGACAGGTGGCTAACGTTTTGTCATCATTACCTCAATGTATCCACTTCCGCTCACGCTTACAAACCTAACTCTCCCCAAGGAAAAAACCTATTTCAACATCCTGCGCGTTCTTGCCATTTTGCTTTGGGTGGCGATTGCCGCAACATTTATTGGCATCCCTTACGCGCTGCTGATCGGGTTAGTACTCTGGATGGTGAATGGGCTGCTGGTGGCGCATTTGCGTTCCGAAGGTGTGCAGGTTTCAGCAGAACAATTTCCCGAGCTTTACCAAACTTTTCGCGATGTCCTAACCACGTTTAATCCAAAAAATGAGCCGGAACTTTATGTCATTCAATCCAACGGGGTTCTGAATGCTTTTGCCACCCGTCACAGCGGACGCGATTTCGTGGTGATTTTCTCCAGTATTCTCGATGATTACGGCTACGATTCGCCGGAGATTCGATTTTTAATCGGCCATGAACTCGGCCACATTTCGGCGAAGCACCTTTTGAAACGAATGCTCCTCGCTCCTGCGATGATTCTTCCCTGGCTCCCGCCTGCCTATTCCCGGGCTTGCGAGGCTTCCTGCGATCGTTATGGAGCGTTGGCGGCGGGCGACATCGACGGCGCGATCAATGCGATGATGACTCTTTCCGCCGGGAAGATGCCGGCATCGAAAATGAGTCCCGCCGGTTTTGCCCAACAACATTATCAACACCGCGATTTCTTTGTTTCCTGGCATGAGTTGAATTCATTTTATCCGACCCTATCGCAACGCGTCTCCAATCTGCTGGCCATCAAACTTGGCACCTATCAACCGAGCCCCAGCCGGCATCCAATGGCTTATATTTTCACCCTCTTCAATTTGCGCAATTTGGTGATTCTGTATGTCGTGTTCATTGTCGGCGCCATCGCTATGCCGGTTGTCCTGAAGGCAAGGAAACAGGCCGCGGCTGCCCGACACCAAATCCAATCGCTCCAGAAGAATACGGACGATGTTAGTGATGAGCCAGCAGCCCCCGCAACTACCCCAGAATAATGATGCGTTTGTCTGTTGCAGTTTTTCTTTTTGCCTTCGCGTTGATGTTAGATTCGTCATTCGGCGATACTTCGACATTGCAACCGCCGCGCGAAACGCCGCTCGTGGAACTGGCAGCGGACCAAGTGCCAATGGATGGGGTGTCCAAAACCGGAGCGTCGGCGTTGCGGATCGTTCCAGCAAAATGGAAAGTGGCCGGAACCCCGAATTTCTACATTCACTTCCGGCGGATGACGGAGGCGCGGAAGGTCGCCCGCGAAGTGGAGTTTAACCTCGCTTTTATCGCGCGGCAGCTTGGCGCGAAGCCAGAAGATTACGCCCGAAAATCACACGTCTATGTCTTCGAGGATCTGGGCGAATGGTCGCAGTTTGTCGCTGAGGCTGGAGTGCCAGATTGGACCGCTAGTTTTGCTTTCGGCGATGAGTTGTTTTTAAATGTGCGCGGCCAGAACGGTGCACCGTTTGATTCGCAAACGCTGGCCCGCGAGACGACGCATGCGATCGTTTCCCGCATCTACAAAAACCGTCGCTGGCCGCTCTGGCTGAACGAGGGATTTGCTGAATACATGGGCAGTGCTTCGGTTGCGGAACGCAAAAACCAAACCGTGAAACGGCTCCAGCGTGATCTCGGTAAAATGGCCGATATGCCCCTCGGGGAACTGGTCGCGCTGCGAGAGTATCCCTCAGATCCCAAAGAGGTTAGTCGGCTTTATCGGACTGGGGAAAAGCTCGTGCGATTTCTTATGACGAGCGGCACTCCGGAGCAATTCGTTGCTTTCGCCAACACCCTGATCGCGGGCCGAACAATCGAGGAAGCCATCCCGGAAATTTACCCGGCGGCGTTTCCCGATTTTGCGAAGTTCACCGATTCGTTTGCAAAATATTCCGGCGGCAAAAGGTAGGCTTGCCAGCCGAGCTACGCCCGCTATTCTCCGACCGTCCGACGGCCCTCCGGGAGGGCATTCAAACCCATGATTTCGATTACGATTGAGCAGTTGATCAAGAAATTCGGTCAGACGACCGCGCTCGACGGCATCGACCTCCGCATTGAACCCGGCGAGTTGTTCTTTTTGTTAGGACCGAGTGGCTGCGGCAAGACTACGCTCCTGCGCAACATCGCAGGTTTTTACATTCCCGACGGAGGTCGGATTTTGTTCGACACCGAGGACGTCACCCGGCTTCCTCCGCACCAACGCAACACCGGGATGATGTTTCAAAGTTACGCGCTCTGGCCGCATTTGACGGTCGCGAAAAATGTCGCCTTCGGGTTGGAAGAACGCCGTGTGCCCAAGGCTGAATGCGCTCGCCGCGTAGCCGATGCGCTCGCCTCCGTCCGCATGGAACAATACGCCACCCGCAAGATCGGCCAGCTCTCCGGTGGTCAGCAGCAGCGGGTCGCCCTCGCCCGCGCCATGGTCATTCGTCCGCGCTGCCTGCTCCTCGACGAGCCACTTTCTAACCTCGACGCGAAACTCCGCCTCGAGATGCGACTCGAGATCCGGCGGATCTGCAAGGAGTTCGGATTGACCGCAATCTATGTCACGCATGATCAAAAAGAAGCGCTCTCCATTTCTGATCGGATGGCCATTCTCGACTCGGGAAAAATCGCTCAGATTGGAGACGCGGAAGAAGTTTACCGACGCCCTGTATCTAAGTTAGTCGCGGACTTTATTGGCGAGACGAATTTTATCACCGGAAAAATCATCGCGCTTGAGGCGGGCGGTGGCCGGGTGGAAACAGCGCTGGGGGTTTTTCGCGGTGCGGCTCCCGAAAAAGCCAGCCTCGGCCAAGCGGTCACCCTCTCGATTCGCCCGGAAAGCTGGAAACTAGCTATCGAACCCGCCGGGACTAACTCGATCACGGGCCGCGTAAAGAACATCACCTATCTCGGCGAACTGGCGCAATACGAGTTTGCCGCAAAGGATCAGATGCTGAAAATATTTGAGATGAACCCCAAGGCGACTTCCCACCGAGGTGAGCGGGACTTGCATGCGATCGTCGATCCGGACGATGTGGTCATCCTCACGCGCTGATTTTCCATGAAACTCTGGCACATCGTCGCGTTGCTAGCCCTCGTGGTTGCCGTGCCTTTCGCGCTGCGCCCCAAAATCGGCCTAACTGCTCCGGACGCGCAGACGTTAGTCATCGTCAGTCCGCATAACGAGGCGATCCGGGCTGAGTTCACGCGAGCCTTTCAGGAACATTGCCGTCGCACCCACCAGCTCGAGGTGGCGTTGGACTGGCGCACACCCGGCGGCACGAGCGAGATCGCGCGTTACCTAGATTCGGAATATCTCGCCGCGTTTGAATATTTCTGGACGAAACACATCGGCAAGCCATTCACGATCGTGGAGAAAGGCGCTTTCGCCAATGGCCGGATTGCGCTTGATGACAACCCGGCCAACGACACGCCTGCGGAGGCGGCACGGCGGGCGTTTCTCGCTTCAGAAGTGAGCTGCGGGATCGATCTTTTTTTTGGGGGCGGCAGTTATGATTTTAATCAGCAGGCAGCGAAAGGCACACTCGTTAATTGTGGATTGCTTGTGCGACATCCGGAGTGGTTTGGTCCGGACGGAATCCCGCAAACGCGGGGCGGCGAGGATTACTACGATCCGCAGGGGCGCTGGTTCGGTGCGTGTCTTTCCGCGTTTGGCATTTGTTATAACACCGACTCCCTTGACCGGCTGAACCTCCCGCCGCCCGCGCAGTGGGCCGACCTCGCTAACCCGGCTTTTTTTCATCAAATCGCATTGGCTGACCCGACCAAAAGCGGCTCGATCACCAAGGCGTTCGAAATGATCATCCAGCAGCAGATTCACGAATCGGGTGGAGCTGCCGGGATCGACGCCGGATGGATTCGCGGCCTGCAACTCATCCAGCGCATCGGGGCCAACGCCCGTTATTTCACCGACTCCGCCCCGAAAGTGCCGCTCGACGTTTCCTCCGGCGATGCGACTGCCGGGATGGCGATTGATTTTTACGGCCGCTTCCAGAGCGAGGCGGTCCGACGCCCCGATGGCAGTTCGCGCTTGATCTATCTGAACCCAGCCAACGGCACCTCGACAGGGAGCGATCCGATCGGCCTGCTCCGGGGTGCACCTCATCCGGAATTGGCGCGGGCGTTCATCGATTTCGTCCTGTCTCCGGAGGGTCAAAAACTCTGGAACTTCCGGCCCGGCACACCCGGCGGCCCGCAGCAATATGCTCTGCGCCGCCTCCCCATCCAGCCGTCACTTTACGCGGAATCCTTTCGCAAATTTCGCAGCGATCCGGATGTTCTTCCGTATTCGGACGCAGCCGCATTCGATTACCAAGCGGCGTGGACAGGCGGTCTTTTTCGGCAGATGGGGTTCATCATTCGCGCCATGGCAATTGATCCTCATGAGGAAATGCAGGCCGCTTGGGAGGCGCTCATTCAAGCTGGTTTTCCCCCGAAGGCCACTGCCCGTTTCAGCGATCTCGAAGCGGTCAGTTACGCGAAGGCCACGGGTGATCTCAAGAAGCGCCTCGGGTCACCGAACAAAATCGACGAGGTGCGCCTCGCCCGGGAGCTTTCCGGGCACTTCCGCGAGCAATACGAGGAGGCGCGCGACCTAGCGCGGGCCGGAGAATAATTCACACATTCGGCACTTGCGCCGAACCCTTCTCCCCGTCACTATACGCCACCCAAATATGGAATTACTCGTAGCTACCCTCTGTGACAACGCCTCGGAAAGCCAAGGCAAACTCAACATCACCGGCGCCTTTGACGCCATCATCGCTCAAAGCTTCCCCGCTGGCTTCAGCTTCACGCTCGCCCTGCGCTTCAGCTTTAATGCTGGCGACCACGGCGAACACCGCTTCTCGATCCGACTCGAGGAAGAGGGCGGTGAGCCGAACACCCAGCCGCCAACCGAATCGACCATGAACGTCAATATGCCTCCTGGCACGACCGGATTCTCGACTCAGAATATGATCACCCCATTACAGGGCAGCATCAAAAAAACGGGCATCTACCGCTTCGACGTCCACTTTGACGACGAGATTCTCGCACGCGTTCCGCTGCGTGTCGTCGCGCAGGACGAAGTGACGCTGCCGGCTCTCGCCGCCGTCTAACCAACGGCCTCCGCCGCCGCCCGGGTCAACCGGTCCATGATCGCCCGTCCGAGGCCTTCGCACGGAATTTTCTCCGCGTAAATCCTCGTCACGGGCGCGTCATCGAGCCGGTGCATTGCCGCGAACAATCTCGCCGCCGCCTCGACCAGATCACCCGTCGGAGAAAGCGTTTCGACCGCGGTAAATCCTGCGGGAACCGATCGGAAAGCCAAAAATCCGCACCCCGCCCGCGTCGGCACATCGTCCGCCGAAACGACGAGGACGAGCGCCCGACGTGGTGCGTAATGCGACGCAAGCTGCCCCGGAGCGGCTGCGCGTTCACCCCCATGTCCAACCGGGGCAAAGGCGCGCAATTCCTCCCTCGAAACTGGGCCCTCGCGGAGCAATTCCAGTCGCCCATCCACCACCTGCACAATCGTGGACTCGAGTCCGTGACGACACGGCCCGCCATCGAGCACGAGGGGAATGCGGCCTCCCAAACCCGCGACCACGTGCCGCGCCTCCGTCGGGCTGATCCGGCCAAACGGATTCGCGCTGGGTGCAGCGAGCGGCCCCCCAAAGCTCTTCAACACCGCCTGAAAGACCGGATGCGCCGGAACCCGCACCGCCACGAGCGGACTGCCTGCCGTGACCAAATCGGAAACGATCGCGCGTTTGGGTAGCAGCAAAGTCAGCGGGCCGGGCCAGAACTTCGCTGCCAACTGCGCCACGAGGGGATCAGCACAGTCCGCAACCGTTTGGGCCATTGCCCAGTCCGCCACATGGACAATGAGCGGGTCGAAGCGGGGTCGATCCTTGGCCTCGAAAATCCGGGCGACCGCCGTGGGATTTAGCGCGTCACCAGCAAGGCCGTAAACCGTCTCGGTCGGGAGCGCGACGACCTTGCCTTGGCGCAAGCATTCCGCAGCCTCTGCGACGGGCGCTGCGTCTCCCGCAGCTACCTCCAGCACGCGCGTTTCCATTTACGGTTGCGGAAGTTCTTGCTCGAGGACGGCCTTAGTTTGCCGGGCACGAAACTCCTCCAAACGCGCCGCCAACTTCTCATCGGTGCGAGCCAGCAGGGCGACCGCAAAAAGCGCCGCATTCACCGCCCCAGCGCGGCCGATGGCGAACGTCGCCACCGGTACGCCGGCCGGCATTTGCACGATTGAAAGCAGGGAATCGACCCCGCGCAAAACCGCGCTTTCGACTGGCACCCCGAGCACCGGCACGGTGGTGTGGGCAGCGAGCATCCCGGGAAGATGTGCCGCGCCGCCCGCTCCAGCAATGATCGCAGCAAATCCGTTTCCGGCCGCGCCTTTGGCGAATTCCGCCAATAAATCCGGCGTGCGATGGGCCGATACCACCTGACTATGCACTTCCACCCCCAGTGAGCGGAGCTGTTCGACAGCGTGCCGAAGGGTTTCCCAATCCGATTGTGAACCCATCAACACCGCAATTTTGTTTCTGAGGGAATTTTCCATTTCTGAACGCATCTAACGATGATGTCAGGTCGTAACACCAATTTGAAGCAGTTACCATCCAATCAGAATTCTACGTCTTATGCCAACAGGAACAGTTAAGTGGTTTAACGAAAAAAAAGGTTTCGGATTTATCGTCAATCCCGAATTCAAAGAGGACATTTTTGTTCACTTCAGCGAGATCAAAACCGAGGGCTTTAAAACGTTGCAGGAAGGTGAGCAGGTGGATTACGAGGTCATCCAAGATGGCAAGGGCGCAAAAGCTCGCAATGTGCAGCGACAGGCTTAACCTCTCGGGGCATGGAGGCCCCGCCCGCACATAACTTGGTTCTCGTCGGTTTCATGGGAACCGGCAAAAGCTCTCTCGCTCGGATACTGGCTCAAAAAACGGGCTGTCCGCTGCTCGATACCGACGCGGAGATCGAAAAACAATGTAGTCAGCCGCCATCGGAAATTTTCCGCGAGAAAGGCGAAGCGCATTTTCGTGACCTAGAAACCGCACTCCTGAAAAGTCTCGCCGGGAAAAGTGGCCTGATCATTTCCACCGGGGGCGGGATGGTTATCCGCGAGGAGAACCGCCGACTCCTGCGCGAGCTTGGGTTGGTCGTCTGGCTGCACGCAGAGGAGGAGGTCGTTTACAATCGCGTCTCCCGTAACAACCGGAGGCCACTCTTGCAAACGGCCAACCCGCGCGCCACTATGCGACAGCTTTTTGCCCTACGCGAACCGTGGTATCGCGAGGTAGCGCACCTGCAAATTGACACAGGAAAAATGAGTCACGGGAAGGCCGTTAGCGCCGTCCTACTTGCCGCTGGCTGGGAATGCAAACCGGCTTGAAAAACGAACTAGTCGAACGCGCAGAGCGACTCGGCTTCGCCCTTTGTCGGGTGACCACCGCCGAGGCACCGCCCCATTTTCCGGAGTTTCGCGAATGGCTCGACGACGGGCGGCATGCCACGATGGATTGGCTGGAGCGGGGCGCGGAGAAGCGCGGTCATCCCGAAATCGTCCTCCCCGGAGTGCGATCGATCGTGGTGCTCGCAACCAATTACTATCAGGGCAATATCGAGCCACGGGAGTTCGGAAAAATCGCTCGCTACGCTTGGGGCTTGGACTACCACGACGTGATCGAGCCGAAGCTGCGGGAATTGTCCACATTTCTCAAAGGGCACGGCGGACAGCAGAAATTTTACACGGACACCGGACCCATTCTGGAGCGGGATTTCGCCGCCCGCGCTGGCATTGGCTGGCAAGGGAAAAGCACCATGGTTCTCAACTCCGAACTGGGCACCTGGTTTTTTCTTTCCGTTATCCTAACCACGCTCGACATCGCCCCCGACCTACCGGCACGACACCATTGCGGATCGTGCACCCGCTGCATCACCGCGTGCCCGACCGGGGCGATCACCGCGCCCCACAAACTCGACGCACGGCGCTGCATCTCCTATCTAACCATCGAGCACAAAGGTAGCATTCCAGACGAATTCCGTCGTGCCATCGGCGACCGCCTTTACGGATGCGACGACTGCCTGACCGCCTGCCCGTGGAATCGCTTCGCAAAAACATCGAGCGAAATTGCTTTCCACGCCACCGCCGCCATGCGCGAACCTGCGCTGCGCGACTACTTAGAATGGGACGACGAAACCTTTCGCACTCACTTCAAATCGTCGCCGATCAAGCGCATCAAACGCCGCGGCTTCCTGCGTAACGTCTGCGTCGTCCTCGGTAACATTGGCACCGACGACGACCTGCCCGCGCTGCACAAAGCCGCGCTCGATCCCGAACCGCTCATCGCCGAGCACGCAGCGTGGGCGATCGAGGAAATTTCCACTCGCGCTGCCGCGCAAATCAGAAGCTAATCTGTCACCGGCAAGTTTTGGAATCCTGAAAACAGGCGTTCTAAAATAATGATGAAATCGTCCACACAAAAACCGGGATGTTCCCCGCTTAGACCCATCGTCGAAAGTTTCCTGCAATTATTTTAACCACGAATGGACGCGAAGTGACACGAATAGGGGATCAAGGAGTCGCTAGGGCGTTTGATTCGTGTCCATTGGTGTCCATTGGTGGTTTCTTCCAAGTCTTTGTTTTTGCAGGTTAATTTCGAGAATGGGTCTACTAAGGAAATAACGGGTGGATGGGGCTTCTGGTTACAGTGCTAGAAAGCAAAACAGCCTTGGCGAGCACGGAGGCGCGATGCGGTGGATAAGGGCGGTCCGGGAGAGTTCACCTGGGAAACGGAGGGCATTTAGGATTGCTCGGACATCTCCGCGCTTTCTTCTGCGAGACGTGTCTCGCGGAAAAAAACGGCAACATGTTGCCGCTCTCCACATTCGTAATTCCCCCGCTCCCTGAAGAAAAACTAGGTGGCTTCTTCCACTTCCGGCACCTGCCACTCGCAGTATTGCTTGCTGAGGGCGGCGGCAATGTCGCCGAGACGGAGCTGGATGCGGTCGAGGTATTGGTGAAGGCCGAATTTGAAAATCTCGTCGATCGAGACGTAGCCGAGGTCGGCGTGGAGGCGCCCGGAGAGTTGCTCGAGTTCGTTTTCAAAATGGCCGCGAGGTCCACCCGAGATGCGGTGGATGGCGCGATCGAGTTGGTTCACGCAGTAGTTAATCGAGCGGGGAAATTTCGCATCGGTAATGAGAAATTTGGCGACTTTCCACGGGGCGACTTGGTCCACGTAAAGTTTCCGGTAGGCTTCCAACCCGCTGCAGGAGCGCAGCACGCCCATCCAGTGGACGGTATCGACGTTGCCCCCGACCTGCTCGCCACTGGGCAGAAGGATATGATATTTCATGTCGAGCAAGCGCGAAGTGCGATCGGCGCGTTCGAGGAAGCGGCCGACTTGGCCGAAATACCAACCCTCTCCATGGGTCATAGTGGAGTCGGTGGTGCCTTGGAAAAGATGAGAGCCTTCGACGATGTAATTGAAGAATTCGTAGGAGCTGTTGCGAAAGAGTTTGCGGGCGTCGTCGGAGCGGATGAAGAGATAAAGCCGGTTAAGGACTTCCCACATTTCGCTAGAGATTTGCTCGCGAACAGTGCGCGCGTTTTCGCGGGCGTAAGCGATGCAGGAGTAAATCGAGTTGGGATTTTTTCGCTCGAAGGTAACAAAATCGACCACGTTGTCGCCGGTCAGTTCGGGGTAAAGTTTTTCAAACAGCTCGTGGTCTTCCAACGTGCTGAGGATTGGGCTCCAGTGTTTGTCCGTGGCTCCCTGGCCGTGCATCTCGAAATCGAGCATGACCTGGATGTTGACGTCTAACATACGGGCGTTGCTCTCCGCCCGTTCGATATAGCGGTTCATCCAGTAAATGGCTTCGGCGACGCGGCTGAGCATAAAAGGTTAGGAAAGGCTTTGGGTTTGAGTTTGGTCGGGGGCAGGCTCCTCGGCGTCGAGCACCCAGGTGTCTTTGCTGCCGCCGCCTTGCGAGCTGTTGACGACGAGTGAGCCTTTGCGGAGGGCGACGCGGGTCAGCCCGCCGGGAACGATGCTGACTTTTTCGCCAAACAAAACGTAGGGCCGCAGGTCGATGTGGCGACCTTCGATGCCGTTGTCGCAATGGGACGGGGAGCGGGAAAGCTGAATGACGGGCTGGGCGACATAGTTGCGCGGGTTAGCTTTGATCGCTGCGCGGAATTGGTCGCATTGTTCCTTGGTCGAGTGCGGTCCGATGAGCATGCCGTAGCCGCCGCTTTCGTTGGCGGATTTGACGACCAAATTTTCGATGTTTTCGAGGACGTAATTACGGTCGGATTCGTTGCCGGTGAGGTAGGTGGGGACGTTCGGCAGGATGGGCTCCTCGGAGAGATAGAAACGGATCATGTCGGGCACGTAATAGTAAGTGACCTTGTCGTCGGCGACGCCGGTGCCGATGGCGTTGGCGAGGGAGACGCGGCCTTTCCGGCAGGCCTCGACGATGCCGGGAACGCCGAGCACAGAATCTTTGCGGAAGACGGTGGGGTCGAGGAAATCGTCGTCGATCCGGCGGTAGATGACATCCACGCGCTTGAGGCCCTGAGTCGTTTTCATGAAGACTTCGGAGCCTTGCACGATAAGATCTTGGCCGACGACGATCTCGATGCCCATGGAGCGAGCGAGGAAGCTGTGCTCGAAGTAGGCGGAGTTGTAGATGCCGGGTGTGAGCAGCGCGATCGTAGGATCGGGATTTCCATCGGGCGCAATGTAGCGAAGGAGATTAAGCAGGTCTTGGCAGTAGCCATCGACTGGACGCACCGGATAGCGCGAGAAAAGTTTCGGAAAAACGCGCTTCATAGCCTGCCGCCCTTCGAGGACGTAGGAAACGCCGGACGGGCAGCGACCATTATCCTCGAGCACGAAATATTCGCCGCGATTGTCCCGGATCAGATCCGTTCCGCAGATGTGGATGTAGATGTCCTTGGGAACATCGATACCCATGAATTCAGGGCGGAAATGGACCGCGCTCTCCACGACATCGCGCGGGACGATGCCTTCCTTGATGATGCGTTGGTCGTGGTAAACGTCGTGCAGAAACATGTTCAGCGCCCGAAGACGCTGCTCCAGTCCGCGTTCCACATGCGCCCATTCATTGGCCGGAATAATCCGCGGAATAAGGTCAAACGGGAAGATGCGCTCCGTGCCCTCGTCGTTGTTATAAACGGTAAAAGTGACGCCTTGGGTTAGAAACGATTTTTCGGCTACCCGCATTTTCCGCTGGAGATCGTCAGGTCCCAACTCCTCGAAACGGGACATCAGCGCTTGATAATGAGGCCGGACTTTCCCGGGTGCCTCAAACATCTCGTCGTAAAACCCGTCCAGTTCGTAATTGGAGAAAAAATTTCCCATTGCGCTGGCTAGATTTATCCACCCTCCCAAAGGTGGCAACGAAAAAGTCAGGCCGCCGGCAGAATGTTCGGATAGTTATAAAATCAACGGTCTAGGAACTTGCTAGAGACAAACTCTGGGTGACATGATAAACACCAAACGTAATCATGGATTCTGGGCATCACGTTGGACATGGCTGGCTACGCAATGCGGCCACGCTTGCGATTGGACTGGCCTTGCTTTCCTCTGAACTACAGGCGCAGACGGCAGAAGCAGCACCGAAAGATGCGACCGCGATGGAGTTGCTGACTTCCGGTTACACGGCTTTTGGCGCGAAGAAGTTCGAGGAGTCCATCGCCGCCTACCAACGTTTCCAGACCGAATACGGGAAAAGCGCCGAGGCAGCTCAAGCCTTGCCTCAGATTCTCCCCATTCTTGCCCAAGCTCAGATTCGTCTGCAAAAATGGCCCGATGCGGCTACAACGATTGAGACCTATCTAACCAGTCACGCTGCAAAAGCCGCTCCGAAAGACATCGAGGACATGCGTTTCTGGGATGGTGTTTGCGATTTGATGCGGGATGAAACCGACACCGCCAAGACCAAGCTCCAGACATTTCTAACTCAGTTTCCGCAATCGGCTAGGATGCCCCAGGCGCGAATGTTATATGGGTCCACGCTGATCAAGGCGGAAGATTACAAGGCGAGTGCGGCCTATTTCCAAAAAGTGCAGCCCCAATTACGGGGATCGACTCGCGGACAAGCAGTTTTGCTCGAGCTTTACAGCCAGATCAAAGATAACAAATCAGACGAGGCGCTAAAAATCATCGTCCGGGAATATCCGAAGCTCGAACAGATTTTGCCCATTGCCGGTTTCGAGATGCTCGTCCTGCAACTCGGGTCCGATTATCTCGAGAAAAAGGAATACCGTAAAGCGCTGGCGGCGTTTCAGCGCATTTGGTCACGGGGCCGGATTCTGAAACATCAGTCCGATCTGAAGAGCTCGCTAGAAAGTCAGCTCGCAGCGGCAATTCAGAAGCAGGCGGAGCCATTTACTATTTTTCAGATCCAGCAGGACTTGAAGAAAATTCAGCAGGATCTCGACGTTTTTTCCAAGATTCCGACGTTCGATTCGTCGCTGCGACTGCGCGTGGCGTCGGCCTATCAGGGCATGGAACGTTACCGCGAAGCCGCGCTCGTGCTAGAGCAAATGCTTCAGGAAATGGAGCCCGATTCCGTGGTGGAAGCGGCATCTGTCAATCTCGTGCAATGCTGGGCGCAGATCGAATATTGGAGTAAAACAGCAGAGGCTGCAGACAATTTTACCCAGGTATTTCCTAAGTCGAAGCAGTTGCCGTCGGTGCTTTTTTTGAAGGGGCAAGCGTTGCTGAGCGAATATAAACCAGCCGACGCTGCGGACGTCTTTGGCAAAATCGTCGTCGCCTACCCGAAAGACAGTCTCGCGCCGCGTGCTTTGTTTATGCAGGGCTATTCCCAGTTAGTGGCAGATCAGGCGGATTTAGGAATCGCGACATTAGAATCGTTTCCGAAAAAATATCCCAAGGATCCGCTGGAGGAGACAGCCTTTTACTGGCGTGGAATGGGTTATTCGTTGTCCAAACAACACGAGGAAGCGCGTACGGCGATGAGCGAATATCTCAGTCGTTACAAAGGCGGTTCATTCGTTTCCGAGGCTCGTTTTCGCAAGGCTTACGACGCGGAATCGATGAAAGCGTACGAGCTGAGCATTCCGGAGCTCCGTGCGTTTTTGAAGGATTTTCCGGATAGTCAGGAGCGCGACGAGACGCTGATTCTGCTCGGCGATGCTAACATGGCGATTGGAAAAATCGACGAGGGTATCGAGGCTTTCAATCAAATTTCTCCGACAGAAAAACGCTTTTTTGAAGAGGGCTGGTTCAAAACCGCCAAGGCATTGCGGCTGCAGGAGAAACCCACCGAAATGCGTGCTCATTTGGAGAAATTCTGCAAAGATTTCCCGAAAAGTCCGCGCATTGCCGAGGCGCTTTACTGGATCGGTTGGAGCTGGCGTCAAGAGGGAGCCCCAGATAAAGCGCGTGACATTTACTGGCAAGCTATTCGCGATTTGGGAAATGATCCCGATGCCGTCGCGGTCGAGGATTTGCTGACTGGTGTCGCGAAACTTTACAAGGGCGACGAGGAGAAAGCGAAATTGCTTTCCGAGTATCGGACGTTGCAAGCTCAGGCCGAAACTCGCAAGGAAACGTTGCTAGTTCTTCGTTCAAAATGGGCGCAGGCGCAGGCGTTAAAAAGAAGCGACCCGACCACGGCTGATCAGCTTTTGGTGCAATGCGCGCCGATGGCCGACGTTTCCGAAGTCAATCCGCTCCTGCTGGCCGACATCGCCGATGCGTTACGACGTAGTGGCAAGACTCCCGAGGCCGCTCAGATGTATCGCGACTTGGTGAAGTGGAACCCGCGCGCCATGCAGAAGGATCGTTCGTTTGCCGCGCTCGGTCAGATTGCGCTCGTGGACGGTCGCGACGACGAGGCGCTGACTTATTTTCAGCGGTTCCAAAAGGAAACTGCCGGCTCTCCAATGTTTGGCGAAATCCTGCTCGCGAAGTCAGGTTTGGAAGTAAAAAAAGGCGACCTCGCTGCGGCTCAAGCTACTCTGGAAGCCATTTTGTCGGATAAAACAACGCCCGGTAAAATCAAGGCCGAGACCCTCGCTTCCATCGGCGATCTGCAAATGCAGCAGGGCAAAACCAGCGGTGCGATTCCGTACTATCAGAAAATTTACATCATGTATGGACGTTGGAGCTCCGTTGTGGCGCGCGCCTATCTGCAGAGCGGCGAGGCGTTTGAAAAACTCAAGGATCGAGACGCCGCCATTAAAACTTACAAGGAAATGATCGATCGCGAGGAACTTGCAGAATTTGCTGAAACCAAGCAGGCTCGTGAGCGGCTTGCCAAACTCGAGGCTGGAGCATGAAAAAACTTCTCGTCGCAATATTTCTAGCTTTTCCGTTGGTCGCCGTGGCGCAGGACACTGTCATTCGCACCGATGGAGTGGCGCAATCGGGACGCATCATTGGCGGTGATGCGACTGGGCTTAAGCTGGAAGTTTCCTTGGGCGGCGGTGCTGCCACGGGCACGATCACGCTCCGCTTTTCGCAGGTCAAGGAAGTCGTTATGGCCGATCGCGAGACGGTCCAGAATTCACTCGGCCGCGTGACTAAGGAGAGCATTCCGGCTCTCGCACAACTCTGGGCGCTACGCCGTCCGCTCTTACCAGTGGCCGGCTCGCTGGCAGGCGACATCGGTCTCGCTTACGGACACCTTTTGCTCAAGGTGGGAACCCAGGCACAACAAGCCATGGCGCTCAATATATTCACTGAAATTGAAACTCGCGAAACCGACGAAACGCTCCAAGGCAAGGCCACCGAGGGTCGGTTGCAGGCGTTGATCGCTCTTGGTCGAGCTGGAGAAGCCGTCGAGGACGCCAAAAAACTGGCCCAATCCTCCGAGGATCCTAGCACTCTCATTCAGGCAAAATACATTCTCGCCCAGGCTTCGCTTTTTGAATTACGGACGCTCGAAAAGGACAACCCGCGCTGGACCGAGGATCTACTCGTCCGCCCCGTGCGCAATCGACTTTACAACGAGGCGTTAAACCTTTTCCTCTTTGCCACGCTTTTCCACGGCGCAGAAACCGAGGTCGCCGCCCGTGGCATTTGGGGTGCCATCGAGACAGCGCAACTGAATAAAGACACCGCGCAAATTCGGGAACTAGCCACCGATTTGCAAGTTCTGTATCCCTCGGATCCACACGCTGTAAAAGCGACGACGCTTCTAACCACTTTACCGAAAAAAACCAAAACCAAAACCGAAGACCTCACTGAAGATGAAAACCAAGCTGAAAAATAAACGCCTCCTCACACTAGCCCTGCTCCTGTTCTCTATCGCTCCACTTTTCGCGCAGGATGCCAAGCCCAAAAAACCTGCGCCGAAAGATAAATCACTGCTCGATCTTTACAACGGCGGCGGATTTCTCATGCACCCGATTTTGCTTTGCTCGATCGGAACCATCGCGGTTTCTGTTTATTGTTTCCTGCAGATTTCCGGAAGAAAAATGATGCCCAAGGCGCACGTAGACACCTTGAGCAGTCTGCTGCAAATGCGCGACGCAGGCCGGGCTTATGAATTTTCCCAAGCTAATAAAAACCAATTCACCAACACTGTTAGTGCTGCTCTGCTGAAGGTCAACTTCGAGCGTGATCTCGCCAACAAAGCCTCCATGGAACAGGCCGCGCTGGAGACGCTTTCCGAGGAGGAAACCCGACTTCTCCTTTGGGTGAATTACCTCAACGTGTTCGCCACGATCGCTCCGATGTTAGGACTGCTCGGAACCGTCACAGGTATGATCACCTCCTTCGATCAACTGGCCGCCGGACGCTCCGAACCGCAGGATCTCGCAGGCGGTATCGGCGTCGCGATGATCACAACCGCTGGCGGACTTTTTGTCGGTATTCCAGCAATGTTTTTCTATTTCTATTTTCGCAATTTGCTCATCGCAAACATCTCGGCAATCCAGAAAAAAGTCACCTTCCTGGTCGATGTTCTTTCCGGAGAATTGAAACTTGAGGGCGCCGCTCCCACCCAGGAAATCTCGCAGGAAGCGACTTTATAATCGGTTTCCACCGTTAACCGATGAAACCTATCAAACGCGAGCATGAGGAGGTCAGTTTCCAACTGGCTCCCATGATCGACATGACCTTTCTCTTACTGGTCTTCTTCATGGTCACCACGAAGATTTCCAAGGAAAAAACGAGCGTCCCGATCAAGCTGCCGGTCGCCAGTAATGCCGCAGTGCCGTCTGATGTTAGCAACCGCGACATCATCACGCTCGACGACAAAGGGCAGATCTTCGTCGGAGATCGGCCAGTTTCCAAAAAGGAACTCGAAAGCTACCTCAAGCAACGGTTTGTCGACTATCCACCACTCCAAGTTTACATCCGCGCCGACCGTAAAACCCCCGCTAAAAAGATTAAGGAAATCATGCGGAGCGCCTCCGAGGCCGGTGCGATCAATGTCATTTTCGGCAGTTACCAAAAAGAGTAATGCAAGTTAAACGACGCAGTTATCAAACCGTGGAAATGCAGATGGGGCCGATGATCGACATGGTCTTTCTCCTGCTCGTTTTCTTCATGGTGACAGCCCGACCGGTCAAACAGGAAAGCGATATCAGCCTCGCGTTACCAGGGACAGTTTCGCAGGAAACCAGCATCGATATTCCTGACGAGCAACGCATCGTGATTACGCCTGCCGGCGAAATTGCCCTGAACGATCTCGTCGTCGGAACCGCCCAGGATCAGGATCTCCCGGCTTTGTTAAAAACCCTTAAGCGTTTCAAAGAAGCCTCCGATGCGAACAAAAGCGAGGCGCTGATTACGATCGATGCGGCGGACACCGCGCAGCATCAACGCATTGTCGATGTTCTTAATGTCTGCGCAAAATCGTCGATTACGAACGTCACATTCGCCGATGGTGCGGAAGAAGGAGAAGAGCCATGAGTGCTACCAACATGGACACGCCGGTCGATGAGCAGAAGCGAAAAAAGAAGCTCGTCACCTCGGTCATCATCGCGAGCATCATCGTGCACTTGATTGCTGGTGGAGCGGCTGCCGTCTGGATCGTAGCCAAGTATTTTGCACCTCCCAAAGCGCAGTTCATTGCGAAGAAGGAAGTCCGCATCCCCGCGAAGGAACGCGAGCACAAGCTGAACATGGCGGAGTTCGATGCCCTCGCACCGAAGCCGGCTTTCAATGACAAAATTGCGAGCATGCGCCCGGCAAAACTTTCCCTGCCCGACCTTCCCGAAATTCCGCTCGATCAGGTAATGCCAATCGACCCAAGCACCATGATCACCGATCAAGTTTCTGCAGTCGTAGGAGCGGCAGGCGATGGCAGCGGTGATGGAAATGGTGGCAAAGGTGGTGGTGGTATGGGCGGGGTCGGAATGTCGTTCTTCGGTATCCGCGACAAAGGAAATAGCGTCGTAATCATGATCGACGTTTCCGATTCGATGTTTACCCGCACCGGCGACGCCGTCTATGCCGATCGTGGCGGCAAACTGGTCAAGCAAGGTACCGAGCAAAGCTTCCAAGCCGTGCGCGATCAGGCACTCGCGTTGGTCGATAGCTTGGGACCAAATACGCGCTTCGGCATCGTCCGCTGGTCCGGCGGAGCCTATTCCTGGAAGCCCGAACTCGTGGCTGCGAACGACAAAAACAAAGCCGATGCAAAGGAACACATACAAAATCAAGTCAACATGAAGACCGCCCCGCCAAAAGATGGACGTCCAGGTGGAACTCGGCATGATTATGCGCTGGAGGAAACCTTCAAGCTGCGCCCCGAAGTCATCTACATGTTGACCGATGGCAACGCGACCCAAAGTGCAGGCGGTGGTGGCCTGACTCCGATTCCAGCCGAAGAAATCTGGGATGCCGCCAAAATAGGCCAGGCGACTTTGGAGAAACCTGCGCGTTTACACGTCATTTATTACCTCACCGGCAACGCCAAACCGGATGAAGAACACATGCTACGCTTGCTCGCGAGTCGGAATGACGGTCGTTTCAAAAAAGTTAGTGCGAAGAACGCAGGCGATGGAAATAAGAACAACAACCGGAACGACCGCAATCCTAACAACCGGAATAGCCGTGGGAACTAACCTTTCCCAACTTCCACAGCCTCATTGGGTAGCCAATCCCCTAATTGCCTCCGAGGGCAATGTGACCGCGGATCACGACAACTGGCGCACGCTAGATCGCGAACTCACCTACGACGGGCACTACGCGAAAGTTTACCACGAAACCGTCGCCACGCCCACCCGACCGGACGGCATTACTTGGACGGTCGTCCGCCGGAAAAACGCGGTTGTCGTTGCTCCGAAAACTACTGACGGACGGTGGTTGCTTATCCGCCAAGAACGCATTCCGATTCGTGCGGCAATTTGGGAATTCCCTGCCGGCCAGATTGAATGGGCGGCGGGCGATTTTTCCGAACTCCAAGTCGCGACGGCCTGGCGGGAACTGCGCGAGGAAACCGGCTACACCGCGAGCGACGCTTCTCGACTGGTGCCGCTCGGACTCTTTTTTACCTCGGCCGGATTCACCGACGAACACAGCCATTTGTTTTTGGCGGATCAACTTGTGCCGCACCCGGACGGTTCAGAGCACGACGACGCCGAAAGCATCATCGAATGCCGCGCCTTCACCAGTGCTGAACTCACTTCCATGGTGATCAGCGGCGAGATCCGCGATGCCAACACGCTCGCGACTTACGCCAGACTGGCCGCGCTGGACTTGATTTAGGATTTTTTGCAAACGCAGGAGCATGTGCTTGCGTTTCGGAAGATTTGACGGGCCAACCACGGTCGATTCTGGCAATGATCCACTGATGCGCGTCATTTCGTCGTCCGCCCACAAAGCCGCTCTCGCCCTGCCTTCGCCACGGGTGCTAGTGCCAACCATGGGGGCGTTGCATGCGGGGCACGTCGCGCTAATCCGCAAGGCCCGATCGCTGGCCGGGAAGAAGGGATCGGTGCTGGTGAGTATTTTCGTCAACCCGATTCAATTCGGTCCAAAGGAAGATCTCGGGAAGTATCCGCGGCCGCGCAAGGAGGATCTAGCGATTTGCCGACGGGAGGGCGTCGATCTCGTCTTCGAGCCAGAACCAACTTCAATGTATGCGGCGGATCACAGCGTTTTCATTGATGAGGGCACGCTCAGCGCAGAGCTTTGTGGGGCATCGCGGCCCGGGCATTTTCGTGGCGTCTGCACGGTGGTGGGGAAATTGTTTCACCTGCTCGATCCGCAAATGGCGGTCTTTGGGGAAAAGGATTACCAGCAACTCGCGATTATTCGCCGGATGGTGCGCGACTTGAATTTCCCCGTTAAAATCGTCGGGCTACCAACAGTTCGCGAAGCGGACGGACTCGCTCGCAGCTCGCGCAATCGTTTCCTCTCTCCCGCGGAACGGGCCGCCGCCCCGGTCATCCGCCAAAGTCTGCTCGCAGCTCGCGAACGTGTCGAAAATGGCGAAACGAGCGCTAAAAAAATTATTGCCGGCGCCTCCCGGGCGATCGAGAAAGCCGGTGGGCGGATTGACTACCTGAGCGTCGTCCATGCTGAATCCCTCGCCCCCGTGCCGAAGATCGCGACTCCCGCCGTCATCGCGGTGGCTGCGTTTTTCGGCACGACCCGGTTGATCGACAACTGCCTGCTCGACGTATAGTTTTCAGATTTCCATGAAAAACTATGACTTTGTCGTGATCGGCAGCGGAGTGGCCGGGCTGACCTTTGCCCGAAAAGCGGCGGCCATCGGAACGGTCGCAGTGATTACCAAACGCAATGGCTCGGAATCGAACACGGCCTACGCGCAGGGTGGCGTGGCCTGTGTGACGAGCGACGAGGATTCGTTCGATCTACACATCCGCGACACCCTCGTAGCGGGGGCGGGGTTGTGCGACGAGGCAGCCGTGCGGCAGATTGTGACGGAGGGTCCGGGGCGAATTCAAGAATTGATCGATCTCGGCGTGCAATTTACCGAGCGCGCGGACGGAGACGGCCATCACGAACTCGACCTGACCAAGGAGGGCGGCCACTCGAAACGGCGCATTCTCCACGCGGCGGACCTGACCGGTAAGGAAATTGAGCGGGCCCTCATCGCGGCCGTTACTGGGCATCCGCAGATCGATCTGCTGGAAAACCACATGGCCGTGGACCTGATCACCACCGGCAAACTGGGCTATGCGACCGAGGACCGCGTGCTGGGTGTTTATGTGCTCAACGAGGCCACCGGCGAAGTCGAAACCGTCCGCAGCGACCGCGTCGTGCTCGCAACCGGCGGCTGCGGCAAAGTGTATCTTTACACGACCAACCCGGACGTCGCGACCGGGGACGGGGTGGCGATGGCTTGGCGGGCCGGGGCGACGATCGCCAACATGGAATTCGTCCAATTCCACCCAACCTGCCTGTTTCATCCTGAGGCGAAGTCATTTCTCATCTCCGAGGCAGTCCGCGGCGAGGGCGGTATTCTGCTCAATGAAAAAGGCGTGCGCTTCATGGAAACAGCCGACCCGCGCAAGGAATTGGCCCCGCGCGACATCGTGGCCCGGGCGATCGATGCGGAAATGAAGCGAACGGGCGCCAAATGCGTCTTTCTCGATATTTCGCACAAACCACGTGAGTTCGTTGTTGGTCACTTCCCAAACATTCATGAAACGTGCCTGCGCTACGGGATCGACATCACGCAACAGCCGATCCCGGTGGTGCCGGCGGCGCATTATCAATGCGGCGGAATCGAAAGCGACATCAACGGCGCGACCACGCTGAAGGGATTGTTCGCGATCGGCGAGGTCGCCTGCACAGGATTGCATGGAGCCAACCGACTGGCCAGTAACTCGCTGCTGGAGGGTCTGGTTCTGGCCAAACGCGCGTTCGACAAAGCAGCAACTCTCGATTATTCAACGACTTACGAAGATTACCAACTACCCGGCTGGCGCTCCGGAAACGTGCAGGACGTGGATGAATTGGTCGTGATTTACCACAACTGGGACGAAATCCGCCGCCTGATGTGGGATTACGTCGCCATCGTGCGGACCGACAAACGGCTCCAGCGGGCCGCGACCCGGTTGCGCAATCTGCGGCGCGAGATTCAGGAATTTTACTGGAATTTCAAGGTCAACACCGACCTTTTGGAGTTGCGCAACCTGGTCACCGTCGCCGGCCTGATCGTGGACAGCGCGCTCAGCCGAAAAGAAAGCCGAGGGTTGAATTTCAACCTCGATTACCCGGAGACGGACGATCTGCACTGGAAAAAAGACACGCTGATCCGGCGATATTGAACCGCGAGCGCCTTTTTCGGTCTAAAGAGGGTCCCGATTCCCCCCAAGGTGGTCTGCGACTTGCTCCCTTTTGAATTATGAACACCCACAACCATCCCCTTTCGAACCCGCTTCAGCGGGCGATAGCGGTTGCGAAAATCGGCCGTCCGCCGTATGTAAAGGTTTCCCCGAATCATCGTATGAGTCACCTTTGCGGCCTCTTTTTTGTCCTGCTGGCCCTGACGCTTCCCGCGTTGGCAGCGGACCCTTACCAAAGCAGCAACGACTTTGAGCGGTATGCGATGAAGCTTCGCGAGGATGCGCTCTCGAAGATTCAGCCCCAGGTCGTCCTGCCCTCGACCAACACCTATTCCAGCCTTTACGGCAACGGCGGATATCCATGGAAGCGCAACATTGTCACCACCACTTTCTGGATCGGCGAGGATGCCGGGCAAAACAACCCGGTGGACAACATCCGAAGCTCTTGGGATGTCAACTGGCGGGCCAATTACGGCGGCACCGACTCGCCAGACCCCGCCGCGCGGCGCAATTTCGTTCCGGTCAATTTTATTCCCCGGCAGAATCCGTTTTACATCGCGCTTCCCTACAACGACGTCATTTCATCGAACGTCCACAAACCCGAGGCAAAGTTTGTCATCCCTTGGTTTCGACGCGCCTTTCGGGAACCTGGGCAATCCGTCTGCAAAGGTCGCTGGATTGCCATCCGCCGGGGTAACCGAGTTTGTTTTGCGCAATGGGAAGATTGCGGACCGTTCCGCACCGACCACTGGCAATACGTTTTCGGAAATGAACGGCCGCTGCCGAATCTGAACAAAGGTGCGGGACTCGACGTTTCCCCCGCCGTTCGGGATTACCTCGGCATGGCAGGAACCGATGTGGCTGATTGGAAATTTGTCGAATTCCGTGATGTGCCGCCCGGCCCATGGGCCCGCTACGGAGACAACAACCCCTTCGTCCAAAACGCTCGCCGCACGGTCGAGCGAGTGGCAGAAAAGTAGCCCGCGAGGCTAGATCTTGTGTTCCGCGCTGTCGCTGCGGAGGTGGATCGTCTTCGTGCTGAGATTGTGGACCGCCCGAATGTAACGCACCGTTTGGCTGCGCGCTCGCATCAAAATTGAGTGGGTGATCGCCGTTTTCCCGATCATTTTCACGCCCGGCAGCAGCGCACTATCGGTAATGCCAGTCGCCGCAAATACCGCGCTGTCGCCTCGCACCATGTCGTCTGATTTGTAAATACGGGTGAGATCATCATCCGAAAGCGATCCACGCAAAGCTTCGCGCTCCGCCACGTCGCGGAACCACATCCGCATCTGGATATCGCCGCCCAGGGCACGCAACGCAGTGGCCGTCAGCACCCCTTCCGGGGAACCACCGATACCGACGTAAAGATCGATCCCGCTGTCCGGTAACGATGGCGCCACGGCGGCAGTGATGTCGCCATCGGCAATCATCCGGAGCGTCGCCCCGGCCTCGCGCACCTGGCGAATGAAGGTCTCGTTGCGCGGACGCTCCAACACCTGCACAACAATCTCGGAGACCCGTTTGCCAAGGATGCGCGCGACGAAAGAAAGCGTCTCGCCTAGCGGTTGGTCGAGCCAGTCGGCGGCCACGTTGAACTTGCGAATCGCGTCCGCCACTTCCCGGCCGTAGGCGAGCTTGTGGGCGTAGTAGCTCGGGATGTTCAGCATGGACTTATTTCCCGCCGGAACCTCCGCGCCAGCAATGACCGAGATGCTGTTGCCCATGCCTTTGGAAATATTTGTCGTGCCGTCCACCGGATCCAACGCAATGTCGAAATGCGGCGCGCCCTCGATCCACGTGCCCAGTTTATCCCCGAGAAAAATACCCGGCGCGTCATCTTTGATTCCCTCGCCGATGACCACCTCGCCGCGAATGTTGACAAGATCGAACACCCCATAAATCGCGTCGCAAGCGGCCTCGTCCGCCCCCTCCTTATCGCCGCGTCCGATCCAACGCAACGCATTCAGCGCGGCGTTTTCGGTCGCCCGGACGAATTCAAATTCGATCGTGCGTTCGGGGTCGTGAAATGGAGGCATGATTTTGGCGGTGGTTAACGCAAGAACGCTTCGTGCAAGCCGCCATCGACAGTGATGATCTGGCCGGTCGTCTTGCTGAGTCGGTTGCTAACGAGAAGGAAATACGCCTCCGCTTGGTCCGCCGGAGTGATGGGCGCCTTGGTTAGCGTGCGATCGGCGTAAAACTGCGCCAGCTTGCTAACGAGCGATTCGGTCGCCTCGTCGTCGGTGTAGGGGATGTTATACTTGGCGAGGGAGCCGATCACGCGGTCACGCGGAAACATGGCCGAGCCCTGCACCACGGTGGCCGGAGCCACTCCGTTGACCCGGACGAGTGGCGCGAGTTCGATGGCGAGTTCGCGCACAAGATGGTTCGCAGCCGCCTTGCTCGTGTCGTAGGCGACGCTGCCCTTTTTTGCGACGGCAGCGTTGGCGCTGGTGGTGAGGACAAGCGCCCCTTTCAGTCCCTGTTCTTTCCAGGTTTTGTAGGCTTCATCGGCAACGAAATAGAGGCCCGCGACATTGATTCCAAAAGTCAGTGCCCATTTGTCATCCGGGATGTGGCCGCTGGTGTCGCTGGCGACAAAGATGCCGGCGGTGACTTCGATGGCGTCGAAGCCGCCGTAAGCGAGCGCGACTTGATCGAGCATGACGCGAATGCTCGCGCGGTCGGTGATGTTAGCAGCGAGACCGATGGCAGGCCCGCAACCAGAGATGCCGCTACCCGCGACGCCAATGCCGAGACCAAGTTTATCGGTGATTTCTTTGGCGGTGGCTTCGGCGGCGACTTGGTTGAGATCAACGCAGACAATGTGGGCGCCTTCTTTGACGAGGCGATGGGCGGTTTCTTTGCCGATGCCGCTGCCGGCGCCGACAACGATGTGGATTTGTCGGGCTAGTTCTTTTTCGGCGGGCATGCGCTGGAGTTTGGCCTCCTCGAGCAGCCAGTATTCAATATCGAATGCTTCCTGCAAAGGCAGCGCGATGTATTCGTCGATCGCCTCGGCCCCACGCATCACTTCGACGGCGCAATTGTAGAATTCGGCGGTCACTCGACTTTCTGATTTATCCTTACCCCAAGCGATCATTCCGAGGCCGGGAATGAGAATGACGGTCGGGTTTGGGTCGCGCATGGCGGGCGAGTTAGGTCGCTTGCAGGAATTGTAGTAGGCGAAATAGTCATCGCGATATTCAGCGAGCCCGGATGTTAGCTTTGCCTTGAGTTTTTCGATGTCCTCTTTCTGAGGATTCCAATCGACATAGAGCGGCTTGATCTTGGTCCGCAGGAAATGATCTGGGCAACTAGTGCCAAGGGCGGCGAGCCGTAGGGCGTCGTTACTGTTAGCAAAACGGAGGATTTTTTCGTCGTCTTGGATCGTGCCGATAAAGCGGGCCTTTTGCGAAACCTGGCCGCGCAGCCAGGGAAGAATCGCAGCGAAGGTGGCGCGACGCGAGGTCTCTTCAAGGGCTGCGTATTTCGCTCCGCCAAACGCCTTCGCGTCCCCTCCTTTGGCTTGATATTTTTCCTCGATGAAGGCAGCGGCTTTCTCGATCAGCGCAAGAGTCAGCTCATAGCATTCCTTTTCGTCGTCGGCCCAGTTAATGAGTCCGTGTTGGCCCATGATAATACCGCGCACGCTGGAATTTTTCTGGCAGATGTCCTGCATGGCGAGGCCGAGTTCGAACCCGGGCCGGAGCCAAGGCGTGTGGACGACCTCATCGCCGAAGATCGCTTTGGTCAGAGCAACGGAATTTTTCGACGCCGCCACCGAAATTGCGGCGTTCGGATGCATGTGATCGACATGCTTCGCAGGAATGAATGAATGCAACGGGGTGTCAATCGAGCTAGGACGCGGATTCAAATTGAACGTGGCGTGTGAATACATACCGACCATTTGGTCTTCGGCACCGGTTTTCGGTCCGCGCTCCGGAGCCGCCGCATAAAGGTTCTGCAGCCCGAGGAGTTTTTCTTGATAGAGCGAGGAGAAGTTTTCCCGTTTGCTAGTGCGCAGATCGCCGCCACTGCCCTTGACCCAGAGAACCTCGGTTGGCTGGCCGGTGAGCGGATCTTTTTCGACAATCTTCGCCGAGGTGTTTCCGCCACCGGTATTGGTGATGCGTTGATCGGCACCCAGAATGTTCGAGCGATAGATCAAGCGCCCGACCGGATCGAGACTGGCGGCATGTTTGTCATCCCAGGAGTGTTTTACGTAGTGGTAGGTTTTGCTCATAAAGTTTTAAAAGTTTCAAACATCGCCTGCCACGCGGAGGTTTGCTGCGGTTGATAAGTGCGGACTGAAAAGGAATCGGCCACCAACTGGCGTCCTTCCGGCAGTGATCCGATGTGGCCGAGGGCAAGCGCCTGCACGAGAACATTGCCGATAGCTGTGGCCTCGACCGGTCCGGCGACGACGGTTAGTCCGGTGGCGTCGGCGCAAAACTGGTTGAGAAGTTGACTTTGACTGCCGCCGCCGACGATGTGGATGCGGTTCAAGGAACGGCCGGTGAGCCTCTCGATCTCCGCGATCGTCTGGCGGTAAAGCAAGGCGAGGCTTTCGAGAATACAGCGCGTAAATTCGCCTGGCGTTCTGGGAATCGGCTGATGGGTCTCGCGGCAGAAAGCGACGATTTTCTCCGGCATCTCTCCCGGCTTCGCGAACCGAGCATCTCCCGGGTTAATAATGGAGCGCAGAGACTGGGCATTATCGGCCTGTTCCATGAGCCACGCGTAAGAATAATCCTGCCCGGCCGCCTGCCAAGCGCGGCGGCATTCCTGCAGGATCCAGAGGCCGACGATATTTTTTAGGAAGCGCGTCGTGCCGCCGTAACCCGCCTCGTTGGTGAAATTAAATTCGCGAACTTTTTCGCTAATGTTAGGAGCCGCGAGTTCGACGCCAAGGAGCGACCACGTTCCAGAGGAAAGGTAGGCCCAGTCGTCCCCTTTTGTTGCGGGGACGGCGGCGATGGCCGCGCCAGTGTCGTGCGAGCAGGTGGTGATAACCTCGACTGCGCCAGGGCCAATCTCTGGTTTCATCCGGCCTAAAATTGTTCCGGGCGGGACGATCTTTGGGAAAATGCGCTTGGGGAAACCGGCGGCCACGATCAGTTTCTGCGACCAGTTGCGGAGCGCCGGATTGTAGAGTTGGGTGGTGCTAGCGAGGCTTTCATCGATGACGCCTACGCCGCTGAAAAGATAATTGAAGTAATCGCTGATGGTTAGGAACGATGCGCTTTTCTCGAGGAGCTCTGCCCTCTCCGCACTCAATTGGTAGAGCGTGTTGAAAAACATGAACTGGATGCCAGTTTCCGCGAAAATTACCTCGTCCCCGAGGCGGTTCCTAACAGCCGGGAAAACTGCATCGGTCCGGCTATCGCGGTAGTGGTGCGGATTAGCCAGAGCCTTGCCGTCCGCGTCGAGCAGGACATAATCGACGCCCCACGAATCGACGCTCAGACTAACAACCTTCGGATTTTTTTCCAGCGCCAGGCGGATTCCGGTTTGGATGGATTCGAAAATCGCGGCTACATCCCAGCGAAGATCGCTTCCACTATCCGAAACGGCGCTGGGAAAACGGTGAATTTCCTCCAGCGATAGTTTTCCATCAGCCAGCGTTCCGAGCATGACCCGTCCGCTTTCCGCGCCGAGGTCGCAAGCGAGATACTGATAGGAATCCGACACGAGGATTGGTGGGGTTAGGCGGGTACAAACTGCCGGCGGGTGAGCGAAATGTTTGCCGCGTGGAGTTGATCTCCAGTTGCGTCGGTGATGATATGGGGCACTTCGCTCCAAGAGGCCAGCGGACAGGCTGCCGTGTGCTGAAGCTTGGTGGCGTCGAGGCAGAAAAAGACGTTTTCCGTGCGGGAAAGGACCGTCCGCTGGAGCAGGACCACGTCTGCCTGCGAGTTCCAAATGCCATCACTGGTCATTCCCTCCGCACTCAAGAAGGCGGCGTCAAATTCCCAAGCTTCCGTGGCCTGGCGCGCGCGGTCGCCTAACAAGACGGCCTGCCGGCTAAAAAACTGGCCGCCGAGCAGATGGGTCTGAAGTCCGCTGACCGGGCTGAGAATTTCCGCGATCGGAAGGTTGTTTGTAACCACGGTCAGGTCGGTTAACGTGCTTTTGGCAATCTCCCGAGCTACCGCAAGTAAGGTCGTGCCAGCGTCGAGAAAATAGGTTTCGCCAGATTTCATCTGCCGGACTGCGGTCGCTGCGATGCGTTGCTTGGAGGCAGCGGAAATGAGTTGGCGCTCGCGGAAGGCCGGAAATTGGTCCGCATATTCTCCCATCGCACCGCCGTAGGTGCGGGTGATTTTTCCGTCCTCGGAAAGCGCAGCGAGGTCGCGGCGGGCGGTCGCCTCAGAGACGCCAAGGAGCCGGCAAATTTTGCTGATCGAAAGGTAACGATCGCTTTTCAGAAGAGCCCGCAATCCTTCGCGGCGGGCGTTAACTTGTTGGAGGGAAACTTTCAACGTAGCCGAATTAAGTCGGTTTATGATCGGAGTCAATCATAAAATCGGCAAGGGCGAGTCAGAGAGGCTCGATGCCCAATTTAGAGTCGGATCGCGATGGGGAGGTTGGCTTTGCCGGTTGACCCGGGTTTCACCCGCCAGTTCGAGAGGACATGGCGTTTGATCGCAGCGTCGAGCGAGGAATTACCGGAGCTGTTGCTAAACTCCACCGAAGTGACACTTCCCCCTGAGTAATAGACTACCGCGGAGGCTCCGAGTTTTGCGCCCTGCAGACGCTGGCGCAGCGCATAAGGAACCTTGAAATCTGGTCTCGAAATAAAATCGGCTTTGCCTCCGCCGGATTTAACCGCACCGGTTCCGCCAGCGACACCGCCATGGGCGGCGTCGACGCCTTTGATTGCGCCGGGACGGGCGTTAGGATTGTAGGCAGGCGTTCCGGCAGGTTTAGTGGAGGGCGTTGAACTGGGTCGCGGAGTCGCTTTTGGCTTGGGCGCGGGAGTCGGGGTGGCTGCTTCCTCGGGCACTTCGAAGTCGTTTTGCACTACTGGCGGAGGAGGAGTGTCCTCGGGAACCGGCGGTGGGGTTGGCTCCGGTTCGGCTTCCGGTGGTGGTCCCGTCTCAGCGTCATTCGTTCCGAGCGGTGGCGGCTCTTTCTCATCACCTTGGATCTCAATATCGAGCGTGCTGTCGATCGGAGGCGGCGGGGGAGGTGTGAAGTATGCGCCGACATAGACCGCAGCACCGTGAAGCGCCATCGAGATCAGCAGGAAAACGACTAGAGTATAGTCCTTTTTTCCTGTGGATGGGCTGGGCAAGCGCGGAGCTGACATCAGAAGAAAACCGTGGCGTGAAGTTTAAGGTGTAGTGGGGGCCGGTGCAGGTGGCGCAGGCGGAACGGCGGGCGCTCCGGGAGCGGTTGGAGTCTTCGGTTGCGCACCACCGAGGGCCTCGGGACGGATTTCAAAGGCCACTTTAGTAATGCCTGCACGCTTCACGCGATCGAGCACGCTAACGACATCCCCGTGAGTCGAATCTTTGTCTCCACGAATGTAAATTTTTGTCTCCGGTTTTTTGGCGATTTCGTCCCGAAGCCGTTGCTCAAGCTGATCGAGGTCGACCTTGTCCTTTTCAAAATAAATCGAACCAGTGACATCGATCGTGACGGAGACAAAATCAGGTTTCTGCTCCGGCGTGCTCGTCGAGGCAGTGGGCATGTTGATCTTCATGCCGCGCATCTGAATCATGCTCAAGCTGACGAGCATGAACGACGCCAGCAGGAAGAACATGATGTCGATCAAAGGCACGATCTCGATCCGCGCTTTTTTATGGCGAATGGGTGATCCCAATTTCATTTCGCAGAGCCTTTCTTGGCGCTCTTGAGCATGATTTCGAGATTGTTAGCAGCGGTCTCGATCTCAAACTGCAATTTAGCCACGAGAGAACCGAAATAATTATAAAATAGAACGACGAAAATAGCCACGCCGAGGCCGCAGGCCGTCGCGATCAGCGCCTCGCCGATGCCGCCCGAAACCTTACTAACCTCAAGACCGGATTCACCGACGGCACTAAACGAATGCATGATTCCCAAAACGGTGCCCATCAATCCGAGGAGCGGCGCGATGGTGATCAGCGTGTCCATCGCGACAAGGAAACGTCCCGCTTTTTGCAGCTCTGTCCCGGAGGCGACGGAAAGGGCCCCCTCGAGGGAAGCATGGTGGTGATTGAGCGCGTGCCAGAGGACTTTGACGACAGGATCCTTCGCGTCCTTCGCCACCGCCGAAGCAGCAATCACATCTCCCTTTTCTAGCGCGGTGTAAACCTGCTCGAGCTTCGCCGGTTCCCGGCTGGCTCCGTGCGCCCCCCACCAGATGATGCGTTCCAAAATCACGGCCACGGCAGCGACCATAACCACGAGCATTGGCCACATGATCGGGCCACCCTTGACGAATTGTTCGACGACGACATTTGCTATCATAAATGAATTTTAATTAAACGAGCAGTGGTTGATGAGGTCGCTTCTCCGAGGGATTGAGCACCGTCCTGAGAAAAAATCCCCAGTGTGACAAACCCCTGCGACCTATGATTCGATTTGTTGATTCCCTTCATATCACTTAAGTGACCGCTGACTTTCTCAGCGAACCCGTTTGGAAAAACCCTTTGTCCTCCAAAACACGTTGCATTGGTAAGATGCGTCGAAAAAACTGTCAAATGTTTATTCGATTCTCGACGAAGTTCCGCGTGGATTAGTTTTGCGAGCTTCTCTGCACAGCGCTTCTCCTTTCTCGTTGACTCGTGTATGCTCGAAGTATGCCGGTCTGGTTGGAAACGTTTCTGCTCGCGTTCATTCCGCTTTTTGTCGCCCTCGATCCCCTCGGGTTGGTGCCCGTTTACCTCTCGCTTGCCAACGGGGTTCCTCCCAGCGGCCGAGGCCGGGTGGTCCGACAGGCTGTGGGCACGGCCGCACTCCTTGCGATCGGATTCATTTTCCTCGGTAAATTCATTTTCCACACTCTCGGGATCGGGATCGCAGATTTCAAAATTGCCGGAGGCCTCATCCTGCTCGCTTTAGCTGGCCAGGAAATTCTTCTACCCAAAGCGCGCGACCCCGCCGAACCTTCCGACTTCGGGGTGGTTCCCCTAGGAATGCCATTAATTGCCGGTCCCGCCATGCTTACCACCCTCCTGGCCTTGATCGACTCGGTCGGCCTCACCCGCACGCTCGTTTCGCTTGGGATTAACTTAGCCTTGGTTTACAGCGCTCTGACTTTTAGCGAGCACATTAAACGACTCCTAGGAGCCACTGCCCTGCGCGCCATTTCAAAAATGGTCGCGCTGCTTCTAGCTGCGATCGCGGTCAGCATGATCCGCCAAGGCTGGGCGAACTAGAAAACCATGCCGCCGGCCCCCGTCAAAACCGCGCTGAAACCACGCGACCGCCGCCTCGAAACGGCGTTTTTCGACTATCTCGACGTCGAGCGCAACGCCTCGCCGCGCACGCTCACCGCCTACCGTCAGGCGCTCGAAAAATTTCACGACCAACCCGAGTTTAAGGGATGGGACACGGTTGACGCGGCATTTTTTCGCCAAGTTTTGTTTGGCATGATGAAGGCGGACGTCGCGCGGTCCTACATCCGCCTGCAATTTGCCGCCTGCCGAAGTTTTTATCGGTTTCTGATGGAGCGTCACGGATTTGCAGCCAGCCCGATCAAAGAGATCCAGCTTCCCAAAACTGGTCGGCGCCTGCCCGTGGTCCTAACCATTGCCCAAATCGAGGAACTTTTCGCCCTGCCTTTGCAACTGCCTCTCACGCGCCAAGCACCCGCTTGGATGCCACAGCGCGATTGCGCCATCCTCGAGCTTTTCTACAGCAGCGGTTTGCGCCTTTCCGAACTTGCTGGACTCAACGTCGCCGATCTCGATCCCTACTCCGAGTCCGTGCGGGTAATAGGCAAGGGCAGCAAGGAACGCATCTGTCCCGTGGGAGGAACGGCGCTCACTTGCATTTCGAAATACCAAAGTGTGGCCAATGTCCGCAGCGGGCCCTTGTTCATTAATAAGCAGCGACGCCGCATGCACATCCGCTCCATCTGGCTCCTGCTCCGCAAATACGTCGCCGCCTCGAATATTCCGCTAAAAATCAGCCCGCATAAACTTCGCCACAGTTTTGCCACCCATTTGCTCGATGCCGGAGCCGATCTCCGCAGCGTGCAAAGTCTTCTCGGTCACGCCAGCCTTTCCACGACGCAAATCTATACTCACGTGACCACGGAACGAATCAAAAAAGTTTACGACTCCGCCCATCCCCGGGCCTGAAAAGTATTTTGTGATTCACTGAAACATCGAGCCGTAAAGTCCGTATTAGAGGATGAATGGCGGGAGTTTTTTTATTTTTCCGAGGGGTTTTTTCAGATCTTCTGCAGGCATTTGTGGGAACCCCGGGTTGGCCCCTCATTGCATTGGTAGGAATTGGCGTCCTTCTAGCTGCAGCATCGGTGCGGGGGAGCAAAAAATGAGCGAGCCACACGAATATCCCGGTCTGGAGAAAGTTCCGGCTCCGATCCCGCTCAAACCGCGAAAAATGGCCCTCCGATCCCATTTCATAGCAACCAATCCGTCCGGAAAAGCACTTCAAAAAATACGCAAATCCCCATTTCAAAAAAAACAACTTCCATGAAAGAAATCTACGAAGCGCTATTAAGAATGCAGTCTGCCCAAGAGGCTGAGGCCGGTCCTTTTTTTGCCGAAATGTGCAATCCAGAAGCTTGGCGGGAACTCCTTCGCCACATTATCGCCAACGACGACGACGATTTCGTCGCGCAAATGACCGAGGCAGCCGCCCTGGCGATCTGGGCACTAAAAACCGCCCGCGAGTCAGAGGAGTTGGACGCCGCCCTCGAAAACGCCTTCGCGGTCGAACCGGACTCAACCTTGGCCCCCGAGCCTGAACCCTCTCGGTTCGGTCCGATTGATCAGGCTATTCGGCTCTCGCGCAGCCGTCGGCTTTACGAATAGGCCAGTTCATTGCGGAACGGCATCCGCCGGGCAATTTGCGGCCCCGTCCCTCTCGTGGAATCGTGCTCACGCATGAAACGTCTCCTCGCTGCCGTATTCTTCCTCAACCTCCATCCTCTCGCCGTTCAAGCGAACATCACGGGCCGCGTCACCCTCGTCGGCGAACCGCTTTATCCCGACGCGGTCATTCAGGGAGTAACCGACAAACACTGCCAGACCCATGGCGAAATCAAAACCGAGGATTGGAAAATCTCTACCGATCGCGGTCTCGGCGATGTGGTGGTGTCGATCGAAAATCCGCCGCCTTCCACTGCGAGCACGCCGGGGAAAATCACGATTACGCAGGAGGGATGCCGCTACCTTCCGCACGTTTCCGCGCTCCAAGCCGGCGGCTCCGCCGTGATCACCAACGGCGACGACACACTCCATAACGTCCGAGGCATCGTCTATCTCGGTCGAGGAAAAGCCAGCCAGCCGATCTTTAACACCGGGCAGCCGATCAAAGGCATGGCGACCACCCAATCGTTTCCCAAGGCGGGTATCTTCCGCCTCAACTGCGACGTACACCCCTGGATGGAATCGTGGATTCTCGTCTTCGCCCACCCGTGGTTTGCGGTCAGCGATGCCGACGGAAAATTCTCCCTGCCAGCCGGATTGCCGGACGGCGAATACACCCTCCAGGCTTGGCATAATCGTTTCAAAAATCCGCTCACGCAGAAATTCACGGTGACTGGTGGAAACGCGGAGGCTAACCTCACTTTCGACGCTAACTTGGCTCAGTAAGCCGTTGACCTTAAGGCAATGGTTTAAAGCAGCGGTTTAATCAGCCAGCCTGCGGGCGGAATATCGCCGACTTCCACCGGCGTCTTCGATCCGGGGACGATGACTTTCACCGCCTTCATGGTTTCGCTGGCGTGCAGATTGACTAACATCAGCGACCGATTTTTATCTCCGCGCAAAAACCCAAACAGCCAATGCCCGCTGGCTGTTTCACCACCGATTCGACCATAATCGCGATTCTCCTTATTCAACTCATTCAAGCAGACCAGCGGACCGTCCGTAAACGGAGGCTTGCTCACGTCCGCTAGAAGCGCCGCATATTTGTCCCGTAACGTTTTTTCGTCCGCGCTCAGTTTGTTAGTCAGCCAGCCGGTTAGCGAAGGCAGCGACCAATAATCAAAAATCGAACTCCGTCCGTCATCGCCTCCGAATCCTTCCACGCCCTCCGCCTTTTCGCCGTATTCCTGACCGCAATAAATCATCACTGGACCGCGACTAACTCCGAATAAAATAGCTGAAACCGCCGGGCCGATTTTTGACCCGACGTTGCCCCAGTTATTTTTTGACGCCAGTCTCACCTCGTCGTGATTTTCCGCATAGCGCAGGCTGTTTTGGAAGAGCCAGTCTCCGGGAAGCTGCAAATCGTTGGCCCATTTTCCCTCGTCGTAAATTCCCTTTAACGTCTTATAACTCGGGTCGTCATAGACCGCGTTAAAACCCGCGTCGAGCAGATCGATCATCACGTTTCCAAATCCGGCGAGAAATGGGTCCGCTGCTGGAACCTTTGCTGGGTCGTTGTTATAAGCCTCGGCCATGAACCAGACGTTTGCTTGCCGTTCGCGTGCCCGGTGAATCGCCCATTTCCAAAACTCCGGCGGAATCATGTGCGACATGTCGCAGCGGAATCCGTCCACGCCCATTTCCTGCCAGTAGGCGAGAATGGCATCCATTTTCAGCCACGTGTCGGGCACTTTTTCAGCAGGTGATTCCGCAGACGGGTAACGGCGCTCCTTGGTTAGGAATTGATAGCCGTAATTCAGCTTGATCGTCTCATACCAATCGTTGCGGCCCGGGGTGAACGTAGCGGAGTTGTTGCCGGTCACTCTTGCAAAATCTTTCTCCCCATCAAATAACCCGTCGCGCCCGTCGCCCGGCTCGGTCGGCAATCGTAACGGCAGCTGGCCGAGATCGCTTTGCAGGTAGAAAAAATTGTTCGCCGGATTGAAAAAATGACTGTGGTCGTCGTCCCTACCAAAAGCTAGCTCCGGCCTGATGTCCGACCCGTAACTCCGCGCCACATGGTTCGGCACAAAATCAATCATCGCCCGCATTCCTTTTGCGTGAATCCGATCTAACAACGCGCGAAACTCCGCCAAACGGTTCGCTGGTTCATCGGCGTAATCCGGACAAACATCGAAGTAATCCTTGATCGCATAAGGGCTGCCCGCGATTCCTTTGAGCAAATCTGGATCATCCGCCGGTTGCCCGATCGAAGCGTAATCTGTCCCGGTCGCCTGTTGCAGCACGCCGGTCAACCACAGGTCGGTGATGCCCATCGCGTTGAGCGAATCGAGCGCGGTATCGTTGATGCCACTGAATTTGCCCACGCCGTTTTCAGCCAGCGTGCCGTTCGTTTTTCGCGTCTCGTTCGTGTTCGAAAAGTGCCTTACAAAAAGCTGATAAATCACTGGGCGCTTCGCAGTATTCAGCCGATTCCGGTGAGTGACCGTTCCGGTGACCAGATCGACCTCGTCGTAGCTCGCGAGGGCTTTGTCGCCCGTTCCTAGCGTGGCGCCCGGATCGTTCGCGGCGAGCAGTTCACCCCAGCCACCGGATGATTCGAGCGATTTTCGGTAGATCGCCACCGCAGCGGTTTTGGCGCTGTTGGCTTCCGGGAGCAAAATGGAAATCGTTGTTTCGCGGCCAGCGGACGTTCGCGTGACCGTTGGGTCGGCCCCGGCCGCCTGCCATTTCCAATCGGCCCAATTTCGAGCGACGGTTTCCGCTTTTCCGAACGAAAGCAATCGCTGCGCTTGAAACGGCAGAAACATCGTGGACCCCTCAGAGCGCGCCCCGTAAGGCAGGATCGCCGAGCCAAACGGCCCTGGAGAAAAGGCCACCGCGAGAAACAACCGGTCCGACTCGTGGCTCGTTGCCGAATCCGAAAAAGTCAGTTGCAACGAACCGTTGCGAACCGAGGCAGCGGAGAGAGAGATGACATCCATGGCGCAGAGTGGTGAAACAATGAAAACAAAGCCGACAACGGAGAGCAAGTTTGGGAGAGAAAACATAACATATAGTGTAGGGCGACCGGAGTGAAGTGTTCAAGGCAGACCGCCTCAGCCGGGGAGATGATTCGTGGAATCGTTTGGAATTTCAAAATCAGGTTCGATCGTGTGGAGCGAAAACCGCTGAAACCAGACTGCGCCGGGTCCGACGTTTCACCTTGTGGAAAGAGCGGTTTTGAGCTACAAGAAGGGCTCTCTTTTCAAAAATTTATGAGCCAACCAACCACCGATATCATCCATTCCATCAGCGCCGCCGCCGAGCGGGGCGAAGTCATGAACGGCGCGGAGATCCTCGTCGCCTGCATGGAACGCGAAGGGGTGGATACCATTTTTGCCTATCCAGGCGGGGCCTCAATGCCGATTCACCAAGCGCTCACGAAATCGACCAAAATCCGCACGCTTCTACCCCGGCACGAGCAGGGTGGCGTCTTTGCGGCAGGCGGCTACGCTCGGGCGACTGGCCGCGCCGGAGTTTGCATGGCGACCTCGGGACCGGGTGCGACGAATCTGGTCACCGGCATTGCCGATGCCTTTATGGACTCGATTCCGCTCGTCGCGATCACGGGTCAAGTGCCGCAGGCAATGATCGGGCGGGGAGCCTTTCAGGAGACGGACGTTTTCGGAATGACGCTGCCGATCGTGAAACATAATTACCTCGTTTGGGACGTGAACGAGATTCCGCGCATCGTGAAAGAGGCTTTCTACATTGCCCAGTCGGGCCGGCCAGGTCCGGTGCTGATCGATGTTCCGAAAAACATCCAGAACGCTCGCACCCAGCCGATTTTCCCAGTGAACATCGACCTGCGCGGCTACCAGCCTACGCCCAAAGCCGACGACGTCGCACTCAACGAGGTCATTGGCATGATTGCCGCCGCGAAACACCCGATGATTTATTGCGGTGGAGGCATCATTTCCGGCGAGGCATCGGCTGAGTTGCTCGAGTTCGTCGAGCGCTCCCAAATCCCCGTGGCGACCACGCTCATGGGCATCGGCGGATTCCCAGAAACGCACGAACTTTCCCTGAAATGGCTCGGTATGCACGGCACGGTTTACGCCAACAACGCCGTCAACGAGGCCGACCTGCTCCTCGCCATCGGCGTCCGTTTTGACGATCGCGTGACGGGCAAAATCGAGACCTTCGCGGAGCACGGAACGATCGTCCACATCGACATCGACAACTCGGAGATCAACAAAAACAAAGTCGTCCGTCTCCCCATCCTCAGCGACGTGAAATATGCGCTGACTCGCCTGAACGAGCTTCTCGAAAAAAGTGGCCGCAAACGCGTGAAGAAAAACTTCACCACCTTCCCCGACTGGTATGTGCAGATCGACACCTGGCGGAAAGATTTCCCGTTCTGTTTCAAGGACACCGAGGAAGTCATCCAGCCACAATACCCGATCAAACTCCTCTGCGAGATGACCAAGGGCGAAGCAATCATCACCACCGGCGTCGGTCAGCATCAAATGTGGGCCGCGCAACATTACGATTTCGCGGAACCCCGCACGCTCATTACCTCTGCGGGCCTTGGCACCATGGGCTTCGGTCTGCCCGCCGCGATCGGCGCGAAAGTCGCCTTCCCCGATAAAGAAGTCGTCGATATCGACGGCGATGGTTCGTTCCTCATGAACGTGCAGGAACTCGCCCTCGCGCACATCGAAAAAATCGCCGCCAAAGTCATCATTCTAAACAACCAATACCTCGGCATGGTCGTGCAATGGGAGGATCGTTTCTACAAAAGCAATCGCGGTCACACCTTCCTTGGCGACCCGACTGACCTCGAACGCATTTACCCAGATTACCCAACGATGTGCGCAGGCTTTGGCGTCACTTGCGAGCGGGTCATTCACAAAAAAGACCTCCGCGCCGCGATCCAGCGGATGCTCGATTCCAAAGAATGCTATGTCCTCGACGTGATGGTGCCTTATACCGAGCACGTGCTGCCGATGATCCCATCGGGCGGTTCCTACAAGGACATCATCACCGAAGGCCGCGATACCCTGAAGGCTGGCTCCGGACTGTAAGTTAGTGGACGCGCGACCGGCTAAAGTTCGATCCTCACGCGCTCATAAACTCGTCGTGCAAATGACGATACTCGCCGCCCAAGGTTAGCAATCCCTCGTGCGTGCCGCGCTCAATGATGCGGCCCTCGCTCATGACCAAAATAATGTCCGCTTTCCGAACCGTCGAAAGTCGATGGGCAATAACGAAACTAGTCCGCTTGTCAAAAAATAGATCGTTCGAGTGATGGCACCGGTTGTAGGAAGCTTGAACTCAAATAGGAACGTTATCGCCCGTGGCCACGCACGGCTTGTTCGCTGTTGAGTTCACGGTTGAGTTCATCGTCCGACAGATCGGTATCAGAAATCGGAATGATGACCATTGGTTCCATGGCGAACTTGACTCCTTTCTCACATTCGGTTGGGAATGAGAACATCTTGAAAAGTTTCCCTGTCTTCCAACGGGTTGAGGCGCTGGGCATCTCGTTAAATCCGAGTTCCAGGTATCTCCCCCTGCTTGAGTTGCGAAACATCCTGAAAACTCTGGCACTCCGAATATTGGATCGCTCAAACTCAATTCCTTCAATAATGACCCGATGTGCGGTAATCTTGATTACTGGAACCTTGCGAAAGGCAGACAAAATCATGGCCACGCCAACAATAAAAAATAATCCCAATGGCACCCAAAAGCCTTTCGCGATCTTGTGCGTTGCTACGTAGCAAAAAATGGCAATCACGACGATGACGCAACCTGCACCTAGCGTGATTGGTAAACCTTTTTTACGATGCGCTGCTATCATTGGATCCTTTTTCTGAGCGGACACTATTAGTAAATTGCGTGTGACATTTTCCCTTAGCCGCCGCGCGTAGTTTAACCGGTGCAATTGCGGCAGGCTAGGCTGCTTTTCTGCAACTTTCCGTTCGTAGAGGAAGCGCCAAACAGAAAACGAGCGGTTTTGGCGGTTGGGATTCTAGGAGTCAGAGCAATAATCACAAACAAACACTCCCTTGGCTAGCCGACACAGATTGTCGAGGGTAAATAATTCTTCAGTGCGCTGCTTACATCCCGATTAGAGATTCATAAACTCGTCGTGCAAATGACGATACTCGCCGCCCAAGGTTAGCAATTCCTCGTGCGTGCCGCGCTCAATGATGCGGCCCTCGCTCATGACCAAAATAATGTCCGCTTTCCGAACCGTCGAAAGTCGATGGGCAATAACGAAACTAGTCCGCTTGTCAAAAAGTCGCTCGATCGCATTCTGAACAATCAACTCGGTCTGCGGATCAACCGCGCTGGTTGCCTCGTCCAAAATGAGGATGCGCGGAGACGCTACCATCGCACGCGTAAAGCAAATGAGTTGCCGCTCTCCCGCAGAAAAATTCGCGCCGCGCTCAGAAACTTTCGTAACATAGCCGTCATTGAGTCCTAACAAAATCGCGTCCGTTCCAAGAATCCGAGCCGCCTCATACACCTCCTCGTCGGTGGCCTGCGGTTTCCCAAATTTCAGGTTTTCCATAACGGTTCCGGTGAACAGAAAGTTTTCCTGCGTGACGATGCCGATCTGTGAATGCAGCGAGTCGAGTGTAACCTCGCGCAGATCCACGCCATCCACCGTGATGCAGCCCTCTTGCGGTTCGTAAAATCGGGCTAGCAAACTAATAATACTGCTCTTGCCCGATCCCGTCGCTCCCACTAGCGCGATGGTTTGACCAGGCTCCGCGGCGAAATTAATTCCGTCGAGAATCCAGCGATCCTCTGGAGTAGCCGCGTAACGGAAAAAGACGTTTTCAAATCGCACCCAACCTTCGATGCGCGAGAGGCTGCGAGCCTTCGGGGCGTTGCTAATCTCGGGCGCGGTATCGAGCAATTGGAAAACACGCTCCGCGCTGGCTGCGGCAGAAAGCGTCTGGTTGAGCAACTCGCCCATGGCTTGCACCGGTCCAAAAAACATTCCCAAGTACATGCAAAACGCGGCCAGTTCACCGGGCGTGATCTCCTTGCGAACGGCCAGCGTTCCGCCATAGGCCAAAATGATCGTGGTGCCCAGCCCGGCGATCAATCCCATCCCGGGCAGGTAGGTGTGGAAAAGACGGGCGGTCCGGTAAGCGTGGCCGGCATATTCGCGGTTAAGCGATTCGAAGGCGTCGAAGTTTCTTTCCTGTCTCGCGAATCCCTGGACCACGCGAATGCCGTTCACGTTCTCCGCCACAGCGGCAGTGATACGCGACTGCGCAGCGCGTTGAAGACGGTAGGAGTGGAGGACGGTGGTCCGAAACCAGTAGGTCAACCAAAACAACATCGGCAGGACCACAGAGACCGCCGCGCACAAACGCCAGTCGTAGCCAGACATCAGAACAAGGACGCCGACAAGAGTAAGCACGCAGGTGACTAACTGATTTGCGCCATTGGTTAGAACATCCTGCATCGAGGTCATGTCCGAGTCTGCGCGAGAAATGATCCGGCCTTGATGCGTGCGATCGAAATAGCTCAACGAAAGCGCCTGGATGTGGCGGAAGACGGCCTCCCGCAAATCGTTGATTGCGCCCTGCCCGGCGCGGAAGGATTGCCGAACATAAGTTACAGAAAAAATCCAGGTGAACACGAGACTAACAAGATAGATCCCGCTGATGACTAACAATCCGTGCATGGCGACGGAAACATCGCCGGCATGACTCAGGTAGCGATCAATTCCCATCTGAATGAAGCGCGGCCCGAGGAGTTGGCAGACGACGACCGCGACCGAGGAAAGCAAACTGAGAATCACCGCAACACGATACGGCCGAAGGTAGAAGGAGAGGCGGGTGAGCAACGCGCCGTTCATCGGGCGCATTTCGAATTCCTCCTCGAGGAGCGGGTCAGGAGCTGGCATGGTCGTCCTCCCTTCCCATTTGCGTTGCAAAAAGCCGGGTGTAGGCACCGTTTGCCGCGATCAGTTCTCGGTGCGTGCCCTGCTCGGCGATGCGGCCATGATCGAGCACGACAATTTTTTGCGCGTGCTTCACGGTGGAAAAACGGTGGGCGATGATGAAAGTGGTGCGGTTTTCCGTGAGCTTCCACATAGCTTGGCGAATGAGCCGCTCGGTCTCGGGATCGACCGCAGCCGTGGCATCATCGAGAATGAGGATGCGTGGGTTCATAATGAATGCGCGGGCAATGGCGAGGCGTTGTTTCTGGCCGCCGCTCAACGAGGTGCCGCGCTCGCCGATGAAGGTGTCGTAACCACTCTCGAGCTTACTAACAAACTCATGTGCTTGCGCCGCTCGAGCCGCGTCGATGATTTCGTCCATTGTCGCTTCGGGTCGGCCGAAGGCAATGTTCTCGGCCACAGTCCCGCTGAAGAGAAATGTTTCCTGAAAGATCACCGCGACCGACCGGCGCAAACCTGCCAGGCTAAGTTCACGCACGTTGATATTTTCCACGAGCACATTTCCCGAGGTTGCCTCGTAGAATCGCGGAATGAGATTAACTACGGTGGTTTTTCCGGAACCGGTTGGGCCAACCAGCGCCACGGTTTCGCCTGGCGCAACGGTCAACGAAAAGTTAGTCAGCGACGCTCGGCCTTCCTGGTAGGCAAAGCTAACATTTTCAAAACGAACCGCCCCATTTCCAACCGGTAACGGACTCTGCCCACTCACAATCGCGGGAGTCTGCCGGATGATGGCGAGAATGCGCTCGGAGCTGGCGCTCGCGTTCTGCATGACGTTGGTGAAGTTGCCAATCAGATTGATGCGGTTGGTGATCGCGAGGAGATAGAAAATGATCGTGGCCAGCGTGCCGATCGGGAGGGTGCCCGCGATGACCTGGCGCCCGCCGAGCCAGAGCATGAGCGGGAAGCTCAACCCGTAAATGAACTGCGCCAGAGGCACCCGGGAAGCCCAGTAGCTAACCGTATCCACCATGGCACCGTAAAAAGCGCTGCTGCGCATCCGAAATTTCGCCACCTCGCGTTCCTCGGAGGCAAAGGCCTTGACGACTCGGACCCCTGCAATGTTTTCCTGAATGACGGTGTTCATTTCCGCATGGCGGTCATGCACAGCCAACCAGCGCGGATGGAGGACGCGCGCGTAGTAGGCGATCAAGCAAATGACAGGGGTGAGCACCGCTAGCAAGGTCCATCCGAGCACCGGACTCGCAAGAAACGTAAGGGTTACGGAAACGCCGATCGACAAGGTGATGTCAACAGTTAGGAACAAGCAGGCAAAGAGAAAATCCTGCAACCGCATAATGTCGCTGGTGGACCGGGAGATGAGGTCGCCGGTTTTGTTAGCATCATGGAAGCTGAACGGCAGCCACTGGATCGCGTCGTAGATGTCTCCGCGAATGTCGGCAAGCGTGTCCTGAATTAGTCGACTGCGGAACGGCCCGAGGACATGGCGCATGGTTTCGCGAGCGATCGAAATGCCGAGGTAGATCGCCGCAAAATAGAACGGCTGGAACGGTGCGCCGTGGGCCAGATGATCACGCAGCGCGCTGATGGCGTGACCCAACACCTGGGGAAGAACCAGCTCCGCGCTAATGGTGAGAATGAGCAGGCCGTATACGTAGAAAACGAGTCGCGGATAAGCTCCGAGATAGGCGAGAATCCCAAACAGATTTCGCCGCGTGCTGGTTTGGACCGTTGGCGCGCTCATGCGCGGAGCATTATGAACGGCTCGCCGCGTTTCTCAACCTGCGGAGCAAAAAATCGTCAAAATTCCACACCACACGGAAACTCCACCCGCGTTGCACCGGCAGAAAAAGCGGTCGAATCAACGTTTACCGTGGCGACCGAAGGACATGCCGCGGCCGGTCCGAACACCTTTGACAGCGGTGCGGCTGCTATTCCGCGCCTCGTCGAAGAGCGCGGTGTAGAGATACGGGAAGCCCTCGAGTTTGAGGCGCGGGACCTTCTTCCCGATGAAACGCTCGATGTCCTGCATAGCGGCGACTTCCTCGGCGCAGACTAGAGTGAAGGCGTCGCCCACCCGTTCGGCGCGACCGGTCCGCCCGATGCGGTGAACGTAGTCTTCCGGATGTTGCGGAATGTCGTAATTAACAACGTGGCTAACCCCGGCGATATCAATGCCGCGCGCGGCAATATCGGTGGCAACCATGACCTCGTATTTGCCCGATTTGAAACCTTCGAGCGCCTCGATCCGCTCGTTTTGCGTGCGATTGGCGTGGAGCACCGCGACGGAGTGTTTCTCGGATTTTAGGCGACCCGCGATTGCGTCGGCGCCATGTTTGGTGCGGCTGAAAATCAGCACGCTGTCGTAGTTAGTCCGCTCAAGCAGGGCGGAGAGCAGATCGTATTTCTGGTCGAGGGCAACCGGATAAAACGCATGGGAAATGGTGTCGGCGACCGATTGGCGGACGCCGATTTCGATCACCTCCGGGTCCTTCAGCACCCAGGTGGTAAGACGCTCAATCTCAGGTGGGAGCGTCGCAGAAAAGAAGAGGGTCTGCCGTTGTTTTGGACAGTGTTCGATAATTTTTCTAACATCGGGTAGAAAGCCCATATCGAGCATCCGATCCACTTCGTCGAGAACGAGGAGTTCGATACTGGAAAGATCGATACTGCCTTGGGAAATGTGATCGAGTAAACGCCCGGGCGTGGCGACGAGGGTATCTACGCCGTCTTTCAAGTCGTCGCGCTGTTTACCGTAACCGACTCCGCCGTAAATCGAGGTGACGCGCAAATCGGAAAAACGGGAGTAATCTCGGAAAGCGGTCTCGACTTGAAGGGCGAGCTCGCGCGTGGGTTCGAGGACGAGGCAGCGGGGAGCCCTTTGATGGCCGCCTAGTTTGGTCAGAATCGGGAGGGCGAAGGCAGCGGTTTTGCCGGTACCGGTTTGCGCGGAGCCGATGAGATCGCGTCCACTCAGGACAACTGGGATCGCCCGCAATTGGATCGGCGTGGGGTCAACATAACCCATGGATTGCACGCCAGTAAGCACGACCTCGGAGAGGCCCAAATCTTGAAAACTCATAATGTGGAAACAGTTCTTGAAGACAAGAGACGGTCTCCGATGGCGGGAACCTTCCGGGCTCCCAGGTTGTATGCGCAGACTTTAATCTTCAACAACTTGGAAGACGTCTGCTGTGCCTGCGTCTCTCTTGACGGCTTCGATGCCGCTGACGCAACTTTCTTTCGCTTTGTAACCTTCTCCGGAAGTCGCAATGGTCTGACCGTTGCTGGAAACGAGTTTCCAACGGTATTCTCCTCTTTTGTCTTCGGTGATCAAAAATTTAGCCATGATTTTAAATGGGTTTCTAACGATTGAATGAGAGGAAAGGTAGCAGAGAAACAGCTACTTGACCACACCGATTTCAACCCGGCGATTTTGGCCCCAGGCATCCTCACCGGACCCAGAGCTGGCTGGCATTTCCTCGCCGAAGCTGACGGTTTGAATCGAGCCTGCGCCTGCGCCTTGCGCGATCAGGGCGTTGCGGACGGCTTGAGCCCGGCGTTCGCCAAGGCTACGATTGTATTCCTCGGTGCCGCGTTCATCGGTGAATCCGGCCAGAATCACGGTTTTCGATCCAGACTTCAGAAAGCTCGCGAGGCTTTCGATCGTGCCCGATTCGCTGGCGGAGACCTCAGCGCTGTCGTAGCCGAAACGAACCGGCTGAAATTGCGTCTTATCCACATTGGCGCTCATGAAAGAGGCCCCATCGCCGGGGCGGTCAGGCAGCGGAGTGCCGTTGACATAATCCCCATCCACGCCTGCGTATTGGTCGCCGGCCTTATTACCTTTTTTGCAAGAACTGAGGCTGAGGGCGAGCGAGCCCGCGCAGAGGACATTGAGGATCGTTTTCGGAGTGAGAGACATCATAGGAAGCGTAGGCATTAACGTGAGGCGGTGGGTTCGGAAATCTTACCGAGACCAGTTATAACTTTAACTTGTTTGCCGGTCTGGACGTCAAGGAGATAAACCGCGCGGTCTTGGGCAAAGAAAAGGTGGCGGGAGTCTCGCGCCCAGACCGGATCTTCCGCATCGTCGCCGCTGCTGACGACACGCGTCGAGCCGGAGCCGAGGCTGTAAACTGCGACTGCAAAATTGCCGTTATTGCGGACGTTAAACGCGATCTTCTTGCCGTCGGGCGACCAATTCGGCTCCGTGCAATATCCATAACTGGTCGCGAGTCGGGTGCCGGTGCCGCCGCTGGCCGAAATCCGGTAAAGTTGCGGCTGACCGCTTACATCGGACGAGTAAACCAGTTCCGATCCCTCGGGCGAAAACGACGGGGAGGATTCGGAAGTCCGGGTGTTGGTCAGGCGTCGGCCGCCGCCGCCGCTGCCGAGCAGGTAAAGCTCCGGGTTACCATCCTTACTCAGGGTTGCTGCAAAAGAACTCCCGTTGGGTGAAAACGAAGCACCGGAGTTGGTCCCGGGCGACTTCACAATGCGGGTGCGGGCGCCGCTGCCGAGATCGATTTTGTAGATGTCGGCGTAGCCGCTTTGATAGCCGGTATAGAGCAGTTCACGGCCATTCGGCGAGAGCGCCGGGCTGACGCTGATTCCTCCATCGCGGGTGAGTTGTCGGACGTTGGCGCCGTCGTAATCGGACGTGTAAATTTCCTTCTTCCCGGAAGCGTTGGAAACAAAGGCGAGTTTGGTCGTGGCGATCCCAGCATTGCCGGTGACGGTCTCGACGGTTTCGTCGGCAAACTGATGCACCGCCGAGCGAAGATCGCCCGAGTAGCTCTTTTCCAGCACGGTTCCGCCGGAGCGATCGACCACGCGACCTTGCAACTGTCCGCCGGAAAAGGTCCCGCTGATGATGAAATTCGCGCTGTCCGTTCCGCCTAGGGCAAACGCGCCGGAAAGGGTCAAATCGTTCGCCAACACCCCAGTCGCTTTGGCGCCCTCGCCGCCGCTAATGCCGCTGATGTGGGCGTTGAGCTGGGCCCCTTTTTGCACGGTGATGGTCGCAGGCTCCTGGGCGAAAACGACTCCGGACGTGACAAGGAAAGCGAGGGCGAAAACAAAGCGTAGCATGGCGTCTTAATGGCTAATGGATGGCTGGAAAGACGTCAAACAGTAACGCTTTATTCAGGGTGGTGGTTTCGAGCATTCGATTCCATGCGGGCGGCCCTTTTCCTAAAGGAAAATCGTTGCCAGCCCAAGGAACAACCCCATGCTGGCGACATCGGTTGCGGTAGTTAGGAAAATGCTTGAGGCTGTCGCCGGGTCCGCGCCCAGTTTTTTCAACGTCACTGGCACAAGCACCCCGGAAATACCGCTGATCAGGCAACTGCCGATCATGGCCACGAAAACGATCAACCCGAGTTTGGCCGGCTCCGGATGGTGCTGCATCCGCGCGTAAACATACATTCCGAGGCCGGCCGAAATACCAACGAGCGCGCCATTGCAGAAACCGAGAATCGCCTCCTTCAGCATGGCGAGTTTCTCCTTCCCGGTTTGTAACTCCCCTAGCGTCATGGCCCGCAAGGCCACCGCGAGTGCCTGGCACCCGGTGTTGCCCGATTGGCCTGCCATCACAGGTAAAAAAACTGCGAGCAAAACCACCTTCTCCAGAGTGTCTTCGAACGCGCCGACCACTGCCGCTGCGACAAACGCGGTCAACAAGTTGAGCTGCAACCAGGGATGCCGAAACTTCAAACTTTGCTGCCACGAGGTCGCGAGGCGTTCCTCCTTATCCACACCGACCATCGATCCCGCTTGGGCGGAAAGTTCCACTGCCTGCGCCTCAAACAACGTCGAGCCGCGAACCAACCCGATCAACATCCCCTGTTGTGAGCAAACGGGATAAACCGGGTAATGGCGATTGAGCACTTTCTTCATCGCATCGGTTAATTCCATCTCTGGAGTGAGGAAAAAAGGATTCGCCAGAGTAATCTCCGAGAGTTTTTGGCTCGGGTTAGCGAGCAGCATTTCGCGCATCACGATTATGCCGACCAGTTTCCCATCTTCATCGGTGGTAAAGGCATAGGTCACAAAAGCTTTCCGAGTAATCTCCCGCAATTCCTCGGTCGCCTGCCCCACGGTCACTTCGGGGCTGAAGACGGCGACCGGCGGCTCCATCAGTCGCCCGATAGATTCCTCCGGAAAATCTAAGCTCGCCCGCCAATGCGCAGCTAGTTCTTCAGGCGCGGCGGCGATCATCGCCTCCAGTTTTTCTTTAGGAAGCAGCGAGAAAATTTCGTTCCGGCGAAGAACATGCGCGCTAGCCAAAAGTGAAGCAGCTTCCGCCGGTGAAAGCCGAACGAGCCGCTCACAGGCTTCGTGAGCCGAACCGGAAGCAATCTCACTAACAATGGGCGGGGTGAAGGAGTTGGTTGTGGTCATGAGGTTGGCGGATTTCTAAATCAGGGAGTCGGAGAGGGAACGGGATTTTCGAGACTTTTCGGAGTGGGCAGAGCGAGGGCGGCGTCCGGGGTGGACATCGGAGTTGGGGTAGGTAATGGCGGGAGAATGTTTTCCCAGCGCTCCACGTTCACGTTCGTCGCACCGAGGTCCGCTAGCAGTTCGACGCAGCGCGTGCGCCATTTCTCATAGTCCGGCGGGCCGGCTTCGGGATCGGCTGAGCGTGGAAAAATCAAATAGCTAACATCGAGTTTATTCGTGGGCCGGAGGTAGGCAGTGGCTTTGAGGTTGAGCGCGGTCGCTATCCGCAGTGAGGCCTCTCCGACTTTCACATTCGGCCCCACGTCGCCGAAGATCGCGGGGTAAATTTTGTCGTTGTAAATAACGGCCACGTAATCACCAACACGAGGGCAGAAAGGCAGGGATTTATCACGGAGCATGAAGCCGGGCAGCACGACAAACGGATCGGCTTTTGCGATCAGGAAACTGAAAGTTTGCAAGTCCGCGATCTCAAGTTTGTTAGTCGCGATCGACGCGCGCAGGGTCTGTTCGCGCTCAGGCGGAAGCGTGGGTCCGGCGAGTTCCTTTTGCGCGGAGACGATGTTAGCTTTCTTCGGCTCCAGAAACTGGCTCGGCACGGCGGTGCGCTTTTTCCAGCGGTAGCTAGTAAACGGTTGGTAGTGCATGCTCGTGCCGTCCACTTCGAGAAAGCGATCGGAGTCGGAGCCATCGGCGACCACATCCATGTCCGCCTGGAGCAGGAGCGCTCGGCGCTTCGTCGCCGGGTTGGTTAGCTCGAGAATGGTGCCGCAATCGAAGAAATTATGCCGCGATAGAATGTCCGCCAGATTGCGCATGTCCTGCTGGAGCGACTTTACTTTTTGCGCGTAGATGTAGTGGTAATAGGGCGAGACGTGGGCACCGGCGAGCAGGGCGGGCAGCATGGGTAACGCTTCGCTTAGTTTTGGATTCGCCTTCGCGAAATCTTCCGGGGAGGTCATTGGCGCGGGCACCTTCACCTTGAGCGAGATGTCCACAGAGAAACTGTTGTCCAGCTCACGTTCGAGCGGGGCGATTCCACCGGGGACACTTTGCAGGTGGTTGATGATTTCTAGGCCGTTAAAGAGCTTTGCGGTGTCATACGAGCGGCGCGGCACGAAGGCTTCCGGTAACGCAGTTGGCACAGGCACCGGCGTAGGCCAGACGATCGGTGGGGGCGTGGCCGCGACCGGCACCGGAGTGGGTGTGGGAAGCGCGACGATTGGAGGCGGCGGAGGCGGTTTTGTGCAGGAGGCGAGCCCGACCAGAAACAAAGAAATTAGGGCCCACCAGTGATTCCGTCTCATGCGATCGAAATGCTAGATCCCTGCCCAAGCGACGAGGGTCAGGATCACGCTGGCGGTGCCTAGAAAAAACATCATGCCCGCGGGGAAAAGTTTTTTGGTCTTGAAAAAAGCGGGTGCAAAACGGCCCAGCAGAAGCAAGCTAACTACTCCGCCGGTTACTAAGCCAATTTTTGGGCTGGCCGGAAAAATGACCAGCAACGCGCCAGCCAGATCAAGGAGTGCGCCGGAGATCAGACCGGCAATCAGCGAGGCCTGACTTTTCGCACGAACAAACCCCATTACCCCACCAATCTGAGTGAGAGAGGCAAAGACAAAATAGTAAACTAGTGTGATGTGAATCATAATTCTTCGGAGGCCTTCAAGCGGCGCAGACCCAGAAATGGGCGAATGAGGAAAAACGGAATGATGGCCAGCGCGAGCGCGACTAGGCACATCGCAACGCCCGGGACGACACGCGGCCGATTTCCAGCGACCGCGAGCAATCCAGCGCGGGCCACTTCGGCCGCCTCGACCGAGAGCAAGCCCGGGGTCCCCATATCGAACTGCTCGTTCTCGCCTGTTCGGGTGGCTTGTTGCCCAAACTCCGTCGGCACCGGCCCGGGACACAATGCGGTGACGCTAACACCCGTCCCGCGCAGCTCAGCGCGAAGGCCCTCGGAGAAACTGGTCACGTAAGCCTTGGTCGCGGCGTAAACCGTTAGATAGGGAACCGGGAGCAGACTGGCCACGGAGCTCACGTTGAGAATCGCGCCCTCGTTGTGGCGGATCATAGTCGGCAGCAAGCCGTGCGTGAGCCGGGTGAGCGCGGCGATGTTCACTGCCAACATTTGCTCGATGCGCTCCCAACTGCCGTCCGCAAAAGGCCCGTGATCGCCCACGCCGGCGTTGTTGATTAACAGATCCACCTGGAGATCATGCCGATCGAGCCATTCCAGAAATTGCGCGGTGTCGGACTCCGAGGCAAGATCCACGCCGTAGGTCAAAACATTCACCTCCGGAACCAGTTCCGCGATTTCTTTTTTGAGTTCGTCGAGCCGGTCGAGTCGTCGCGCAGCAATAATGAGGGTCTCCGCGTGGGGGGCGAGCTGCAAGGCGAATTCCCGTCCGATGCCCGAGGAGGCACCGGTAATGAGCACCGTGCAGTCGTTGAAATAGTCCATGCCGCCAAGATGAACCGGGAAAGATGTTTTTGGAATGAAAAATTCATCCGCCGTCTCTGACGAATCGTTGCTATGTTGCGAGGCAATGCGCGGGCTGGTCATTTTTCTAACAATGGGTTGGTTGCTCACCAATTCCGCCTTGCGGGCAGGCGAATCGGACGTTACCCGGAAAACAGAGTTGCCCGGAGCGGTCGTGACTGAACTGCAGACTGGTAATGTCCTGCGGCTGACGCTGTCCTTCGAAACTCGCCGCGTGGTCGTGGAGACCCTCGTCAACGGCCCTGATCGCACGCCGCTGCGGACGGATTTCGGGCGGGCGGGAGCGGATGCAGCCGACGACAAACCTTTGCTTGAGCCCGCCTGGCTGGTCGATGCGAATGGCGACGGTTTTTATTTTCCCAGCCAGCCGGATTTTACCGTGCGCGCCCACCCAGCCGAAGGGGTTTTCGCCCTAGAGGAGACGACTATTGTCCCAGAATCGACGCGTCGCTCTTTCCGATTGGAATTTGCAAAAACTAGCGCGAGCGACATGGGGCGAATCGCCGGGGACATGGTCAACCCAGTGCTCGCTCCGTTGCAGATTACCGAGAACGATGACGACGAACTGATTGTTTATGACACAGCCACCCGGACGACGGCTTACGCGATCGAACGACCCAGCGACCGAATGAATTCCGCCGGTTACCTTAGCGGAAGCAGTCAGCCTTGCGTGGTGCTGATCCGGAGTGGCGAAGACGGAATTACCCTTTCCGCAGGAAAAGCCGGTCCGCCGGGAAAAATCCGCCTGAAACTGTTTGGCGAATGGACCCCCGCGCCCGGTTCGGAAACTTCCGTCACATGCCAGCCAAAAGCGGGACGAACTTGGATCGAACTGAACGCCGGAAGCGATGGAAGCGCGGCGATCGAACTGAAAAAACTCCCCAACATAGGATACGTTCAGCGTCTTTTAGAGCTTTTCTTGAAAAAATAATCGGCGAAATGATGCAAAAGTTCTTGTGCTTGCATCATTTGGCAGTAAGATGGGTTCATGAGAGTCAGCGTTGAAATGGAAAACAAACTCGTCGAGCAGATCATGGAAATGACTGGCGAGCGGAAGATGAGCGCGGCGATCGCCAAGGCGGCCGAGATGTTTGTGAAACGGCAGAAGGCGGTCGCGATGATCCGGGCGTTGCGGGAAGATCCCCTCGATTACGGCGAGACCAACGACGAGCTCGAGGCGGCGGCCGATCCCGAGCCGGGGGCGGCCCCGGTGACTTATCGTAAATCCACCCGAAAATAAACGCGCATGGTTCTAGTCGATTCTTCGGTCTGGATTGAATTGTTCCGGCGTGACGGCGATCTGGCCGTGAGCCTCGCGGTGGAAAATCTCGTTGCCGAGTTTGCCGCGGTGCTCTGCGGGCCGGTCAAAATGGAAGTGCTCGGAGGGGCGCGGCCGCATGAAGAAAAGCGGATCCGCGCTCTTTTCGATCTGGTTCCCTATTTACCGGAGTCGGAAAAACTTTGGGACCAGACCGCGCAGTTTTATCAACGGCTGCGCAACGCCGGCCTGACTGTGCCTTGGGTGGATGCAATGATCGTGGGGATCGCCGCGCGCCGGGGTTGCTTAGTTTACGCGAAGGATCGGCATTTCGTGGAAATGGAGCGACTGGGATTTGTAAAGCTCTATGTGCCAGGCCCAGGAGGACGTTTTACAGAAATGGAATGAAACCGATCTCGTATCGTGGTCGATTGGCCCCTTCGCCGACGGGCTACCTGCATGCGGGCCACGCGCTGACTTTTTTGCGGGCCGCGCAACGGGCCCGATCCGCCAATGGAACGCTCCTCCTGCGGATCGACGATCTCGATCGTGCCCGCTGCAAACCGGAATATGTCGCTGCCGCGTTGGAAGATTTGCACTGGTGCGGACTCGAATGGGAGGGCGACCCAGTTTACCAAAGTGCGCAGGATTATTCGGAGGCCTGGAGCCGATTGCAGGAGGCGGGCGCGATCTACCCGTGCGTCTGTTCGCGGAAAGAAGTGCTCACTGCAATCGGCGCTCCGCATGGTGGCGAAGAGGAAGCTATTTATCCAGGCACCTGCCGTGGCCGGACGGGTGGAACCGCGGCGAGTAACTGGCGGTTTCGCGTGCCGGATGGCGAGAAACTAACGTTCTTCGATCAACGGATCGGATGGCAACGCGCAGTGGCCGGGCGCGACTTCGGCGATTTCCTGGTCTGGCGCAAAGACGGGTTGCCGGCCTACGAACTCGCCGTCGTTGTGGACGACGCAGCGATGGAGATCAGCGAAGTCGTGCGGGGCGAGGACTTGGTGCGATCGACTTTCCGGCAACTGCTGGTTTATCGCGCGCTCGGATTGACGACCCCGGCGTTTTTTCACGCCCCGCTCGTCCGCGACGAAAGCGGTGCACGCATGGCCAAACGATCGGGGGGGTTTACCCTTCGGGAGATGCGGGCGGCGGGGCTGCCTCCTCCGCGTTTGGAGGAACTTCCGGAAGTGGCGTGACGAGGTGATGGTTTAGCGGGCGCACCTTGTCGTGGATGTGTGGAGCGATGAGCGGAAGCGAACGATAGCCCTGCGCAAAAATTTCCAACTTGGCATCGAGGTTATCGATCATGTTCAGAGCAACCGCCTCGGGGGTCTTCGGTATGACGGGTGAACCAAATTCATGGGAGCCGTGATGCGAGGCCACGAGATGGAGCAGATGCATCCGGACTAGCTCGGAGGAGGGCTCAAGGTTTTTCCAGTCCTCAAGTTGCGGCTGCATTTTACGCCAAAGGGAATTAACCAACTCCGCACCGATCGTGATATGCCCGAGCAATTCCCCGCGTTCATCGAGCGCGATGCCGAAGCCATTTTCTGGCACGTGATTTTCCCAGAGTTTACCAATGTCGTGCAGTAAAGTGCCGGCCAGCAACAGATCGCGGTTGAGATAGGGATAAACCTGCTGAAGGACGTCGGCGGAACGCATCATTTGCGCGGTGTGCTCGACCAACCCGCCTCGGCGCGCGTGGTGGACGAAACGGGCTCCCGCGCTGCGTTGAAAGCGTGGACCAAAATCGGACAGAAAAATGCCGCAGACCGTCCGCAGGCGGAGATCGTTCATCGTGCCAACGAGCCGCTCGATCTCTGCGTAATCGGCCAGTTGCCGCGCTCGGATTTCCGGCGGACCCGCGAGGAGCGTATCCCGCTCGTCGTCAGCGAGCGGACGCAGCTCGAATTTTCTAACATCAACGCCATAATTTCCGTTGCGGAAAAATTCCCCTCGCAGTTCGTGGAATTCCCCCGGGGCCCGCTCGGCGAGTTCCGCATAGGCAGGATGATCGCTCCAGACGCGGAGGGTGATGCCAGCGGTGGCATCGAGAAAATGCAGCTCGAGAAACGGCTTCCCATCCCGGGTGAGCTTAGGCTGGTTCGCCTCGATCTGGACGTGGGCGCAACCGGGGATCGGTTGGGTTTCAGCGGCGAGCTTGAGGGCGGCGAGGGTTTGCAATTCCACTCCCCGATTCAATCGTTTTGGCCATCGCACGGCAAACTTTTTTGCTTCTGGAGAACGGGACGACGGCTATCTTGCTTGGGTGAATCAATTTTACTCGGCGTTCGACACGGAACTTTACACCGGACATCCGCCGACCGATTCCTACCGCTCGGCTTTCGAGGTGGAGCGCGACCGCGTGATTTACACGGCGGCTTTCCGGCGGCTCCAGGCAAAGACCCAGGTTTTTCTTTCCGGCGAATACGATTTCTATCGGACGCGTTTGACCCACTCGATCGAGGTCGCGCAGATCGGGCGTTCGATCTGTCAATTTCTCAAGCGCAAAGGCGATCCGCTGCGCGACGATTTTTTCATCGATCCCGATCTCGTCGAGGCCGGATGTCTCGCCCACGATCTAGGCCACCCGCCGTTTGGCCACGCTGGTGAACGGACGCTGCACCGGCTAATGTCGGCGAACTTCGGCGGATTCGAGGGCAACGCCCAGAGTTTGCGAATGATCGCACGAACGATTTACAGCGGCGACTCTGGCCGGCGCGGATTGAATCCGACGCGGGCTTTTGCGGACGGCATCCTGAAATACAAAACGCTTTTCTCCGATGCCGCCGGGGCAACAAATCACTACATCTACGACGCGGACGCGGACCTGCTAACTTGGGTGCTCGGCGGTCAGTCCTGGCCAAAATCGCTCGCCCCGGGAAAAGCCCGGAATAGCCTGCGCAGCATCGAATGCCAGATCATGGACTGGGCCGATGACACAGCCTACTCACTGAATGATTTGGTCGATTGCATCAATGGCGGATTTCTCCGGCTGGAAACGGTCGAATCCTGGGCCGGCGGCCAAAAGCTCGGCGCACTGGAAACGACCGCGCTCGAGTTATTGTTAGGAGTGATTCATTCCCGGCGGCCCGAGCCCATTTTCGGCCGGAAAGTCGGCGAATACATTCACGCGGTGTCGCTCGAAGAATCGGAAAATTTCCTGAGTCCCCTCACCCATCGGCACCGGTTTCGGCTGGAGGTCGCGAGCGAGATCCGGGAAGAGGCGGAATTTTACAAACGAGTCGCGCGGGAGCTGGTCTTTTGGAGTCCGCAACTGCGCCAACTCGAGCACAAGGGCGACCGGATTCTCGAGCGGATTTTTGAGGCGTTTCTAACCTTTGCGACCGACCCGGACGCGGCGGAATTTTCGCTCTTCCCGGCGACGGTGGAGAAATCGATCCGGCAGGAAAAAAGTGCGGCGCTGCGGGTGCGCGTGATGTGCGATTATCTCGCCGGGATGACGGATGGATTCGCTATTCGAACCTACAAGCGGCTGTTCGATCCGGACTTCGGTTCGCTGATGGAAATCTAGTGCCCGGAGGTCAGATTAAAAGTGCCTCCGAAATCCGATTGAGTGATCGCTCGGGCGGATTCAGCGCTCTCGCTATTAGGATGCTCGGCCGCAGAAACACTGAATGTAAGATGCTGTCCATCGCGGATAACCTCGACGGATGTTTTTTCTCCGGAGGTTAGATAGAAGGAGCCGTTGAGCACGTCTTCGGGTTGCGCGACGGCGACGTGGCCAATGCGCAAGAGGGTGTCGCCTTTGCGGATACCGGATTGGGCGGCGGGCGTATCGTCCACTAGTCCGTCAATCAGGACGACTGAACCTTCGTGCTCCTCGGGCGACTTGCTCACGGTGATGCCGATCCAACCGTGCCGCACCCCGCCATAACGAACGTAATCGCTGCGAATTTTTTCCGCCGCTTCGATGGGCAGCGCGTAACAGGCAGAGCCGCCGTCGAGTCCGCTGATCAAGATGCCGACAACCTCACCTTTGGTGTTAATGAGCGGCGCGCCGCTTTCGCCGCGCTGCACGGAGACGTTGGCCCGAATGTGGGTGGTGCTGAAATAGCGATTGAGATACTTCAGGTCGAATCCACCGATGAAACCGAGCGTAGGAGTGACCGGTAGGTCCATTGGATAACCAACCGTGACGACCGGCGAGGCGATGGCTAGGTCGGCAGATTTTCCGATTGAGAGAAAAGGGGTGCTGGTATCGACCTTAAGCAACACGATTCCACTCCGAGGATCGGCCAGCAGACGCGTAGCGGTCAATTTCCGATCGCCCGATTCGACGATGATGTTAGTCGATTCCCCGGCCACGGCGTAGGTTGTGTAGAGCGTGCCGTTGGGATCAATGAAGAATCCGCTGCCGACACAGCGACCGTGCTTGTCGTCAGCGCGAATTTTAACCACGGCGCCCCGGGCATTTTGGAACACCGTCTGGACGGCCTCGGTCATCGAGGAAAGCACGTTGTCTTCCGCCTGAAGCGGGATGCCGCCGGCAACGAGCAGGCCACAGACAGCCGTCAAAACTCGCGGAGACATGCAGAAACTCCAGCCCGCTCGGCTGAGCTTAGAAGCTGAACGAAGCATCGTAACTCGCCGGGCGCGCATCGAGAATGTAGCGCGGCTGGACATCGCCCCCGGTGGCGGAATTTCCAAGATTAAGCTGCGATTGCACTTCCAAATCCGAGAGATCCAGCGGGCGGTTCAAAGCGAGAGCAGAGCGCGGCGCGGAAACGGCGACTGGTGCGAACGACTGACCCGCGGCCAACGTTTCGACGCGATCGGCTGGCTGCAAACCGTTGATGGCCAAGGCGGCTGCGCCAAAGACCGCGAGGGTGAGAGCGTAGGCGTAACGTGGAACGGTGAAGTTTTCCATCCATTCGGCGGTGCTTTCCCAGAGGGCGGCAAAGCCCGTCTTGCGGGAGGCCTCCCAGCGCTGGCGACGGTGAAATTCCTTTAAGAAACGCTCGCTGTAGCTCTCGAAGCCTTGGGGCGGTTGCTCGTATTTCTTGAGCCTGAGCAGGGTTTGCAGTTCCTTAAATTCGTCGTCCATGGATTCGATGTGGGTTTAGTTTTTGCGAAATTCTTCGAGGTAATTCTGGAGTTGGCGATGCGCGTAAAACAATCGGGAACGAACCGTTCCTTCGGAGACTCCGAGGATTTTGCTAATTTCCGCGTGCGGCATTCCTTGGATATCAAACATGGTCACGACTGCCCTGTGTTCATTCGACAGCTTCTGCAAAGACATGTTCAATCTTTGCTGGAGCTCCAACAAGTCGTTATCGCGAACCGGATTGGAGTTGGACGTGAGTTCGATGAATTCCTTGTCGTTCTGAATGCCGCCGTCGATGTCGTCGAGGCTCATGTGGAAACGGCGACCCCGCTTTTTCAAAAAATTGATCGTCATGTTCACCCCGATCGAATGCAGCCAAGTGTAGAAACTCGATTTGCCCTGAAATCCGCCGATCGCGCGGTAGGCCTTCGAAAAAATATCCTGCAACAGATCGTTCGTGTCCTCGTGGTTCGAGGTCATGTTGTAAACCAACCCGTAGAGCCGCTGGGTATATTTCAGGATCAACGCATCGAACGCTGCCGAATCTCCCGCTTGGGTGCGGGAAACAAGCACACTGTCTTCGGTGGGAATCGGGTCCATGGTTTCCTCCCGCTTTTGGGTGGGAGCGGAGATTGGGCCAATGAACGGAATTTTTCCAGCAAATAAGGAAGCGCTTACCATGATAGAATCGACCGAAGAACCGTTGGAAGGGCAATAGAAGTCACCGCAACTCAGACCGTTGAAACGGCGTTTTGTTCAGAAAACTTTCCCGATCAGAGAAGTTTCCGGGCTAGTTTGGCCTGCAATTGCTCCGCCATGAACGCGGCGTTCGGCGCTGCGCCATCACGAAAACCCGGCAGAATCGCCAGCCAGTCGTAGATCGCCGCCGCTTTGTCGCGGGCGAGCACGGGTGGCTGAGCCAGCACTCGTTCGAGCGCGGGAATGACCTTCCGGGCGATGACTTGGTTCATCACGTCCGCCGCGAGACTGCCCGCCTTCGATGTGAGCAGGTCTGCGGCCGGGGCGTTATTTTCGGCAAACGCCTCCTTGTAAATCGCCATTGCATCCAGTGTCACCACCTCGGTGCGCGGGAAAAAGCTCGTCATCAAATTCCACGGATCGCTCCCCTGATCGCCGCCTTTGCGGAAGTCGGTCCGCAAGAGCACCGACGGAATATCGGCAAACTTGGCAAACAAAAACTCCACTACCGTCCCCGAGTCCAACTCCGGTCCGTCGTAGTGAAAAATACCGACATCACAAGCCACGCAGGTGCGGATATCCTGATCGCGAATCGCGTGCGCCGTCGTCTCGCGCTGCTCTAAGTTTTGCGGAACGACCGGAACAAACCGGCCCACCGACTGCCGGTGGATTTCCTCGGCGAGAAGGACATTGCCCTGGAGATGTTTCGCGCTAAAAAGTTCGCCAGCAAAGTAAACGGTGTAGCTCTCGTGGGACATGCGCCGATTGGATAGGAAAAGTTCCGGTGCGCCAAGTTGGAAAGCCGGGCCTGACGTTTTTTTCGGCAAACATAGACATTGCAGAGGCGGTGGAATCCGTGAAAAATACCCACCTTATGGGTCGCCAATGGCTGCAAGCAAAACGTGAAGTCGTCAACCAGAAGAAGGGTCAGGTTGTCGGGAAACTGGTGAAGGAAATCATGGTCGCCGCGAAACTCGGCGGTGCCGATCCGGATGGAAACGCCCGCCTCTTCACTGCGATCGAAAAAGGTCGCCGCGCCTCCGTCACTCGTGATGTCATTGAACGCGCCGTAAAAAAAGGCGCCGGCATCGGTGACGATAAACTCATTCTCGATCACATCGTTTTCGAGGGCTACACGCCGCACAAGATTCCGGTGATTGTCGAAGTGATGACCGATAACAACAACCGCACCGCGCCGGAGATTCGGTTACTTTTCAAAAAAGGCCAGCTCGGGACACCGGGCAGTAATAAATTTCTCTTTGATCACGTCGGGCTGGTTGAGGCCTACACCTCCAACGCGGGAGTGGACCTTGAAGAAGCGGCCATCGAGGCCGGCGCGAATGAAGTGGAGTCCCTCACCCACGAGCAGAACGACGACATTCCGGCTGATTCCACGGGGGCCCGGTTCATCACGGAACGGACCGAGACGGCGGCCGCGACGAAATGGCTGGCTGCCAACGGATGGACTGTGGTGACGAGCGAAATTGGCTACACCGCGAAGCAATTTCCGACGCTAACGGAAGAGCAACAGGCCGAGGCGGGCGAATTTCTTCACGCGCTCGATGAGCACGACGACGTTCATCGCGTCTGGGCCGCGATTCGTTAGGATAACTCTTCCTGCGCTTTCTTCGGAAGCGACGCGACGACTAACTATTTGGGCTGGGCGCAGCCGTATTCTGAGTTCAGAGGTCTATCGATGCACCGGGCATTTTAAGAAACGACGGGACAGCGAGGAGGCTGTGGTCTTGGGTAGTGCGGGCGTCCCGCCTGCGGGTTTTGGCGTCTCGCCGAAACGATCGTCCACGCAGATTAAACCCATCGTCGAAAGTTTCCTGCAATTATTTCAACCAGGCAAATGAACGCGAAGTGACACGAGTAGGGGATCAAGGAGTCACTAACACCGTTTGCCCACTGCAAATGGTCTTATGTTTGGTTCCTTGCAACCTTTAGGTTTGACCTATTTATAGAAACTCAGCGGGTAAGAACCAGAGGTCCGTAGGACCGACATCTAACGGTAAGCCTCCGAAAACCAGAGGTCGCACCTACGGCGCTTCATCCCTCTCCTTTTGTTTTTCTATAATGATTAGGC